>JBHELG010000040.1:0-68511 GCA_046263195.1 Nitriliruptorales bacterium | reverse complement strand
CCGGATCCCGGCGGCCTGCCAGGCGGCACGAGCGGCATCAAGGGCGTAGGTCTTGCCGGTCCCGGCCTTGCCCACGACGACCTCGACGCCGTGCCCGGAACCGGTGAGCTGGCGGACCATCGCCGCCTGCTCGTCCGACAGTCTCCGCCGTCGGATCGAGGCCTCAGTCGTTGCTGCGTCGACGGTGGCGGCGTTGACATCGCACCGGTTGAGGGCGTGCGCGATGGCGCGCTGCTCAGCCAGCAGCAGTCCCGCGGTTGTGTAGCGGGTCTCGCCGGAGTCGGCAGGGACGACCGTGCCGTCGCGTCGACGGATCACATCCAGCACAGCCAACTGCCCGTGGACGACGCCGAGGGGTATGACCTGGTGGGGATCATGGCCGATGATGGCGTCGGCCAGCTGCTCGACCTGCTCGACGGTGGCGCCCGTGGGGAAGCGTTCGGCGACGGCGCGGAGCACGTCGCGGCGAGTGAACGTGGAGGCGTGGTCGGTCAGCGCCTCGTCCCTCACCAGCTCTCGATAGAGCCGACCGGTCGAGGGTCGCTCCGGCACGGCCTGATCCAGGATCTGCGACGTCCAGTTGCGGTCGATATCCAGCTGGGCGGCGCGGCGCCGCCAGAATGCCCGCAGCTCCGCCTCAGAGACCTGCTGCTCCTTGGCCTGCCTGCTCACCAGCGTGGCGACCTGCGCCGCCTTGGCCGACGTCTCTCCCCGCGCCTGCAGCTCTTCGAGGATGGCGGCGCGGCGACGGGAGAAGTGCGCAACCCACTCACGCGCCACGCCCGCGAGGTCGGCGTAGCCGTTTACCACGGGCCCCCACGAAACGCCTAGCCGGGTGGTCAGCTCATACCGCAGCTGTGCCTGGTAGAGGAACCCGGCGGTGCGAGCGTGGGCGTACAGGGCCTTGGAGTCCATCGTCCGCCACACTCCATCGTCGGCCGTCTCCGTGAGGTTGGCCACCAGCACGTGGGTGTGCAGCAGCGGATCGTTCGCGCGCGATGTGCGGTGCCGAAACGCCGCCCCTACGAACCCGGTGGTGGGGACGCGTTCGGTGCCCCCCGCCCCCCGGCGGGTGAACCCCGCCGCTCGCTCCAGGTACCCGATTGCGGCGTCCACGGCGGCGTCGTGCGCTGCCGCCACCTCGCCCGCCACTTGCCGGTCGGACAGGCCCCACAGCAGTGACACGCTCTTGGGCGCGCGGAAGGTGAGGTCGAACCCCGGCACCCTCCGGGCAGGATGCCGCGTGAGCCGCTCCCCCGTGTGAGGGTCGCTGCCGGTTAGCACCCGGTGGAGCTGGCCGGCCTCGACCTGGCCTTCGAGCCGCAGGTCGGCGGTGGCGCGACCCAGCCAGCGGCCCGGTTCCTCCCCCCGGGCGAGGTAGTAGTCCTCGGCACCTGAGGCGACGACGGACAAGTAGTAGTCGTGGCTCCCCGGCGCCATCCGCCCGATGTTCAGCATCCCGCCGACCCCGCGCCGCACTCCACGAGTGCCAGTCTGTGTTCGCCTTTCATAGGCAAGAGGATGCCGGCGGAAAGGTCCTATGGCGAGCAGCAAATCTCGCGTCTATGGCAGTTTAGAGGCTGAAATCGACAGTAGGCGTACCTGGCCGTGTTGGGCAGTTGCAGGCTGGTTCAGCGAGTGTCAACTGATGCCATGCGCAAGAAATAGCCGGTCAATCTGCGCCTGAGCACCTGGCGCACATCCTGTACTCGCTGGCACTCTCACCCGGCTCCAACGGCCACTCCCTCAGTGAGCCTGGATCTGGAGAACTCGATGACTGACTCTGAGGGCCCCGCCACCTTGAACGTCGAGCAGGCCGGAGCACTGCTTGGCACGAGTCGGCGGTCTGCCTATCGCGCCGCAGCTGCGGGAAACATCCCGACCATCCGGTTCGGCCATCGGATCCTCGTGCCCACCGCCATGCTTTACCAGATCTCGGCATCACCTCGGCGCATGACGCCAACTCGGACAGCTCCTCGAACCGGGGCGGGGTCGAGCAGACGGGACGTTGATAGCCAGCGATGACGATGACCTCGTGGGTCCGGGGATGTCCGAGGTTTGTCGAGCGCTGCGTCGAGGCAACGCCGTCGGCGGGTGGGGACGACGCTGCACTCGTACGCTCGCGCAAGGGTGCCCTCTGCGCCCAAGAGGCTGGTCTCGCTCCGACTATGCCTGCGCGACGACTTCGAGCACGTCAACGGAGAGGAAGATCACGGGGGCACCGGGTGGTGGCCCATTAGCGACTAATTTGGCCGCTGCCTTCGCCTCCTCCTCGCTCTCGAAGAGGATCATGCTGCGGGCTTGCGTACCGTCGGCCGAGCGCGCCCATGTGCCGCTGATGAAGCCGGGCATCTGCTTTACCAGTGGCACGAAACGGTCGTTCAACAGTGCCTCGGCTTCTGAAGCTCGGCCCGGATCTATCTGAGACGCTCCCATCAGTGCGTGCATGGTTTTTCTCCCTTCATTCGGCGCCAGTCCTGCCGATAGGCACATGGCTTGCCACCGAAGGCATGCCTTGGGCCAAACTGATGCTTCCACGGCTGGCGGGTTTGTGCCTTGTCACCGTCGGGGACATGGCAATGCCCGGCAAGGACAACTTGTGAACTCGAACATCGTTGGAGGCGAGGTTCACTTTCAGCACTAGTCGTCGCCGCCGACCTGAACGACACTGCCTGCATGCGGAGCTACAACCAGTACTGTCCAGTTGCGCGGGCGTCGGAGATCCTGGCGGAGCGCTGGACGCCAATCATCTTGCGCAACCTCTTACTGGGATGCCGCACCTTCAACGAGATCGCGGCGGGAGCTCCCGGGCTGTCGCGGGCGCTGCTTACACGTCGGCTGCGCGAGTTGGAGCGTGTAGGCATCATCGAGACCCGTCCCAAGCCGGAGGGCCGCGGGTCGCTGTACGAGCCGACGCGGGCGGGGCGCGATCTGTGGCCGGTGTTGAGCGCCCTCGCCGACTGGGCGGAGCAGTGGGCCGATGTGGCGATCGAGCACGCCGAGCCGGGTGCCGTCTTGTGGGCGTGGTGCGAGGTTTTCCTGCGACATGATCTTCTCCCAGACGGGCGAGTCGTGGTGCGGTTCGAGTTCCGCGACCTCAATCGCGACGGCCGCTGGGTGAAGGCGTGGCTGCTGATCGAGCGAAGCGAGGGCGAGCTATGCGAGGTCGATCCTGGCTTCGGCGATGACGCCGTCGTCGTGGTCGAGGACCCACTCATGTTCGCACGGTGGCACCTCGGGCTGGTCGATTGGTCCGACGCGCTTCGAGCCGGCGCGATCAGGGTGAGCGGGCCTCGGGGTCTGCTGAGGGCTCTGCCCACTTGGAACACCGGGCCGGAGATTCACGCGCGGCTGCGGGCCGAGCAGGAGCGAACAGCCGGCAGCCCGCCGCTCCCTCCACTCGGAGCAGTTGACCGCCGCGACAGCAGACTCCTGTCCCAGCGCATGCGGCGGACACGGGTGGATGTGTCGCTCATACCCGGGTTCGAGGGTGACGTGGTCACCCCCGGTGACCTTGACTACGACGAAGCGCGCGCCGTGTGGAACGGCGCTGTAGACCGTCGGCCTCGGTATGTGGCCCGGTGTCTCTCCGCAGCCGACGTGGCTGCGGTGTTGCGGTTTGGACGCGAGCGCGACTTGCCCATTTCGGTTCGCGGGGGTGGCCATGGGGCGGCAGGCAATGCCGTGTGTGACGACGGTCTGGTCGTCGACCTCGCTCCCATGAAGACCATCACGGTCGACCCTGCTCAGGCCCGTGCCACTGTGCAGGCCGGCGTGGTGTGGGGCGAGCTCGACACCGCCACCCAGGCGTTCGGGCTCGCCACCACCGGCGGCACGGTTTCCCGAACGGGCGTCGCCGGCCTCACACTCGGCGGAGGCATCGGCTGGCTCATGCGCCGTCACGGGCTCACCGACGACAATCTGCTCGGCGCAGAGGTGGTCCTTGCGGACGGACAGCACCTCACGGTGAGCGAACGCAACCATCCCGACCTGTTCTGGGGTCTGCGCGGGGGCGGTGGCGGGCTCGGCGTCGTAACAACGTTCACATTTCGCCTCCACCCCATCGGTCCCGAAGTTCTGGCTGGGATGGTCATCTGGGGGCTCGAAGACGCGCCCGAGGTTCTGGGCGCCTATAGGGAGTTCGTCGCGTCGGCGTCCGAGGTATCCACCGTTGTCGCCCTTCGACGAGCACCACCAGCCCCCTACCTACCGGTCGAGCTGCACCGCCGACCGGTGTGCGTCGTGGCGATGCTCGCCCTCGGCCCTCCCGGCCGCGCCGAACGGCTGCTCGCCCCCATGCGGACGTTCGGTCGCCCGCTGCTCGACCTCGTCAAGCGCCGCCCCTACACCAACCTTCAGTCCATGTTCGACGGCGGGGTTCCCCCTGGGTGGCACTATTACTGGAAGACAGCCGGCCTCCGGCGACTCGATGACGACGTGATCGACAAGATCGTCGATCACACCGACCGCTCCCAGTCACCATGGAGCTATGCGGTCCTGTTCCACCTCGGCGGCGCGGTTGCCGAGATCGACCCCGAGGCCACTGCCTATTCGCATCGCGACGTAGCCCATGAGCTCAACGTCAACGCGGTCTGGAAGCCACAGGAGACGATCGCCGATGGCGAGACCGCCTGGGCCAGGGATTTCATCGCCGCCCTCCAGCCCCACCACGCTGGCGTGTACCTCAACTTCCTCGACCACGACGACCAGCACCGTGTAGCCGAGGCATTCACGACCTCTGCGCACCGACGCCTAATCGAGCTCCAACAGCGCTTCGACCCCGACCAGGTATTTTCGCCATACCGCCAGACCGCATCGCGCGCGAGTCGAGCCTGAGGCCGCACAGCAAGCGCGCCGTCGGATCGCCATCGCTGAAGCCCAGGAGAACGCCGATCGCAAAGATGGCGTCACTCCAGCCTTCGCCAGCCGACCGGCGAGAGTGTCGCGGCGACTCCGTGCCCGTCGCTCAGCAACAGGACCTACAGCCCTGTGCGCGGCCAGCGGCACCGAAGTGACGATCGACCTGGCGTCTCCCGGGGGTCGTTCCCCACGTCTCCACAGCGGTCTCTCGTGACCACGGCGTGACCACGGGAATCGTGGCATGGAGGGCAACGGGGCGTCACCACAGGAAACAACAGGAAAGTTTTTTCGCAGGTCAGTGACACTCCGAGGCAACAGTGCGTACACCTGACATGGGTCCCGCAGGGTTCGACCCCCTGCCTCCCAGCTCTTCATTCTGGCCTCTAGGGCCATCTAGGGCGCGTTTGCGGGCCCTAGTGGGGTCCCGTGGCAAGATCATGGCAACGAAACAGCCCAAGACGTGCATCTTCGCGCAGCGATGTCAGCGCCGAGCGATCTGGGAGGCTTCCGATGCCGGCTTCAGATCTCGACGAAGTGATCGAGCGGTATCACCGAACGGTGGGTGCGTTCGTGAAAGGAGACCCCGAGCCACAGAAGAGGCTGTGGTCGCGGCGCGATGACGTCACCCTCGCCAACCCTCTTGGGCCCCCGGCGCGGGGATGGCATCAGGTCGCTGAGATCCTGGACCGTGCCGCCTCCCAGTTACGGGAGGGCGAGCACGATGGCTTCGAGCGCATCTCCGAGTATGCGACGGCGGATCTGGCGTACATGCTCGAGATCGAGCGTGCCCGGGTGAGGATTGGCGGCACCCCCGGAATCACGCCGGTTGCGCTTCGTGTGACGACCATATTCCGACGTGAGGACGGCGAGTGGAGGATCGTCCATCGTCACGCCGATCCAATAACCACTCCGCGATCACCCGAGTACCTCGTGCAGCAGTAGACCGACGGGCGGCGTGACGCAGTCAGAACACCCACGGGCATGAGGGCCGTATGCTAGACCCGCTCGTCTCACATCAGCTTGCTGCTTCACACCTCCGCATGTGTCTCTAGCCCGCGCTTCAGAGGGCTGTTTCCCCCGGTCTGGCACCCTCGAACTCGGCGCAAGGCGACGGTGCGGGGCGCCTAGTAGTAGAAGTGTGCCAGACTTCCCTGACAAGAGTGGGGCTGCGGAGCGGCTAGGCGAACCAGACGACGTAGACGAGTCCTAGCCCATTCAAGACTGCGAGAAGGCCGAGCAGCAGGTTGATGGCATTGGTCACGTTCGCCCGCCGCCAGAAGCCGTGTTCGTCGCGCATACGAGGTGTCACACCTAAGCGGTGCTCCTCGGGCAACTCGAGTTCGTCTTCTATTACGCGGAAGGAGTCGCGTGCTCGCCGATAGTAGTTGTGCTGCCCATTGTGAGCGGCCAGTGACAGCAGGGCAGCGACGACGCCAAAGAGGAAGAGGCTACTCACGAGGATCTGGGCTCGGCCGTCGACTCCGAAACGTAGTAGTCCGGTGGCCAGTCCTACGACGCCTACATTGAAGGGGAGGAAGTAGCGAGTCCGCTCCCAGTTCAGGTTCACCTGGAAGTGGTACTCCTCGACTCGGACCTTGTACAACTCGAACATTTCGTCCCAGCGATCGTGGTGGGAGGCAACCGTCGTCATAACCGCAGCCTCTGGGATGCGATGCTCACCGCCACCATCCTCCTCACGACCGGTCACACCTGAGGTTCCCGACGAACAGGCCGGGGAGCAGGCACGCGGCGAGCCTTGCTCCGTTGACACGCGCCAGACGGGCGTCGCTAGGGGCTTCTCACGGGAGCTAGGCGTAGGCAGGGGTCGCGTGACTGCAAGTCGTACACGAGCACGTCGCGCGCGGCCACTGCTCGGGTGGCCAGCCGCACAGGTGGCAGCCCGAGCCTTCGACCTCGCTGCGCATGGCGGCTGCTCAGTGGCATGATTGCCTTCAGCCCCGTGCCCAAGCAACAGTGGCCGATCTCCCAGGGATGGAGGCGATACCCAATGGTTATGGCAGAGTTCGACCAGGCAGTTGAACAATCTCACTTGGTGTGGGATGAGTTCGTTAAAGGGAAACCCTGAACCCTCGAAGGAGATTTGGTCTCATCGAGACGACATCACCCTCGCCAACCCCTTTGGTGGCATCGCCCGTGGCTGGCAGGTCATTGACGAGAGGCTGGATCATGCGACATCGCATTACCACGACGGCAGGGCCATTGGCTTCGAGAACTTCGCTACGTATATGGCTCCAGATCTTGCATGTATTGTCGAGATAGAGCAGTACGAGACCAAGGTCGCTGGACGGGAGGAGATCGTGCCCGTGGCTGTGCGGGTCACGAGCATCTTCCGGCGTGAAGACAGTGTGTGGAAACTTGTGCATCGTCACGCGGATCCAGGAGTGTCCCCTCAGACGGCCGATTCCCTTGTGCAGCAATAGCTCTTGCCGCATGGTTCAGAGCGAAAAAGGACGGAGTCTGAACGTCAAGAACCGCCATTTCGTAACAGGGACTTTGGACCACTCGGACCGACGATACATATTGCGGTCTGAGTGAGAAGCCGCGGATGAGGCCTTCGAGGTGGCACCAGGCTCCCTCTGTCAGCACCGAGGACCGGCCACGGACATAGGCCGGATCGGGATGGCTTCAAGGCCACAACGAGACGGGCGCCGTAACACAGATGGCTCATCCTCGAGTACGGATCGAGAGCGCACGCGGTCGCCCCCTTTCGTTGACTTACCCGCCATCCCATCGGCCCGGTTTAGATTCGACCCCCTGCTTCGCGGCTTCCGAAACCCCGCCCGATTGGACTTCACCCGGAGAGTGTCTCTGTCTCGGACGTGACGGTCTGACATGCGGGACGGGGCGCGCATGACGGCCCGTAGTACCTGTCTCCCCAGCTTTCCTGAGAGCTTCGGACCGCCGCCTGTCGGGTGCAGATGGCACCTGATGCCTGACTACCGACGCGACAGCCGCAGCAGGTAGCTACCCACCCCGATCGACCCGAAGCCAAGCATGAAGAGCAGCACGTTCCCTCCGGTTCGTGGCAGACGAGCCGGAGCCGGCTTCGGGGTCTCCTTAGCGGGCGGGCAGGTATGGGACGCGTCCACCTCGAATCCGCCTGCGCCGACCAGCTCCTCCCCGTCCCTCAAGCCGTCACGGTCACGATCCGCCGACGGGTTGGTCCTTTCCACGAGCATCCATTTGGAACCGGCCGGCACGCAGTAGTCCTTCGTGGACCCGTCCGGGGGCTCCGCCGTGCGTTCCTGCTTGGGCTCCTCGGTTTGCTCCGCAGTCTGTTCCCGCGTCGGCTCCTCGGTGGGTTCAGCAGACTGTTCCCGGGTGGGCTCCTCCGTCGGCTCCTCGGTGAGCTCTTCGGTCAACTCCTCGGCGGGCTCTTCGGTGAGCTCCTCGGTCAGCTCCTCCGTCGGATCCGTCGTCTGTTCCTGCGTCGGCTCCTCAGTCGGCTCCTCCGTGGGCTCTTCGGTGAGCTCCTCGGTCAGCTCCTCCGTCGGATCCGCCGTCTGTTCCTGCGTCGGCTCCTCGGTCGGCTCCTCCGTGGGCTCTTCGGTGAGCTCCTCGGTCAGCTCCTCCGTCGGATCCTCGGTCAGCTCCTCCGTCAGCTCCTCGGGAGGCTCGTCGGTCACGCGAACCCCGATGTGGGAGATGCCGTGCTCATACCTCCGTGCTTCCTCGCCTACTTCCTGCGTCGGACCCTCGATGTCGTCGTCAACCGTGGCCTCCGGGCCGGCCTTCACGCAGAGATCGATCGTGTAGCCGTCGTTGACGACGAGATCCAACGTCTTGTCGTCAGTGCCCTGCCATGACGCCGAACCCCAATCACCCGTGTGAGAAGACTCGTGATTCGCGTCGAAACCCAGGTCCTTGCACGTCGTGCCAGGGTCGTGCGGTTGACCCCTGTGGTTCGCGAGCGCCGTGGAGGGCGCAACCGCCATCATCATGGCCGCCAGTAGCGAGAATGCTCTTGCCGCGATCATTCGTGCCATCGGTCTCTCGCCAGTCGAACCTCGGGCTTCCCCGCCGGGCCTCGAGAAGCTGCCCGCCCAACGTCCAGGTCACCACGAGCGGTTGGTGTGGACTTCCTTGGCCGTCTCTTTCCTGTCTGCTTGTATTGTTCGCTTTATCTGATCAAGGCGAGCCGTCCGATCGGGTAGGGCCTGAGGCGGCCCATGCCGATAGCAGGTGCTAAGGCGCGGAGATACCCACGAGTTGTGTCCACCCCAAGCGGGAGCGGCGGGTGATCGAAGAGCGCCGAGGGACTCGTCCCCCTCATCGGCCTGATCGAGGGCGGAAACGACCGCCCTCAAAGCTGGTATCAGGGTTTAGGCAGAGGGGGTTGCAGGTCCTGCTCGCCGCTCAAGGGACCGCCGACGCCGTCACGAATCACGAATGCAGGAGGTCCAGGCTGGGAAGGTGCCTGATGCAGGCAGGTCGGGTGGCCGGGTAGCAGTTCGAGGCGCTCGAGGGCCCGTTTGCCGTCATCGTCGCCGGCAGGCAGTGGCGAGCCGCTCGGGGTTACCACTGCAGGATGTAACTGCCAACCCTCCACTCCTTCGGGGCCGAGGGTGACGGTGAGTACGCCGCTGAGGCGTGTGACTGGTCCCGTCGAATACCACAGAAGGTTGCCGAGACTGTAGGCCGTCAGTCCGTGTGGGCCGTGATCGACTCCTTGCAGGACGTGGGGGTGGTGGCCCACGACAACATCCGCTCCTGCCTCGTGCAGGACTCGGGCGAGCGTGAGCTGGTTGCCATCGGGGCAGCCTGCAAGCTCAGTGCCCCAGTGCACGGTGACGATCACATGGTCAGCGGCCGCCGCCCCTGCCCGCACCGCCGCTGCCGCGCGCCTCAAGTCATAGCCGGAAGCGAGCCCGGGTCGGTCCTCACCTGCCGCCCAGTTTCTGCGCGGGATGACACGGGTCAGGCCGATCACTGCGACTCGTGCACCAAGCACCTCGACGACGTGCGGGGCGTAAGCGCTGGCTGCGTCCTCCCCCACCCCGACGGTCGCCAGCCCCGCATCCGCGAGCCGGGCGAGCCCGCCCCGCAAGGTCGTCCAGCCGTAGTCGAGGCTGTGGTTGTTCGCAAGCGACACCACGTCTACGCCGGCTTCTCTCAAGGCGACGAGCAGCGTGTGTGGTGCGAGGAACGTGTGCCGCTTGTCTGCCGGCAGACCTCCATCCCCCAGCGCCGTCTCGAGGTTGACGATCGCGAGGTCCGCAGCCGCCAGCACCGGCGCCATCCCAGCCAGAGGCTGTTCACCCGCCTCGAGCGCCCGGCGGATCTGCTTCTCCCCGTGCACGTCGCCGCCGAAGGCGACGGTGATCGCCCTCGTCTGGGGCCCTGAGGTTGAGCGTTGGGGGGCGACCGCCGGGGCCGCACTGTGTGCGCCGGGAGTGGGGGATGCTGCCGGATCGTCGGGGCCGGGGGGAGGAATGGCCGGCCACTGCTCAGCCTTGGCCCCCACCGACGCTGGGGAGCCTACGACGGCCAGGCCGAGCACCGGGACGGTAACCAGCGCCGAGGCGGCAACGGCCCATGCCACTTGTTTGAAGGTAAGACGCTCGGGTATTCGACGCTCCGGTGTTGATGCGAGAGGCGCGCATGATGCCACCGCAGTGGCCAGGGCGCACGTCACGCCCCGACACCGATCCTGACCCCGTATCCCTGCCGTGCCGCCGTTTAGGGCACTAATCCTTGCCGCAGCCCTCGGCTTGGCCTCGGGCCGCTCCATGCTTTCCGGTCACATGCGGGCTCGGGGCGGGCGACGAGTACGGCGAATGACGAGGAGGACGATCATCGCACCGATGACGGATCCGATGAAGCCCGCTGGCGACAGTTCCACTTCCCCGTCGAAAAGCAGATTTGCCAGCGTTCCCCCGACGAGTGACCCGACGACCCCCAGCGCGGAGGTAGCAAGGCAGCCCATGGGGTCGCGTCCGGGCATGAGAAGCCGCGCTATATACCCCACTATCGCGCCGACGATCAGCCAGCCGATTATTCCTGTGATCACGCTTCCTCCCGCGACTGGACTGGCCGGGAAGCGTAGTCTGAGAGGTGAGTCACAGGCACACTTCTCCGCCCTTTTCGAGGAGCACGGATGAGACTTGTGGGTCTCGCACCCCTGGCTGTAGCAGAGCCGAGCACCCGCTCCCCTCCCGTGCGCGGCGAGGCTGGAGTCGGGAGGGTCGCAATCGCGGCGAGCAGATGTCCCATCTACTCAGAGGGCCTCGTACGCGTGGAGCCTCCTATCGGCCGCTAGAGGCGAGCCTGCGGCACTCGTGGGCATGGAATTCGATCGAGGTGACGGCTGGATACAGTCCGTTCGAGTCACCTACGCGTCATCGTCCACGCCCAAATATTCGCGCTCCTGCCTGGGGGCGAGCCTTCTCACCCGCAAGGTGAACACCCGCTGAAGCGAGTCTTGTAGCGTCTCATCAGCGGCTATTGGTCCACGAGTCAGAGGCAGACATCCTCGAGATTGCACCCCCCAGATCCCATCAGGTGACAGGCTCGTGGCCTCGCAATAGGAACCTAGGCAGGGATAGAAGCGCGAGGCATTCGGTTGTAATCTGCTCTCGAAGGACCATTAGAAGTGGAACCGGAGGATGGGCATGGCCAGAGGTCAGATGAGTCCAGAGCACAAGGAAGCACTCGCACGAGGGCGCCAGCAGGCGAAGGTCGTGCGCCACTATCTCGAGGCGCTGCACAGCAACGGTCAGCGCGGAAGGCCGGTTGACCGGCAGTCACTGGAAGGGAAGATCGAACGCCTGCAGGCGCAGATCGACGAGGAGCCCAACGCGGCCCGTCGCGTCGAGTTGATCCAGCAGCGGCTCGATGCGGAACGAAGACTCGCCGGACTCGAGGAGTCCGCCGATCGAGAGGCCTTGGAACGTGACTTCATCGCCATCGCAAAGGAGTACTCCCAGCGGCGAGGGATCACCTACACGGCTTGGCGGGAGGTGGGCGTACCTGCAGCGGTGTTGAGAGAAGCTGGGATCACACGCGGACGCGCAGAAGGCGGCGGTTAGGACGCCCCGCCTGAGTGCTCCTCGACAGGAGGTCGACCCCCGCGGCTGCGGGATCAAGAGCCTGTAGCCCGACGAGAAGGAAACGCGTCTGTACGCTCCTGACGCGAACCAAAGGTGACCTGACGGAGACGCACAGAAGCGAGGCTTCGAGTCAGGCGCAGCGCCCGGAGGCTACGGGATGAGCACTGACCCTTCTCCCTGTGGTGCCATCGTCCTGGCGGCCGGGCTTGGAACCCGCTTCCGCTCGGACCTTGCGAAGGTGATGCATCGGATCGGGGGTCGCACACTCCTTCGTCACGTCATCGAGGCGCTACGCCCGCTCGGCCTGTCTCAAGTGGTCGTTGTAGTCGGATATCAGGGGAATGACGTCGCTGCCGAAGCCGCCTCGGCTGGCCTGCCTGGGCTGGTCACCGTCGTCCAGGAGCGTCAGCTCGGCACCGGTGATGCCACCGCTCAGGGTCTTCGCGCCCTCGACGACGCCGTGGAACGCGTGCTCATCCTCCCGGGCGACACACCTCTGCTGACCGCCTCCACCCTGGGACGTCTCCTCCAAGCCGGTGCCAGCGCGAGTGGGGCTCTGCTGACGGTCGAGTTCGATGACCCCACGGGGTACGGTCGCATCCTGCGGGACGAGTCCGGCCGTGTCCTGGGCGTGGTAGAGGAAGCCGATGCCAGCGAGACCCAGCGGGGGCTGCGAGAGGCGAACGCAGGCATGTACCTCTTCGAACGGGCATGTCTGGCCGAGGCGCTGAAACGACTCGCTCCCGTCAACGCGCAGAGCGAGCTCTACCTTACCGACGTGGTCGGAATCCTCGTGAACGAGGGACACGACCTGCAGACCGCCCCGGCCAGTGCCGAAGACGTGAGCGGAGTCAACGACCGCGTCCAGCTAGCCGCGGCCGGCGCGTTGCTCCGCCAGCGGACGCTCGAACGACTCATGCGCGGCGGCGTGACCGTCGTCGACCCAGCCACGACCTACGTCGACGTCGACGTCTCCATCGGACGCGACACCGTCCTGCTGCCCGGCTGCCTGATCGAAGGCCAGACGCACATCGGCGAGCGGGTGAGCCTCGGTCCTTACACGCGGCTCGTCGACGCCGAGATTCAGGACGGGGCCACGGTGGCGCAGTCGGTGGTCCTCGGCGCCTCGGTAGGACCCGAAGCGTCCGTGGGACCGTTCACGTACCTGCGGCCCGGAACGCGTCTCGAGCGCCGCGCCAAGGCCGGCGCCTTCGTGGAGATGAAGAACGCCACGATCGGCGAGGGCTCGAAGGTGCCGCACCTCTCCTACGTCGGCGACGCTCGCGTGGGACGAGAGGTGAACTTCAGTGCTGGAGCCATCACCTGCAACTACGACGGCTTCACGAAGCACGAGACGGTAATCGAAGACGGTGCGTTCGTCGGTTCCGACAACATGCTCGTCGCCCCGGTACGCATCGGGCGGGGCGCCTTCACCGCAGCCGGATCCGTCATCACGAAAGATGTCCCCGACGACGCTCTCGCCCTCGAGCGCAGCGAGCAGCGCACCATCGAGGGCTGGGCGGCACGCAAACGCGCAAAGCAGCGTCAGGGCGAGTAAACAGCGAGCATTCTCCTCCGCCGAGCCGTATGACCCCCCCGTCATCCGTCGGTGGCAAGCCGGCGGACCTGAAATCCGGCCGCCACGTTGCCTGACGCTGATACTCCCGAATAGCCTGCCGCCCGGTAGACAGTGGGTGGGGGGGGATGGAGGTCCGGGAGTCGCTGGCGGGAGCGCGGATCCTGCTCACGGGTGCGACCGGGTTTCTCGGCACCGCGCTGCTCGAGCGGCTTCTCCTCGACGTTCCGCTCGAGCGGCTCGACCTGCTCATCCGCGGCGATCCCGAGGCTCGCACGCGTGAGCTGCTCGCCAGCCCCGCGTTCCGCCCCGCCCGCAAGCGTCTCGGCCCGGACGGCCTAGCGGAGCTCGCGGCGAGCAAGCTGCGGCCAATCCCGGGTGACCTCCAGAACGTGACCGTTCCGGAGGACGTCGACCTTGTCATCCACGCAGCGGCCACCGTCTCGTTCGATCCCCCCGTCGACGAAGCCTTCGACACGAACCTCCACGGGACGCTCAGGCTGCGGCAGGCCGCCGCCCACCGGCCCTTCGTTCACGTCTCGACGGCCTACGTGGCCGGCGTCACGCGTGGCACCCAGCATGAGGAGGCCCTCGAGCTCGGCGTGGACTGGCGCAAGGAAGCTGCCGCCGCCGCCCGCATCCGTGACGATGTCGAGGCGGCTTCGCGTCGGCCGGAGGTGCTCGAGCGTCTCCATCGCCGAGCTGAGCACGAGATCGGTAAGGCTGGTCCACAGTCCGCCGCCCGGCGTGCGGAGGAGCTACGCCGCCAGTGGGTTCGCCAACGCGAAGTGGCAGCGGGGCGGGCGAGGGCTCGCAGCGTCGGCTGGCCAGACGTGTACACCTTCACGAAGGCGCTGACCGAGGTCGCCCTCGGCGAGACCGCAGCCGACGGCCCCATCGCGATTGTGAGGCCGTCCATAATCGAGAGCGCTCTCAGCCACCCTTACCCGGGTTGGATCTCCGGCTTCCGAATGGCGGACCCGGTCATGCTCGGCTACGGGCGTGGCGCTCTGCCGGAGTTCCCCGCCATCCCCGAAGGCGTGATCGACCTCATCCCGGTCGATCTCGTCGTGAACGGTTGCATCGCCATCGCCGCGAACCTGCGCACTGCCAACGGCGCGGTCTCTGCCCGCCCCAGCGTCTACCACCTCTGCTCGGGCAACCGAAACCCACTTCAGTTCCGGTATATCTACCAGCACACACGCGCCTACTTCCTCGACAAGCCTCTGCCTGAATGGGGACGTGGCACCTATCGGGTGCCCGAATGGCGCTTTCCAGGCCGTCGCATCGTCGAGCGCCGACTTCGTACTGCTGAACGGGCACTCGGCGCTGCTGAGAGGCTGGTGGAAAGACTGCCTCGCGGCCGCTTCGCGCGAGAGAGTTCGCTCCGCATGCATGGACTGCGTCAACGCATCGACTTCGCCCGGCGTTACTCCGATCTCTACGGCCCGTACGCCGAGGCGGAGGTCATCTACACGGACGATCGGGCGAAAGCCCTCCATGACTCCATGTCTCCCGCGGACCGCAGCGACTTCGGCTTCGACTCGACGTCGTTCACCTGGCAGCACTACCTCATCAATGTGCATCTGCCTGCGATCACCGCACTCCTGCGGCAGCCGCCTCCGGCTCGTCCCGAGCCGCGGGTGGTCTTACCGGCGCGGCGTCCCGACGCCCCCCCGATCCTCGCCGTCTTCGACGTGGAGGGGACCATCGTCGACTCGAACGTTGTCGAGGCCTACCTGTGGCTTCGGCTCGCTGACAGCGGTGACAGGTCCGCGCGGGCGATGGTGCTCGCCCGTTCCGGCGTTCGGCTGCCACGTCTGCTGCAGGCCGAGCGGTACGACCGAGGGGAGTTCCTGCGCCTCTTCTACCGCGGCTACGAGGGCGCCGACGCGGACGCGGTCCGTTCGCTGGCTCGCGCCACCCTCGGCGACCTGGTCCTGCGTCGTCTTTCTCCCGCGGCCGCTCGACGCATCCGCGCCCATCGCCGTGCAGGACACCGTGTCGTGTTCATCACCGGTGCCCTCGACTTCATCGTCGAACCGATCGCCGCACTGGCCGACGAGGTGGTGAGCGCTCGTCTTCGGGAGGACAACGGCAGGCTTACCGGCGATCTCACCCGCCCTCCACTGGTGGGCGAGGCACGCGCCTCCTGGCTACGGGACTACGCCCGCGAAAGCGGGGCCGATCTCTCCGCGTCCTACGCCTACGCGGACTCCCTCAGCGACCTGCCCCTGCTCGAGGCGGTCGGATTCCCGGTCGCCGTCAATCCCGAGGTAGCCCTCAACCGGGTTGCTCGGACCCGCCACTGGCCCGTGGAGGAGTGGCCGGCTGAGGCAGGAATCCCCAGGATCGGGCTGCCGGGCTCCCTGGTCTCTGGCCTCGATGACGCTGGAGAACGCTCCGCCGGCCAGGCGATCGGCGATGGCGGCCCTCTTGCTGGCTTCCGTTCCGGGTCGGGGCCATGACGCTCTGCCTCGAGTTCTACCGCTCGATCCCCCGTTACCTGGCAGCCAGGACGCTCTCCGGGCGGTTGCGGAGGGTTGCGGCGGGTCCAATCGCGCCGCTGCGTCTCGTCGACCGGGAGGTCAGGTCTCCGAACGGCAACGGCTGGGTCCGTGTCCGCCCCAGTCTGTCCGGAATCTGCGGCTCTGATCTGAACACACTCATGGGAAGTGCGAGCTTCTACTTCTCGCCGCTTGTTTCGCTGCCGTTCGTGCCGGGTCATGAAGTCGTCGGTGAACTGCTCGACGACGTCCACCTCGACGATCCGCCAGCGTCCCATCCTGCGACCTCGCCGGCCCTGTCCACAGGGCAGAGGGTCGTTCTCGACCCCGTCCTCGGCTGCACGGTGCGGGGCATCCAGCCGCCCTGTGAGATGTGCGCCGTGGGTGAGCCGGGACTGTGCGAACGACTGACCGCAGGTGACGTGAGCGCGGGCCTCCAGAGTGGCTACTGCCATGACACGGACGGGGGCTGGTCCGAGCTCCTCATCGCCCACCCCTCTCAGCTGCACCCCGTCAGCGACGACTTGAGCGACGAGACGGCAGTCATGGTGGAGCCCATGGCGTGCGCGCTGCGAGCCGTGAGACGCGCCGCGGTTGCCGATGAGGATGACGCCCTCGTAGTGGGTGCCGGAACGGTCGGCCTGCTCACGCTCATCGCGCTGCGCAAGCAGGCGACGACGAGCCGCATAACGGTCGTTGCCAAGCATCGCTTCCAAGCCGACCTGGCGCGTCAGCTGGGCGCCTCCGCGGTAACCAGTCCAGGCGAGGCGCTGGGTGCGGTACGTCGCGCCACGGCCGCCTTTCGCTGCGAGCCGGAGCGCTCGAGGCCCTTCCTGCTGGGAGGGGTCGACGTGAGTTTTGACTGCGTGGGCTCGCCGAGCGCGCTCGACCTGTGCTTGCGGGTCACCCGAGCGCAGGGAAAGGTCGTGCTCGCCGGCATGCCCGCCGGCGTAGACCTGTCACCGGCCTGGCTGCGTGAACTCGAGGTCATCGGCTCCTACTCGGGCAGTGGAGCATTCGCCGACGCTCTCGAGCTCGCAGCCGAGCACGACCTCGGAAGGCTGGTTGGTGCCACCTACCCCCTCGCTCGCTGGAGAGAGGCGGTCGACCACGCGCTCCACTCCGGCTCGCTCGGCACGGTGAAGGTGGCGTTCGACCCGCGCCTCGATCGCAGCGGCGGCCTGGCCCATCCAGCCCGGCCGGCGTCTGAGGCCGTTGCAGATGACCGCGAGCAGACCCTCGCCGACACCTCACGCCCCGCCATGCAAGGTGCTTCACGGCGATCGAGCCCGGCAGCAAAGGAGCAACTGTGAGTCGTCCCGGTTTCGTGCTCCGGGTGGACAAGCGCACTCCGCCGCTCCTGTTCCATCATGGTGAGAACTTCCGACTCGAGCGGCTCCCGCTCGGCAGCCGGGTCGTCTACCCCCCCGATCCTTTACCAGCGCTCCGGGACTTCGGCGGAGCCATCGAGGCGGCGCTCGATCAGCCACTCGACTCAGAGCCACTGGACGCGCTGCTGCGCCCCGGGATGCGCCTGACGGTCGCCTTCGACGACATCTCGCTGCCACTGCCTCCGATGCGACTGCCCGATGTCCGCCAGCTCGTCATCGAGAAGGTCCTCGAGCGTGCCGCGCGGGCCGGCGTCGACGACGTGAAACTCCTCGTGGCGAACTCGTTGCACCGGCGTATGACGCCCGAGGAGCTCCGGCGATGCCTCGGAGAGCGGGTCTTCCGCTCCTTCTGGCCTCACGACCTCACCAACCATGATGCTGAGGACCATGCGAACCTCGCCTTTCTCGGTGAGACGGAACGCGGCGAGGTGGTCGAGATCAACGCCCGAGCCGCGACGAGCGACCTCGTCGTGTACGTGAACATCAACCTCGTGGCCATGGACGGCGGACACAAGAGCGTTCCCGTCGGGCTCGCCTCCTATCGCAGCCTGCGTGCCCACCACAATGTTCACACCATGCTGCACTCGCGCTCCTATATGGATCCGACGTCCAGCGCTCTGCACGACAGCTGCTCACGGATGGGGCGGCTGCTCGCCGAGCACGTGCGGGTCTTCACCATCGAGACGACTCTCGACAACAAGGCCTTCGGGCCGCCGGTCGAGTTCCTCATGAAGCGCGAATGGGAATGGTCGCTCGCCGACCAGGCCTCCTTCCTCGCCACGAAGCGGGTCACCGACAGTTTGCCCGCCAGCGCGAAGAGAGCCATCTTCCAGAAGGCCGCCGCCCCCTACGGCGTGACCGGGGTGCATGCGGGCGACACGGACGCCGTGCACGAGCGCACCCTCAGCAACGTTCACCGCCAGCAACTCGTCGAGGTCGAAGGCCAGGCTGACGTTCTCGTGGCCGGCCTGCCCTACATCGGGCCCTACAACGTCAACTCGATCATGAACCCCATCCTCGTCGTGTGTGAAGGGCTCGGCTACTTCTTCAACATGTACCGGGGGCGGCCTCTCGTGCGTCCCGGCGGCGTCATGATCCTGTTCCATCCGGTCCGCCGCGAGTTCCACCAGATCCACCACCCCTCCTACGTCGACTTCTTCGACGAGGTCCTGGCCGAGACCACCGACCCAGCAGTGATCGAGTCGAAGTACGAGCAGCAGTTCGCCACCGATCCCTGGTTCATCCACCTCTACCGGCGCTCCTATGCCTATCACGGCGTCCATCCCTTCTACATGTGGTACTGGGCCGCACACGCGATCGACCACCTGGGGGACGTCATTTTCGTGGGAGGCCAGCGCAGGACCGTCGAACGGCTCGGCTTCCGCTCGGCGTCCACGCTGGCGGACGCCCTCGAAATCGCCTCGGACACGGTGGGCTCGTCACCCCGGATCACGGCACTGAAATGCCCCCCGCTGCTACTGGCTGACGTGAGGTGATCGTGGGACTCGCAAGCGACCTCGCCGCCATAGCCCGAGGTTGGCGCTGGGGGCATCAGCCGCTGCTTCCCGAGTCGGTCGAGCCTCCCGCCGTCGTGACCTCCAATCGCGATCTGAACTGGGCACGGAGACCAGGGGCCTGCCAGGCTCGGGCGCTCATCCTTCGCTTCGGGCTCAGACCACTGCTTCACGCCGAGGTCGACGTCTCGGTACATGGCCGTGACGTCCTCGATGGCCTGCGCCCGCCGGTCGTGTTCGTCGCAAACCACACGAGCCATCTCGACGCACCACTCATCCTGACGTCCCTGCCGCCGGCCTGGCAGGAGCGCACCGCCGTTGGTGCCGCCGCGGACTACTTCTTCGATGCCTGGTGGCGGGCCCATGCCACCGCGCTGGTCTTCAACGCCTTCCCTGTCGAACGGGCCGGGGCGCTGCGCTCGGTGGGTGTCGCACGTGACCTGCTCGCACAGCGTTGGAATCTCCTCGTGTTCCCCGAGGGGACGCGCTCCCACGATGGCTGGATGGGGGATTTCAAGCGCGGTGCGGCGATGCTCGCATCGTATGCGGGTGCACCCCTCGTCCCCGTCGCGGTGCACGGCGCATTCCGGGCGATGCCGCGAGGACGGGCATGGCCCCTGCCGGGCCGGCCGCCGGTCGCGGTCCGATTCGGGGCTCCGGTCGTGCCGGCAGCCGGTGAGCGCACGGTCGAACTGAATGAGCGGGTCAGGGCGGCGCTGGCCCGCTCGTTGCACGAGCACAAAGCGACGTGGTGGGAGGCTCAGCGCGCAGCGGCGGCCGATGAGAGCGACGACCCGAGCGGTCCTCCGGGCCCCCGCTGGCGGCGGGTGTGGGACGCGACTCGTCCCTCATCGACCCCCCGGCGGGCATGGCCACGTTCTCGCGTCTAGCCGGCGATTGGGTGGAGACCGCGGGAGCTTCCTGGGGCAGCAGCTGTCTTTGGCCTGGGGGCGGTCTCGGCGTGTGCGGCGAGACAAGTCCTGGCAAGGACCGCGACCCGTCTGCTCGGTGGGGGCAGGACGCTGGACGGCACTACCTGAGCATTCCGGGATGACTCGAGCCGGAGGTGCAACGCGTCGCGCCATCGTCCCTGCCGCCTTGCGCCTCTTCGGCTCTCGCGGCTACGACGCCACGAGTCTCGAGCAGGTCGCCGAGGCGGTGGGAGTGCGCAAGCAGAGCCTGCTCTACCACTTCCCCTCGAAGGAGGCGCTGTTCGAGGCTTGCGTCGAGGAGTTCGTAGCGGCGGTACGCGAAGCCCTGACCGCGGCGCTCGACGGGTGTGAGAGCGGTTTCGGCTGCTCCAAGCACGCGGGCGGGACAATTGACGACCCGTCCGAAGGCTGGGAGCGGGTGGAGCGCGTCATCCGAGCGGTGTTCGCCCTGGCCCGCGAACGTCCGGAGTTGCCTCCGTTCGCGCGAGAGGCGGCGCGCAAGAGCCACGAGACGGTTCAGCGTGTAGCTGTGGGGCTCGAGCCACTGCGACTGCGAGCCCTTGCGCATCTCGAGGAAGGCATGGCTTGCGGTGCCTTCCGCCGGCAGGATCCAGCCTTGCTGCTGTTCACGCTCTATACGGCGGTCGTCGGCTCGCTGACCGAGGCTGGCGTGTTTCGTGCCGTGGGGGGTGCGTCGACCGGGGCGGCCGCCCTCGCCCGCCGAGAGGAGGAGCTGATCGCCTTCGTCCGCCACGCCCTCTTGCCGTGACTCGGATGGGGCGGGTGGGCCTGACAGGCGGGCCCCATGGCGGAGAAATCGACGCGCTAATCTGTGCCCGCCGCCAGCGGTCCCCGGTGCGGGATGGCTGGGCCGGAGTGCGCTGAGGGGCTGGGGCCGCACGAATTCAGGCAAGGACCGGTTGACATGGAAGTGGTCACAAAGAAGCGGATGATGCTCTTCTCCGGGTCGGCGTACCCGGAGTTCGCCCGCGAGGTCGCCGACCACCTCGGCATGCGTCTCGGCGAGGCGAGACTTGGCCGCTTCGCGAATGGTGAGCTGTACTGTCGCTACCTGGAGTCGGTTCGGGGTGCCGACGCGTTCGTCATCCAGTCCCACTGCAGCACGGCGGAGCGCTCCATCAATGATCACATCGTCGAGCAGCTCGTCATGATCGACGCTCTCAAGCGGGCATCGGCGAAGCGGATCGTCGCAGTCGTCCCCTGTTACGGCTATGCCCGCTCCGACAAGAAGACCCTGTCGCGAGAACCGGTGGCGGCAAAGCTCATGGCCGATCTGTTCGCAGCGGCCGGGGCTGACCGCTGCATGTCCGTGGACCTCCACACCGGTCAGATCCAAGGGTTCTTCGACCAGCCGTTCGATCACCTCACCGCCCTGCCGCTACTGGGTGGTTGGCTGGCAGAACACGTCGGCGAGCGGGACCGGGTGGTGGTGTCGCCGGACGCGGGGCGGGTACGGCTGGCGGAGAAGTTCGCCGGCCACCTCCACGCCCCGATCGCGATCCTGCACAAGCGGCGAACCGGCCACAACGTGGCGCAGATACTCGAGGTCGTCGGCAACGTCGAGGGCAAGACCGCAATCCTTGTCGACGACATGATCGACACGGCCGGGACCATCACCCAGGCGGCTCGGGTGCTCAAGACTCACGGGGCGGCTCGGGTAATCGCGTGCGCGACCCATGCGATCCTGTCGGGCCCTGCGCTCGAGCGGCTGCAGGAGTCGGAGATCGAAACGGTCGTCGTTACCAACACCCTGCCCATCACAGCCGAGCGACGGCCCGAGAAGATGGTCGTGCTGTCCATCGCGCCGATCCTCGCCTCGGCGCTGAGGGCTGTATTCGAAGACGAGTCGGTCTCGGAGATCTTCCGGGGCGAGAACGTCTGAGCCGGCCGCGTCCGGCTGGAACAACGCAATGGAGCCCCCGTGCGGGGGCTCCAGGGGCGGGGATGTTCTAAACGTCCCCGACGAACAGGATCCTCCAGAGACCGTAGCCGAGCGATGCGATCGCTGCCATTGCGACGGCGGAGAACCAAACGAGGTTGCGCGGTCCGGGTCGTAGCGCGCGATCGATTAGAGCGAAGCCATCCGTGTCGGGAACGTCGACGGCGTCCTCCAAGCCTTCGTCCTCGGGCCGATCCGCGACGGGACGGACCTCCACACCGGCCGGGTTGCCGTAACGGGACGCTTTCTCCTGCTGCGTCTCACGGTGGTACGAGACGGGTTTCGGCGGGGCAGGCTTGGATTGGGGAACGCTGCTGGTGTAAGGGCTGCACGCGGCTAGCGACGGCTGCTTCGTGCAGAGTTTCGCCTGCTCCTCGAGGGTGTCCGCTTCGGCCTGCTCGCGGGCGATCACCTGCTGCCGGCGCTGGCTCTCCTGCTCCCGCGCGGCTGCCTCGGCTTCGTAGCGCTGCTTACGCGCCGCTTCATAGCCGGCAGCCTCGCCCGACTGGCATTCGTGCCAGTTGCCACTTGGCTTTTCACTGGTGGTGATGACATCGCCTTCACCAGGATGCTGGGTGCTGTCGCGACAGTAGGTGACGGCGTGGTTGTGCTCGTCATTGGTGGTCGCATTGTTCGGGTCCTGATGGGCCAGGGCCGGTGTTGCGATCGCCACCGCTGCCAGCGCTGTGGCCCCTAGTGTGAGGATGCGTCGCGTGAGAGTCATCGAGAGGTTCCCCTGGTCGGAACTCGCTGTCATCACTCCGGGACAACACGCCCGGAACGGGTCTTAGACTTAGGTATCGGCCGCTCACACCGCGACTTGAGGAATGATTTGCCGCATTTCGGGAGGTCGAACCGGGATCACGAGGCCGAGGGTGGCGGCGAAGAGGCGCGAGGCCGCGGTTCGGGTGGCCGGGCTGCGGCTCCATCTTTCCGTCGACCCGCTTCGATAACCTGTTTCGCTTGATCGCGACGTGTTCCCGTGGGCGGGCGACGCGGGATCACGAGCAGACACTGCCCCGAACGGTCATGGTCGAGACCACGCTGACAGGGCGGCTCATCGTCGCGGCTCCGCCGTTGGTCGATCCCAACTTTCGTCGCTGCGTCGTGCTGCTCCTCCATCATGGGGCCGATGGTGCTCTCGGTGTCATCCTAAACCGGCCGAGCGAAGTCGCTGTGGCTGTCACGCTGCAGGACTGGGACCGGTTTGCCGCCCAGCCCTCCGTCGTCTTCGTGGGGGGGCCGGTCGAGCCCAACGCTGTCATAGGACTGGGTTGCCGTCGTGGGAGCATGGATGTCGAAGGCTGGCAGCAGGTCATCGGCGAGCTCGGCATGCTCGACCTTAGCCGCTCCCCGGACGAGATCGGGCTCGATGAGGTTCGGCTGTTCGCGGGCCATGCGGGCTGGGCTGCCGGGCAGCTCGAGGCCGAGGTCGCTGCTGGTTCCTGGTTCGTGGTCGAGGCGGAGCCTGGCGATGCTTTCAGCTCCGAGCCCGAGGGGCTGTGGCAGCACGTCCTCAGGCGCCAGGGTGGTGTTTACCGCACCTTCCCCCACGACCCGTCGCTGAACTGATGTGGTTGGCGCTAGCGGCCGTCGGGACTGGACGGGGCGGCACCCGATGCCCTGTTGCCGGGGCGCCAGCAGGCCAGCTACCCTCCCTCCAATCACCCGTTTGGCTACTCGGGTGCAGTTCGAGTGACCGAAATGGTCCCGACCAGGCGCACCTCCTCCTCGAGTCCGCCACCCCGGCCGGCGCCTGAGGCCCTCCGTCGGTGCGCTGCCATGATGAATAGCCCCCGAAGTGCGTTAGCTCTGCTCTCGAAGGAGCACGACCGATGGCCGACCAGGTGAAGCTCTCAGCCACGGTTCGTAGCGAAACCGGAAAGAACGCGGCGCGACGGCTGCGAAGGGAGGGAAGGGTCCCAGCTGTCGTCTACGGAGCTGACGTTGAGACGACGAGCCTGCATGTCGATGCCCTCGACCTCTACCACGTCCTCCACACCGAGGCCGGAGGGAACGTCATCGTCCAGCTCGACGTGGATGGCGAGCAGCACCTCACCATCCCTCGCGAAGTGCAGCGCCATCCGGTGCGAGGTGACCTTCTGCACGTCGACTTCTTCGCCCTCGAGCGGGAGAGGCTGGTCCGTGTCGAGGTGCCCATCCACCTCGAAGGCGTGGACGACGTCTCCTCCCCGGGGGTCGTCTCGCAGGTTCTCCATCAGGTCCCCATCCGGGTCAGGCCACTCGACATTCCCCCATCGTTCACACTCGACGTCAGCGACATGATCATCGGGGATGTGCTGCGGGTCGCCGACATGCCGCTGCCAAGTGGAGCGGAGCTCGACATCGAGGCCGACCGAACGGTCGTCACCTGCACGGCCCCGAGCCTCGTGGAGGTCGAGGAGGAGGAACGGCCGGAAGAGGCCGCAGCGATGCCTCCGCAGGCGGCTCCCATGGGAGGGTTGCCGCAAGAGGGTGTCCCTATCGGCAGCCGGTCGCAGGAGCCGGAGGAGACGGGCGGGGGCGGGTCGTAGTCGAACGCCATCCTGGTTGGAGGCGAAGCGGTCGTGCTCTCGTGGCTCTTGGGTCGCGGCAACGGCGGACCCTCATCGGAGGAGCGCTGGCTGGTTGTCGGCCTCGGCAACCCCGATGCCGCTTATGGCCCAACCCGGCACAACGTCGGAGCCCGAGCGGTTCGCCTCCTCGCCCGGCGTCTCGGTGTCTCCCTGAAGCCGAACAAGCGCGTGCGGTGTGAGGTGGCTGAGGCTCGGGATCGCGAGGTACGACTCGTCATCGCCCTGCCCATGGCGTTCATGAACGAATCTGGGGCACCGGTGCGTCAGGCCGCGAGCTGGTACAAGATCCCCCCCGAACGCCTCGTCGTACTCCACGACGACCTCGACCTCGAGGCTGCAACTGTTCGGCTGAAGATCGGAGGAGGCACCGCAGGCCACCGCGGGCTCGACGATCTCGTGCGGAGTCTCGGCACCCGCGACTTCGTGCGGGTACGGATCGGCATCGGCCGCCCGCCTGGGCGGATGGAGGCTGCAGACTACGTTCTGAGCAGATTCACTGCCCGGGAACAGGCCGAGATCGACGTCGCCGTCGAAGAGGCCGCCGACGCCGTTCTCGGGCTCGTGCACGAAGGCCTGGAACCGACACAGAATCGCATTCACCGCCGCAGCTGACGTTACGGCGGGGAACCGACCGCCTTCTTCTGCGGGACGCGCTCGTCCCGCCCGACCACGGGATTCCTGGGAGACATGAGCACTCTCAGCTCGCCACCCCGCCTCGCGTCCGGCCCCCTAGCCGGGCTGCTCGCCCGTGGCCGCGATCGCCTCGTCGACGACCTCGAGGCGGGCAAGCTCGTCGCCAGCCCGTCGGTGCGTCCCTACGTCCTCTCTCTCATCGCCGAACGTGCCGCTCCGCTGCTCGTCGTCACCGCTCGTACCTCAGATGCGGAGGCACTCTTCGACGGACTAACGGCCTTCCTCGGCCACGAACAGGTCGCTCTCTTCCCACCCTGGGAAACACTGCCCCACGAGCGTCTCAGCCCCCAGGCCGCGACCGTGGGCCAGCGCCTGGCCGTGCTCAATCGACTTCGAAGCGGTCAGCACGACGCCGTCAGCAATGGACGCGTTGAAACCCAGGGTGGCGGTCTCGCCGCTGTCGTTGCACCCGTAAGGGCCGCACTGCAACCGATGGACCCGAAGGTCGGACGCGCACCACTGAGGCTCGACCGCCGCTACCAGGGTTTCGATGAACTCCTGGAAGCCCTCGGTGAGCTCGGTTACGAACGCAGCGTTCAGGTCGAGGCGCGGGGCCAATTCGCGATACGAGGGGGAATCGTCGATGTCTTTCCCACCGCCGCGCCCCATGCCGTACGGGTCGAGTTCTGGGGGGACGACGTCGCTTCGCTGCGCTCGTTCTCCGTGTCCGACCAGCGCTCCACAGGCGAGCTAGAAGGGGTCCAAGTCGATCCTGCCCGTGAGCTCGTCCTCGACGACGAATTGCGTTCGCGCGCCCGCCAGCTCGCCCGGGCTCTCCCGAGCATCGCCGACCGCCTCGAGCAGCTCGCCGAGGGCATCATGTTCGAAGGCGTCGAGTCCCTCGTCACCCTCCTCCATCCGCGCCCAGCGCTGCTCACGGACTTCGCCAGCGGCGGGATCGCCCTCGTCGACCCTCTTGTCGTGCGGGAACGGGCGGCCAAGCTGCGCGAGGAGGCCGAGGCGCTGCTCGAGGTCGCGTGGGAGACGGCGGCAGGACACAGGCCGGATGACTCCGGCTACACAAGTGTCGCGGCTCTCCTCGAGCGCGCACGTGGCCCGGTCTGGGAACTGACGCCGTTCGCACCTGAGGGCACGCGAGCAGTGCAGCCTCTGCCCGGGCAGTCCTGGGACAGCTTCCGAGGCGACACGGCGGCACTGGCCGAACGTGGCCGCACTCTCCTCGCCACGGGTACACGTGTGGTCGCCACCACCGCGGGACACGGACCGGCGCAGCGGCTGAGCGAGCTCCTGCGAGAGGAGGGCACGCCGGCGCGCTGCCTTGACGCCCTCGGCCCCACTGCCGCGGACGAGGCGGGCCGCCTGGTGGACGTCGTCGCCAGTCCGCTGCGGCAGGGTTTCCTCGCCGCCGAACTCGACCTCGCCCTGCTCGGCGAGTGCGACATCTTCGGGCCGAGGCGCCAACGGCGTGCTGGACGACGGCTGGGTACGCGAGCGTCCGCTCAGGAGGCGGCACTCGAGCTCGAACCGGGCGATTACGTCGTGCATCGCACTCACGGCGTGGGCCGCTACATCGGCATGGAGACCCGGCGCGTGCCGACGCCGTCGGGGTCCACCGCGAGCCGAGACTATGTCGTGCTCGAGTACGCCAAGGGGGACACGCTCTATGTTCCCTCCGACCAGGTCGACGCGATCGCCCGTTATGTGGGGGCGGATCAACCGGCGATCATGCGACTGGGCGGAGCGGAGTGGGAACGGGCGAAACGGCGCGTCCGGGGTGAGGTCCGGGAGATCGCGTCAGAGCTCATCCGCCTCTACACGGCCCGCCTCCACGCTGAGGGCCACGTCTTCGGGCCGGACGAGACCTGGCAGCGAGAGCTGGAGGACGCCTTCGAGTATGTCGAAACGCCTGATCAGCTCGCCGTCGTCGAGGAGATCAAGCGGGACATGGAGTCGGGCCGTCCGATGGATCGGCTGTTGTGCGGTGACGTCGGGTTCGGCAAGACCGAGGTGGCGGTGCGGGCCGCGGCCAAGGCGGTATTCGACGGTGCGCAGGTGGCGGTGCTCGTACCGACCACGCTGCTGGCACAGCAGCACTACGAGACCTTCCGCGAGCGCTTCGCAGGATTCCCGGTCCAGGTGCGCATGCTCAGCCGCTTCGTGTCACCCAGGGAGCGCCGGGAGATCCTCGATGGCCTCGCCGCGGGCAGCGTCGATCTCGTCATCGGCACTCACGCCCTGCTCAGTCGGACCGTGACCTTCAGGCGTCTTGGGCTCGTCATCGTCGACGAGGAACAGCGCTTCGGGGTGCGCCACAAGGAGCGACTGAAGCAGCTGCGCACGAGCGTCGACGTGCTGACCATGTCGGCGACGCCGATTCCCCGCACCCTCGAGATGGCCGTCAGTGGGATCCGAGACCTGTCGGTGATCGAGACCCCCCCTGAGGATCGCCAGCCCATCCACACGGTCGTGGCACCGTATGACGACGCCCAGGTTGCCCTCGCGATACGCCGCGAGCTGCTTCGCGACGGGCAGGTGTTCTACGTGCACAACCAGGTCGACACGATCTCCCAGGCCGCTGCGCACCTGAAAGAGCTCGTCCCGGACGCCCGCATCGAGGTCGCCCACGGCCAGATGCCGGAGGCCGACCTCGAGCGCGTCATGGTCCGCTTCTGGCAGCGCGAGTTCGACCTGCTCTGCTGCACGACGATCATCGAGTCCGGGCTGGACGTTCCGAACGCGAACACCTTGATCGTCGAGCGGGCCGACCTGCTCGGACTGGCTCAGCTCCACCAGCTGCGGGGGAGAGTGGGACGCTCGACGGAACGCGGCTACGCCTACCTCTTCTTTCCGCCCGACGCAGCCTTGACCGAGGGTGCCTACGAGCGGCTGCAGACAATCGGCGAGCACGCTCGCCTTGGTTCCGGCCTCGCCATCGCCCTACGTGACCTCGAGATCCGCGGAGCGGGCAACGTGGTTGGAGCCGAACAGTCAGGTCAGGTAGCCGCGGTGGGGTTCGACACCTACACCGAGATGCTCAAGCAAGAGATCGCCGACCTCGCCGGCCAACCCCTCGAGGAGGAAGCCGAGATAAAGCTCGAGCTCCCGGTCGACGCGCACCTACCGATCGACTACGTGTCCGATGAGAGGCTGCGGCTGGAGCTGTACCAGAAGATTGCGGCGGTACGCGACGCGGCTGGAGTCAGCCGAGTACGAGCCGAGCTGGCGGACCGCTTCGGTCCCCCACCCCCGCCGGCGGAGCAGCTGCTCGCTGTCGCGGCCCTCAAGGCAGCTCTGCGCCGGTGGGGGGTGACCGAGGTCGTGTTGCTACCGAACCGGATGGTGCGGGTGAGCCCGGTCCACCTCGCCGAATCCCAGCACGTCCGCCTCCAAAGACGCTTCCCCGGCGCCCGTTGGCTAGCTTCGGCCGAGAAGCTCGAACTGCCACTGCCCTCCACAGGCGTCGACGACCTGGTTGGCTGGGTTGCGTCCTCCCTCCGGGACGCGCTGGCTCCGCCGAAGCGGGCCGAGCCGCTGGGTCAGCCGCAGTCGCGGCAGACCCCGACGAGGTCGAGGCGGTGATGGTCAGCCATGAAGCCGTCTCGTCTACCCGCCTCGTCGAGGGCCTCATCGAGCATGCGCTCGAGCCTCGAGGATGCCTGGAAGTCCCGCACGGAGCCGCAGGAGATGCAGATGAGGTGGTGATGGTGCGCCGTGAGATCCTCGGCGAGCTCGAAGCGGGCACTCGTGTCGGCCATGGCCACGACTCGTCGGACCGCGCCTGCTTGTTCGAGCACCTGGAGGTTGCGGTAGAGCGTGCTCTGGGGTAGTCCAGGCTGCGTGTCGATGATCTCCGGGATGGAGAGCGGACGGTCGGCCGCCGTGAGCGTGTCGACGAGCTCCCTGCGACCGCGTGTATAGCGTTGGCGGACGCGGCGAAGCCGCTGTGCCACCTCGTCGTGTATGTCTCCGCTCACGACCATCCCCGTCGCCCGTGTTAGGGGCCCTGGGACAGCTCCTCTCGCCTCGCTCCGACGACGTGCCGCTCACGGCTCGGACCTCACAGCAGAGCCTGGCCCCGTTCTGAGAATAGCTATCAGAATTGCCGGGCGCTCGCCTCGTCGCCCTCACGCTGAGTGATGAGGGTGACGGGAGTCGGCCAGAACAACAGTCCCCGCCCCGGCGAGGTGGATCGGGGCTCCGTAGGTGGCTGCGAGATTGCTGGTGTTCAGCACGGCTTCTGCTGTCCCGGCCGCCACGACCTCTCTCGCGAGGAGCACGACCATGTCAGCCTCCGCTGCCTCCCCCACGTCGTGGGTCGTATACATGACGGTCCGGCCAGCGTCTCGTTCCTCCACCAGGATCTCGGCCATACGCTCCTTGGTCGGCAAGTCGAGGCCGCTTCCTGCCTCGTCGAGCAGCAGGAGATCCGCCTCCTGGGCGAGAGCCTGCGCCACGTAGACCCGCTGCCGCTGTCCTCCGGACAACTCCGTCAGGTGACGGCGCCCCAATGAGTCGATCGCAAGACGCTGCATGGCCCGCTTCACCGCATGTCGGTCGCGGCTGCGGAGCGGACGGAACGTTCCCAGGCTGGCGTAGCGGCCCATGGCGACGACCTCGTTGACCGTCAGCGGGACGACTTCATTGGGGTTCGTGTTCTGCAAGACATAAGCCACGTGGCGACGCGCGACCGCGGGAGGCCGGCCGAACACCTCGACTCCGCCTGCGACGGGTGTCACGAGACCGGCGACCGCGTCGAGCAGCGTCGACTTGCCGGATCCGTTCGGTCCGATGACCGCTGTGATGCGTTCCGCCGGCACGGTCAAACGCGAGATCCGCAGGGCCAACTGCTGTCCGTAGGCCACGGTCAAGTCCTGAATGTTGACCGAGATGTTCGGATCCCCGTTCACGCTCGCATCCGCCTTCAACGTCGCACCACGCCCTCCACTCTCGCCTACCTCGCCCTCCGCACCGTCTCTCCGCTTCCGCGGCTGACTATGCCGGATTGCGGGCCAAGGGGTCGACCTCAGTCCTCTCCCCACGGCGTGGGCGAACCGCACGCCCATACTCGAGAGGGAACAGACCAAGACCCGGTGTTTATCCTAGGAACCATTCTCATTATGCTGCCCGATGACGTACGAGGAGCGACGACGCGTGGGTGCCAGGTTCTTGGACGGGTGCTTGCACGCGATCGTAGCCGGCGCCATCGCTGTCGCAGTCACCGGCTGTGGCGACGCACCCTCGTCCCGGCCGGTGGAGGCCAAGGAACTCCAGGTCGTCGCCACGACGTCGATCCTCGGGGACGTCGTCGGACAAGTCGTCGGCGACACCGGCCGTGTCATCCCGCTCATGCAGGTTGGCACCGACCCCCATGCGTTCCAACCCTCCCCCACCCAAGTGAAGCAGTTGGAGGAGGCGGACATCGTCGTGGCCAACGGACTCGGCCTGGAAAGCAGTCTTCTCGACGCTCTTGCCGCCGCCGAGCAACGCGGCACGACCGTGGTCAGGGTCGCCGAGGCCATCCACCCGCTTCCCTACTCGGAACCCCAGCTGCTGGAACACGACCACGAAGCCGAGCACGAAGGCATGTCAGAGCGAGCCACCTCCCCGCCACAGCAGGACGGACTGGATCCCCACTTCTGGCAGGATCCGCTGCGGATGGTCGAGGCGGTGGAGCTCATCGCGACCAGCCTGGCCACGGTTGCCCCCGCGGCATCCGACAGTCTCACCCACAACGCCAATACCTACATGGGGGCGGTGCAGGACCTGCACGCCGAGATCGAACAGACGCTCGCGGCTGTCCCCGCTTCGAACCGCAAGCTCGTGACGAACCATGAGACGCTCGGCTACTTCGCGGCGCGTTACGGTTTCCAGGTCATCGGCACGGTGATTCCCGGAGGCGGGACACTCGCCGAGACGAGCAGTCAGCAGCTCGCCGAACTGGCGGGAACCGTGCGACAGACAGGAGTGCGGGCCATCTTCATAGAGACCATCGCCTCCCCCCGCCTGGCAGAGGCCCTCAGCCAGGAACTGGGAGGCCAGGTCAACGTGGTCGAGCTCTATACGGACTCGCTCGGCCCCGAAGGGTCTGGCGCGAGCACCTACCTCGACATGATGCGAACGAATGCGCGTCGTATCGCCGATGCCCTGCGCACGTAACTCGCCGAGGAGTGGGCGGTGGAATGGTTGCTCGAGCCGTTTACCTGCGACGTGTGCGCTTTCATGCGCACCGCCCTCGTCGCGGGGCTCGTCACGGTCGTCGTAACCTCCGTTGTGGGAACCTGGGTCGTGCTCCGAGGCATGACCTTCATGGGTGACGCACTCGCCCACGGCGTTCTGCCGGGCCTGACCCTCGCGCACCTGCTCGGTTTCAACCTCGGCGTGGGAGCGGCTGTGGCGGCGGGGATCATGATCGCGGGCTTGAGCATCGTGCACCGCCGTGCCCGTCTCACGGAGGACGCCGGCATCGGTCTGTTGTTCGTGGGCATGCTGGCGCTCGGTGTGCTCATCGCATCGAAAGCCCAGTCCTTTGCGGGAGATCTCACCGCCATCCTCTTCGGCGACGTCCTCGGTGTCACCACCGGCGACATCCGCATGGCAGCGCTCTCCTCGGTGACGGTGCTGGCCGCGTCGGCTCTCCTCTACCGGCCCTTGCTCGTGTTGTCGTTCGACCGCCGCAAGGCGGAAGCGCTCGGGATGCGGCCAGAGCTTGCTCATGCGGCCATGCTCGTGCTGCTCGCGGTCGCCATCGTCGCATCGTTCCGAGCCGTCGGGACGCTGCTCGTGTTCAGCTTCATCGTGGCTCCCCCGGCCACGGCAGCCCTCATCGTGCGGCGAGTACCGGCGATGATGGCCGCGGCGACCGGCTTTGGAGCGCTGGCGGTGGTTGCCGGGCTACTCGCAAGCTTCCATCTGGGCACAGCGGGCTCTGCGACAATGGCCACCCTTGCCGTGGTCGAGTTCTTCGTCATCCTGACGGTTCGGGAACTGCATCATCGACCGGGGGCCCGAAGGGGGGGACGAGATGCTCTTCGAGGACCCGAACCAGCGGCTCGAGGGGTGAGGCGATGAGAGACACCTCACCAGGCCAGGGAAGGGATGACAGGGGCGGTTCGAACCCCGGCTCAGACAACAGCTAGCCTGCGGGGCGTGGCTAACTTCCCCGGCCGTCCACCCGGAGATTTCCTTCCCCTCCCTCGGAAGCGGAGCAGTTCCGTGCGCACCCGTGTTCTCACCGCCGCCCTGTTCTTAGCCCTGAGCGCATGCGGGAAGGGGCCGGGCATCGCGGCAGCCGCGAGCGTCAATGGCGTCCCGATTCAGGAGAGCACGCTGGAAGTTCTCCTGAAGGCAGAGACGCTCGCATTGCAGCCGCCGGAGGCGGCTCCGGCGCCTTCGGACTACCCCCGGATCGGAGAGGCCCAGCGCCAGTTGCTCACCCAGCTCATACGCGACGAGGTCGTCAGGCAGTCCGCCGGGGATCTCGGGATCAGCGCCACCGATGCCCAGGTCGAGCAGCGCTTCCAGGAGGTGGCGGAGCAGTTCGGAGGGGTCGAGGCCCTGAGGGCCGAAATCGCCAGACGAGGTCGCACGGAGCAGGACGTACGGGAGCAGATCGCCGCCCTCCTCCGAACCGAGCTGCTCGGCGACCGCTTCGCTCGACAGGTCACGATTGGTGAGGCGGATCTCCGAGCGGCGTACGAGCGCGAGAAGGACGCCACCTATCGGGTCGTCAACTCTGACCACATCCTGGTCCAGACGCGCGAGGAAGCCGAGCAGATCCTGGCAATGCTGCGCGGGGGTGTGGATTTTGCCCAGCTCGCACGGGAACGCTCGAAGGATCCCACCACCGCGGGCGCCGGGGGGGCACTCGGAGAGTTTGCTCGCGGCCAGTTCGTACCCGAATTCGAGGAGGCGGTGTGGCAAGCCAAGCCGGGCGAACTCATCGGGCCCATCCAGACCCGCTTCGGTTGGCACGTGGTCAGAGTGAACGGTTTTCGGACCCTCCCCTTCGACGAAGTACGCGACCAGTTACAGCGCGACCTCCAGGGCCCAGCCGTCCAGCGGGCCCTGGATGAGTGGTTCCGCGAGGCCCTGCGGTCCTCCGAAATCCAGGTCGACCCCCGCTTCGGGGACTGGGATCCGGAGAGCGCACAGGTGGTGCCCAACAGCCCGTTGGCGCCCGCCAGCCCGGTTCCCGGGCGCGACCTCGGACCCTCGCCAGAGGCTACGGGCGGATGACGTGACCCTCGAATCCCTCGGCACATGAGAAGATGACTCGAGTCGTGCTCGTCGAAGCCTCTGAGCGTCTGCCCGGCCTGTTCCCCCTCCAGTCGTGGGAAGCGCTGCGGGACGCGGAACTCGTCTGGGCTCGCAATCCCGACACCCACCCTTCAGCCCCCTACCTCGCGCTCGCTGATATCCCGCTCGTCCGACTCGAACCGGCCGACCTGAACCTGCGCCGCCTCGACCTGAGCCAGCCAGGCTCTGTCGAGGACCGTCGCTACGCGCGAGCGCTACTCGAACTTGCGGAGGTGGAAGGCGTCGCCTTCTACCTGCTGGGCCCGGCCGACAGCGACTCCTTCCGTCGGGTGGTGGGACTCGAGGCGACGCGGGACGCAATCGAGGTCGAGTTCGTCTTCCATCTCGAGCCACCAGGCGTCGAGGTACTGCGTCTTACCGAGGTTGAGCGCCGCCTGCGGGACCCCGAGCGGGGCTGCCCCTGGGACCTGCAGCAGGACCATGCTTCTCTCGCGCGCTATCTCGTGGAGGAGACCTACGAGCTACTGGAGGCCATCGACAGCGGGGATGACGAGGCCATTGTCGAAGAGTTGGGTGACGTGCTGTTGCAAGTGGTCTTCCACGCAGAGATCGGCGCCGACCGGAGAGCCTTCACGCTCGACGATGTAGCGCGTGGGATCGCCGACAAGCTCGTACGCCGCCATCCCCACGTATTCGGCGACGTGCAGGTCTCCGGGGCGGACGAGGTCAAGGCGCGATGGGAGGACCTCAAACAGCAGGAGAAGGCGCGCACCGGTCCATTCGAGGGTGTGCCCGCGGCGCTTCCAGCTCTCCAGCTTGCCGAGAAGTTGCAGCGGCGGGCTGCAAGACTCGGATTCGATTCGTTCGAGGCCGCCGATCACATCTGCACACGAGTCGAAGATGCGGCGCACAAGCGGGGGGATCCGGACACAAACGAGGAGCGGTTGGGAGAGCTGCTCGCCGCCGTCGTGGCTCTCGCCCGCCAGCTCGACGTCGATCCCGAACGGGCACTGCGACGCGCGGCGGCGCGCTTCCGCAGCCGTTTCGAGTCCGCAGCCGCTGCCGCGGCAGAAGAAGGCCTCAGCCTGGAGACGCTCGACCCGGCGTCGTGGTCACGGCTGTGGGAAGCAGCCGGGCAAGCCTGAGCCAGAGCTCGTGACTTGCCTGCCAGACGGCGACGGAGGCGAGCTGGCCAGATGCAGGGGCAGAGGTCGTAGTAGCGGTCTCGGGCCTGCATGACCGAGGCGGCAAGGCCCGACTTTGCCGAAGACGTCGTAGTAACGGTCTTGGGCCTGCACGACCGAGGCGGCAAGGCCCGACTTTGCCGGAGACGTCGTAGTAACGCTTGGGCCTGAACGTCGTAGTAACGGTCTTGGGCCTGCCAGACCGCGACGAAGGCGGTGGGGGCATGATTGTGCGACCCTCTCGGGGGACAGAGAATAGGTTCGGGCGACAGGGCCCAGGAATGCGAAAGGGACCGACGTGCCGCCGCAATGCCCCAAGTGCGGCCGTTTTCTCAGCAGGGACCTCCTCGGCGGCCTGCCGCCCCGGGGAACGCCTTGCCCCCGCTGCGGCACGATGCTCACCCGAGACACTCTCCCGGCTGGCTCGGCGAGCACCCAGCCTCCTGACCTGCTTTCGGACGTCCCCCCTCTCAAGTCGACCAGTGGGGCACACAGCGATGAGGACGTCCTGGCAGGCTGGGACGAGGAGGTGGCAGGCCCTGAGCGAGGAAGCATGCAGGCCCACTTCATCTCACGGCGTCTGGGGGCGCAGCTGCCGATCTTGGCGGCGTTCGCCGCCATCGTCGGCGGTGGTCTGACAGGCGGGTTCCTGGGCGCGCTTCTCGGCGGGCGACGGCGGTCACTGGGAGCAGCAATCGGCACGCTGGCCGGCGCTGGCACCGCCGCCGCGGGAGTGGCAGTGGCCGGAGATCATCTGCTTGACCGACACCCGGAAGGCGTGACGGCTCATCCCATTTTGACCCGCGCCCGGAGCGGTCTGTGGCTCGAGCAGGACAGGGCCGGGACCCGCACCTGACAAGGAGGAAGCCGTGCGACGCTCCCGGATCCGGTCCGTAGTGGCCCGCGAGGTGCTCGACAGTCGAGGTAACCCCACGGTCGAAGTCGACGTCCAACTCGCCGACGGCGCCTCTGGGCGGGCTTCCATTCCCTCTGGGGCCTCGATGGGCGAGTTCGAGGCCGTCGAACTCCGCGATGGAGATCCGAGCCGCTACCGGGGGAAGGGCGTGATGAGAGCGGTCGGGAATGTAAACGAGGTCTTGGGACCGGCACTCATTGACCTCGAGGCGACGAGCCAGCGGGAGATCGACAGGATCCTCCTCGACCTCGATGGCACCGACGACAAGTCGAAGCTTGGAGCCAACGCTCTGCTCGGCGTTTCACTCGCCGTCGCCAAGGCGGCTGCCACCGCATGCGGACTGCCGCTTTACGCCTACATCGGGGGCGCCGCCGCCCACGTTCTGCCTGTTCCGTGCCTCAACGTCCTCAACGGCGGTGAACACGCGCCGAACAACCTCGATGTGCAGGAGTTCATGATCGTCCCGGCTGGCGCACCCTCGCTGCGGGAATCTCTGCGGATGGGTTCGGAGACCTATCACACGCTCCAGGAGGTCCTCGTCGACCGGGGCCTTGCCTTGGGGCTGGGGGACGAAGGCGGCTTCGCCCCCGATGTTCCCACGACCCGACGAGCACTGGAGGTGCTCGTGGAGGCGATCGAGCGCAGCGGATACACCCCAGGCGAGGATGTCGCGCTCGCGCTCGACTTCGCCTCCTCGGAACTCCACCGGAAGGAAGGCGTCTACGAACTGGCCGGCGAGGGACGCACGCTCGACACCGAGGAGTTCCTGGACTGGCAGGCGGAGCTCGTCGAGGATTTCCCGATCGTGTCCATCGAGGACGGGATGGATGAGAACGACTGGGAAGGCTGGCGGGCGTTGACGGAGCGGCTCGGCGACCGCTGCCAGCTGGTTGGTGACGACTTGTTCGTCACCAACGTCGATCGGGTCCGCCGCGGCATCTCCGAGGGCGCCGCCAACTCGGTGCTCGTGAAGGTGAACCAGATAGGGACTCTCACCGAGACCCTTGCCACGGTTGAGACCGCCCACCGGGCGGGCTGGACCACGATGGTCAGCCATCGCTCCGGTGAGACGGAGGACGCAACGATCGCCGACTTCGCTGTCGCCGTGAACGCAGGTCAGATGAAAGCGGGGGCCCCAGCCCGCAGTGACCGGGTCGCGAAGTACAACCAGCTGCTACGGATCGAGGAGCAGCTGTCGGACGATGCCCGCTTCGCCGGCTGGAACGCCTTCCCCCATGCGGCGCGGCGCTCGTGATGGGGACTGAGCGGCGCCCGGGAAGGGTCAGAGGCGGCGCTGGCGCGGGCGTCTTCCGGCCGGCGGGGCTCCGGGGACTCGTGGCGGGCGACCGCCCGTACCTCGTCGCACTGATCGGCCTTATCACTCTCGCCACGCTCATGATCTCCGGCCCCCTCCACCGTTACCTCGAGGGACGCGACCGGCTCGAGTTGCTCGACCGGAAGCGGGGCGCGCTCGAACTCGAGGTCGAGCGGCTCGAACGCCGGGCAGGGGACCTCAAGGACCCCGTCTACATCGAACAGCTGGCGCGCGAGCAGCTTGGGCTCATCAAGCCAGGTGAGATCCCCTATCTCGTTGTGACTCCGGACTCCGAGCCGGGCGAAATTCGCGCCACCAGACCTGACAGTCCCCTCCCTTGGTACCGGCGAGTGTGGCGGACGCTGGCGAGCATCGTGCACTGACGTCAGGAGGCCGAGGAGTTTTGCCAGGCAGCGTCCGGCGGCGACCGGACCGGCTGAAGACGGAACGGGGGCGGGAGGGGCCCGGCCAGGTTTGCTGTCGGCTGCTGCGCTGCCTACCCTGATCTCCGGGCGCCTCGGGGGCGCCCGCTCCCGACTTCGCTGCGCGCTCGGCTGAGAGTCGCATGAGTGCGGAAACTGAAGTCCGGCAAGATTTGCGCTGGAGCGGCCTCGCGTGCAACCCGCTGCCGCGACAAAGATGGCCAAAGGCCGCGACAAGTAGCGCCCAAAACGGCGACGGAGGCGGGCGGGACCCGTGTTGGAAGGAGGGCGGTTGATCTCCGAAGGTCAGATCGTGAAGGGTCGCGTCGTCCGACTCGAGGAGTACGGCGCGTTCGTCGAGGTTCCGCTCAGCCCCGAGGATCCGAACGACAATCGCGTGGTGACTGGGCTGTGCCATGTGTCCGAAGTCGACCGCGACTATGTCGAGAACATTTTCGCCTACCTTGCCGAGGGCCAGGAGGTCGACGTCAAGGTTCTCAATATCAAGGAGGACGGCAAGGTCGACCTGTCGATCAAGCAGGCGGACCCTGAGTGGGAGCCCGAACCCCCTCAGCCGCGTCGGAGCAAGCTCGACAAGGAGTTCGACAAGCGGCTGCGTCGCTTCATGCACGTCTCCCAGATGATCCAGGGCGAGGCCCGTCGGCAGCGGGAGGCGCGTCGCTGACGTTCGTCTTGGCCCCATGAACCTTCCACCTCCGGCTGACGACGCCCTGCGAGAGGACGGGCAGGCCTCGTACTCACGGGCGGAGGCAGCGTCGAAGATCGGCCATGCCGAGCGGGCAGTGGTGTCCGCCCAACTGGGTCGCCCCGCCCGCGGTGACATCGCCGTCGCGCACCGCTGCATCTACGGGCTCCCGACCGTCGTGCGAGTCTCACCACGTCTGGAAGACGGCACTCCCTTTCCGACCGTCTTCTGGCTCGTCTGCCCACTGGCACGACGGCGCGTGGGGCGCATGGAATCCGAGGGCAGCATGACGGCGGTGAACCAGCGGCTCGCCCGCGATTCGACCCTCGCCGCGGGCTATGAAGCAGCTGCAGAACGGTACATCGCCTTCCGAGACCGTATCGATGCGCCACTACCCGGCACACCGGCAGCAGGAGGCATGCCCACCTACGTCAAGTGCCTCCACGTCCAGGTCGCTCACTTCCTCGCCACCGGAGACAACCCCGTCGGCGCGGGGACCTACCACGAGCTCGCACCCATGCCCTGCCCGGGACCATGCGTAGACGAGCAAATCCTCGCAGCCGCCTACGGCTCGCTGCCCCCGCCTAGCGCCTTCCCCGGGGGCTGGACGGCTGCCGCCCCACCTCAAGAACGACCCCGCCCATCTCAGCGGGGGACGAGCGCTCCTCAGGCAGGAGCCTGAGCATGGGAAAGGGCCGGCAGGCGGCCGTCGACGTGGGCACGAACTCCGTGCGGCTCCTCGTCGTGGAGGGTGACGGCACTCGCCTCGCGCGGGAGCTCACGATCACCCGACTCGGACGCGGCGTGGACGAGACCGGCCACCTCGACGACGAAGCCCTGGAACGCACCCTGGAAACGATCGCCCGCTATCGCAGGCAGTGGGAGCAACTCGGCGCCTCAGACGTCCGCATCGCGGCCACGTCAGCGGCGAGGGACGCAGCGGACAGGGATCGCTTCGTAGCAGGCGTACGCGAGGTCGCCGGCTTCGAGCCGGAGATCTTGTCGGGTGAGGAGGAAGCCCGAACCACTTTTCGGGGTGCCACGACCGCCCTCGACGTCCCACGTCCTACCGCTGTCCTCGACGTGGGCGGCGGCTCGACGGAGATCATCGTCGGCGGTTCCGACGGCGACTACGTCGCCTCCGTGTCGCTTCAACTCGGCTGCGTGCGCCTCACCGAGCGGCGTCTGCCCTCGGACCCACCGACGATAAGCGAGCTCGCTGACGCCCGCGTGGAGATAGCTGCCCAGCTTCATCGGGGCGCAGCCAATCTCGCCGAACAGGGGGCCCATCCGTCCGGCTGCAAGGTGCTCGTCGGGGTGGCGGGGACGGTCACGACGCTGGCGGCGTTGCACCTCGATCTCGAGCGGTATGACGACGGGCGGATTCATGGGGCCCGACTGTCGAGCATGATCGTGCGACGGCTTGGGGGACAGCTCGGCTCCATGCCGGCATCCGAGCGGAAGCGACTCGGGCCGCTAGAGGCGGGACGCGAGGACGTCATAGTCGCTGGCGCCCTCATCGTGGCCGGCGTGCTGGACCACTTCGGTTTCTCCGAGCTCGTCGTCAGCGAAGCCGACAGCCTTGACGGGCTCGTGCTCTCGCGAGAGTGAACGGTGTCAGGGCTTGGCGTAGGGGTTCGGGCAGCAGCTTCGTCCGGGCCGAAACAGCGGTCCTTGCGCCTCAGAAGCTCGTGCTGCGTACCATCTGCACGAACGCGGGCGTAGCCAAATCAGGCATCGGCGGGAGGCTTAAACCCTCCTCGGGTTCCGACCCGGTGCAGGTTCGAATCCTGTCGCCCGCACTCTTCAGGCTCTTGGCCGAGCTCCTGTGAATCTGGGGAATGCCTAAAACCTCGACCGCTTGGAGCATGTCGAGCCCGGGACCGCACCGCGCTCGGGGTCATCCTCGTGGGTGACATGGGCGCCGAAGAGCGCGACGAGCGCGTCCCCGCTGAACTGCGTGCCCGTGCCCTCGTAGCGCTGCACCGCCTGCGACATCACCTCGAAGGCGCCGTTGATGACACTCGCCCAATCCTCAGGGTCAAGCACCTCGACGAGCGAAGTGGATCCGACGACGTCGGCGAACAGGGGCCGTGAGGAGCTTCCGTTCGCCGCTTACGGGGACGGTGCGCATGCTCGAAGTTGGCCGATCAGGCGACGGCTTGGGTCCTTCCGCGTACTCGTGGGGCCTGCGCGCGGCACGAGGCGTCGACCTTGGCTTCCTACCGCTCGTCCGCGGTACGACCGGAGTCAGACCTCCTCCGCCAGCTCCTCCAGCGCCTGACTGACCGCTCGCAGGTCGGGATAGCCCCGCCCACACACCTCCTCGAAGCGGGCCTGGTAACCGGCCACCTGGTCGGAGAGAGGATGGAACTCCTCCACCTCCAACTCGAGTGCGGCTGCGGCCTCGGCAGCATCGGCATGGAGACCGGCACCAACCGCCCCGAGCAGGGCCGCACCCAGAGCCGTGGCCTCTTCGACCTCCAGACGATGCAGGGCGCGACCCAGCACGGTGGCCTTCAACTCGAGTAGGAGCGTGTTGCGTGCCCCACCGCCGATGGCACGCACCTCCGGTGCCTCGTCCGTCCCGGCGTAGCTGGCAACGGCGTCCAACGCGTCGCGAAAAGCGAAAGCCAGCCCCTCGAGGACGGCCCTGATGAGCTCCGGGCCTCCCAGCTCCGGCGTCAGGCCGAACAGGACACCCCGCTCGACCACCTCGCCGTCCTGGGAGCGCAGGCGCGGTATGAAGGACGCTCCGAGCGCTCCAGGTGGAACCTCTGCCGCCTCAGCTAGCCGCTCGTCGCGCTCACCCCCCGCCAACTCGAGCACCCAATCGACACTTGCCCCTGCCGCATGCACCCCGCCGGAGATGTAGTAGCGGTCGCGAGCGACGTGCACCCCGCAACTGTGTCCCTGCCCGGCTGGTTCAGCGGGATCGAGCTCGGCCACCGGTATGAGTATGGATTCGGCCGTTCCCATCGAGTCCAGCGCCCGGCCCGGATCGAGCACGCCGGCTGCCAGCGCCCCGCAGACGTGGTCGTGTCCTCCTGTGGCAACGACGACGTCGGTGTGCAGGCCCGTCTCATCCGCGGCCTCCGATGTCACCGTACCCAGCCGCGTACCGCCCCACGTGAGTGGGGGCAGGAGCTCCTCCGAGATCCTACCGGCTGCCAGCAGCGCTTCGGACCAGTACAGGGCACCCAGGTCGAGTGCTGCGGTCCTGGTCGCCAGCGAATAGTCGGTGGCCTGCTCACCGCACATCCGATAGGCGATGAAATCTGCCACGTTGAGCCAGGATCGCATGCGTGAGTACGCCTCGGGCTCGTTCTGTTCGAGCCACATGAGCTTGCACAGCCCGTAGATCGGCTGGGGTCGCAGCCCTGCCACCTCCGCGAGCAGGTCGGCACCCACCGCCTCCTCCAGCTGGCGGCCCTGCTCCACGCTGCGCCGATCGAACCAAGCGATGATGTCGTGAACAGGCTCCCCGTCCCCATCCACGGGCACGCCCGCCTCTGCCATGCTCGCCACGGCGACGCTCCTCACACGGCGCGGGTCTTCGAGTTCCCCGACCGCTTCACGAAGCGCCCCCGCGACGGCGGCCCACAACTCCCTCGGGTCGTGCTCGGCCCACCCGGGCCGAGGCCGGCGGATGGGAGTGGGCACGGCCGACGAAGACACGACCGCGCCCCGCAGGTCGAAGACCAGCGCCTTGACGCTACCCGTCCCCACATCCAGGCCGGCGACCAGCGGCTCGTCCGACATGTGCTCCTCTCAGGCAGGTAACCGCCCGCCCCGGCGGGCGGGGGCTTCTAGCGCCGATGGGATCCAACGCGCCTCGTTCGTGGTGTGGCGAGGCCGATACCCCTCTTCCGGGCTCCCGTGCGTGACCATATCCGCCGCCCCCTGGCGTCTCGACCACCACCACATCTCCGCGTCGCAGCGTGAGGGTCGCCTTCGAAGGCAGCTCTCGTTCCTCGCCGTCCCGCAGCAGGAAGTTATGCCCGCGGGCGCCGTCCTTGCCGCCTTCCAACCCCCAGGGGCTGTGGCGTCGCCTCTCTGTGAGCAGCGAGAGGGTGGCCCGCTCCCCGAGGACCTCGAGGCTACGGCGGATGCCATCCCCACCCCTGTAGCGACCTTCACCACCCGACCCGTCGCGTAGTCGATACTCGACGACCCGCAGGGGATAGGAGCTCTCGAACGCCTCGACGGGGGTGTTCTGCGTGTTGGTCATATGCGTGTGGACACCGCTCATGCCGTCGCGGTCGGGTCGCGCGCCCTGTCCGCCGGCGACCGTTTCGTAGTAGGCGAAACCCTCCCCGGTGCTCGGATTTGGGCCTCCGAGCAAGGTGTTGTTCATCGTTCCCTGGGAGGCTGCCGGGACCCGCCCCGGCGCTGCCTGGGCGAGCGCACCGAGCAGCACGTCAACGATGCGCTGCGCGGTCTCGACGTTGCCGGCCGACACCGCCGCGGGTGGGAGGGGGTTGACGACGCTGCCCTGCGGTGCATGGACCGCGAGAGGTCGGTACGTGCCCGCGTTGGCCGGCACATCCGGCGCAACCACTGCCCGCAACGCGAAGTAGCAACAGGAGAGTGTCACCGCGAAGGGGGCGTTCACACTCCCCTCGCACTGAGGCGCACTGCCGTCGAAGTCGATGACCATGCGATCGCCCCGGATCTCCACAGTCGCCCGTATCTCGATTGCGTCAACGGAGACGCCGTCGTCGTCCAGCACGTCCGTGAAGCGGTACGTCCCGTCGGAAACCTCGCCCATGGCCGCCCGCACCGCCTTCTCGGCGTGGTCCTGGGTCGCGGCCATGGCCTGCAGCAGGAGTTCGGGACCGAGTCGCCCGGCCAGCTCGACGACCCGGCGGGTGGCGAGACTGTTGGCCCCTGCCTGGGCGCGTAGGTCGCCAGTCCGCTCGCGCGGGGTGCGTGTGTTGGTGGTGAGCAGAGCGACGAGGTCACGGTCCTCGCTGCCATCTCGGAACAGCCGGATGGGTGGTATGCGCAACCCCTCGGCGAAGATCTCCGTCGCTCCGGCCGGCATGCTCCCCGGCGCGGAACCGCCGACGTCGGCGTGGTGAGCGCGCGTCGCTACGAAAGCGAGTAAGCGGCTCTCGTGCCAAACCGGGGCGACCATCGTCCAGTCTGGCAGGTGGGTCCCGCCGGCATAGGGATCAGAGACGAGGACCTGATCGCCAGGAGCCAGCTCACCGAAAGCGTCGAGGGCGGCCGCGACCGATGCCGGCATCGAGCCGAGATGCACGGGAATGTGCTCGGCCTGCGCGACCATGTCGCCGTTCGGGTCGAAAACAGCCGTCGAGCAGTCGACCCGCTCCTTTATGTTCGGCGAATAGGCGGTACGTCGCAGCGCGGCCCCCGCCTCCTCGGCGACTCCAACGAGCGCATTGCGGGTGACCTCGAGCGTGACCGGGTCCACGCTACTCCTGTCCTCACTACCCGAACGACGACGCTAGCTGGTGCGGTGGCAACGAAGCGAAGAGCGGCCCCCCAGGGGCCGCTCTTCGCTTGGAGGGTAAGGTAGGAAGCTACGTGCCCGGACAGCGCTTCACCTTGAGGGGAGCCCCATGCTTGTCTCCGGTCCCGGAGTTCCCCGGACCTCCGCCAATGTTGTTTTGTCCCGGGGTGCACATCTTCGAGCCCGGGCCGGGGGGCGCCGCGAAAGCGGGCGCGGCTGACGCAAGCGACAATGGAAGTAAAGTCGGTTAGTCATCGGAATTGCCGAAATATATGGGGCATAGGTTCAGTTATTTCCGGGGGGGCGCTTTTTGTCGTTTTGCATGTAATGCGATGGGAGGGTCGCGTTTCAGACAGCAGCGGTTCCCCCAGTCCACTGTCGTGGTATTCAACAGCATTCTTGGCCCATATCCCCTACCGCGCCGCGGAACCGGAGAAGCTGACTCGTGATTTGGAGCGGGTTGAGTGCCATCATCGCACGCTTAGCAGGATAAATTAGGCAGAAGTGCCGCTAGGTAAGGTAGGCTGAGCCTAAGTTGGAAAGCGCAATCGCGCAGAGGGAAGCGCTGTCGACAGCAACTCGAATAATGACCCTCACAGGACAGTACAACGAGATTGAGTTCGTCTCGTTGGTCATGCCTCGTCCTGAATGATGAGACAGCCGAGACGGTCAACTTCGGCGACCTGGTCCGGCAGGAGGAAGCAGGTGGTGTCGTCTCCGGCTACCACGGCGGGGCCCTTCACGTGGTCGCCAGCCCCGAGGCGGTCGCGCCTGTAGATCGAGCATTCCCGGGTCTCTCCCGACAGGATCACTTGTCGCGCCCCTGTCTCCGCGCGCTCTGCGCCGTCGCCCTCGGGGATCTCCGGGAGAGGCACAGGCGGCACCGGTCCCTCCGCGCGGACCCGGAGGTTGACGACCTCGACCGGCTCGTCAGGCTGTGCATAGCCGTAACGCTCCTCGTGCGCCGAGTGGAAGGCTTCGGCCAGCCGCTCGGGGTCAGGGTCGTCTGACCCGTGCACGACTTCGAGCTCATAGGCCTGGCCGTGATAACGGCAGTCGGCGCTGCGTCGCGCGGAGGCGGCGGCAACATCTTGTGACTCGAGGAGCCGGTCCGTCTCGTCCTCGAGCTCGTCCCAGGCGGCCGCGAGAGTGTTGCTGTCGAGGTCGGTCAGGCTGGCGAGGTGGGTTCGCACGGCGTCGACCGTGACCGGTGCCGCCAGCAGTCCGATGGCGGACAGGACACCGGCATGGGGAGGGACGATGACGAGTCGGCAACCGAGCTCGCGTGCAAGCGGCCCCTGATGCAATGGGCCGGCCCCACCGAAAGCGAGCAGCGCGTAGTCGCGGGGGTCGCGACCCCGCTCGACGGAGACGACCCGCAGGGCCCGGGCGATGTTCGCCTCGGCGACGCGGACGATTCCCTCCGCGCACTCTTCGACCTCCAAGCCGACCTCCTTTGCCAGCCGCTCGACCGCTTCACGCGCGGCATCCGGGTCGAGGCGGAGGCTGCCTCCAAGCTGCGCCTCCGGGTCGAGGCGTCCGAGCACGACGTGAGCGTCGGTGACGGTCGGTTTGGTTCCACCACGTCCGTAAGCAGCTGGCCCCGGGTCGGCCCCCGCCGAAGAGGGGCCCACCCGCAACGAGCCTCCCGCGTCGCGCCAAGCGATGCTGCCCCCACCCGCGCCGACCGTGTGCACGTCAGTGGCCTGCACTGCGAACGGAAGCCCGTCGATGGCACCCTCCCCGGTCACCTCCGGGCGTCCCCCATCGATGAGCGTGACATCGGTGGAGGTCCCGCCCATGTCGAAAGCAATGACCTCGAGTTGGTCAATCGCACGTGCGACTGCAGCCGCGCCCCAAGCTCCGGCCGCTGGTCCGCTGAGCAGGGTTTGGACCGGGTAGCGGGCAGCGAGGTCGGCCGCGAAGGTGCCCCCGCTCGAGCGCATCACCTCGATGTCACAGTTCAGGCCCGCTCCTTGGAGCCGGGTCGACAGGCTGCCGAGGTAGCGCGACATGGTCGGGGCGACGTAGGCGTTGAGCACTGTGGTGCTCGCGCGTTCGTACTCGCGAAAGACAGGCAGCACGTCGCTCGAACGACTGACCGTGGGTGGGTCTCCCGGGAAATCGAGCGCTTCGATCGCCTCAGCGATCGAAGCCTCGTGCCGGTCGTCTCGAAAGGAGAACAGGAGGCAGATCGCCACCGATCCGGGTTCCCGTTCGCGCACCGCCGCCGCAACCCCCCTCGCGTCGGCCAGTGGGCGCAACACGGTTCCGTCGGCGGCCAAGCGCTCGTCGGCTTCGACCACAAGTTCGCGGGTGACGAGCGGATCCGGCCGATCAGCAAAGAGGTCATAGAGGCTGGGCCGGTTCTGCCGGCCGATCTCGAGGACATCTCTGAAGCCGGCGGTCGTGACGAGCACGGTGCGGGCACCGACACGCTCGAGCACGGTGTTCGTCGCCACGGTCGTTCCGTGGGCGAAGCGGCTCACCACGGCCGGGTCCAGCGACAGCCGTTCGACGCCACTGAGCACGCCCTCGGCCTGGTCCTGCTTCGTGGAGGGGACCTTTGCCGAGTGGAGACGTTCTCCGTCGTCGAACACGAGGTCCGTGAAGGTGCCACCGACGTCTACACCCAGGCGCGTGCGGGCAGACCCCTCGCCCGACTTGCCGGAGCCCTTGTCGTGGGCTTGGCGTGCTGCTCCGGACTCGGACATGGTTCACGCCTCCCGAATCATGAACGCCCCAGCGATGAGCAGCGCGGCTCCGATGAGCGTCACCCACAATCCGAATCCCGGACGCACGGCCAGGCGAAGAGTCACGTCCTCGGGCATGCGTGCAGCGGCTGCTTCGAGCTGTTGTATGCGCGTTTCGGTGAGGAAGCGAGCGGGCGGTGGGTCGAGTAGGGCACTCATCCCGGCTACGGCTGCTATGGAGAGGGCGAGAGCGAAGAGGTTTCGCCGGGTCGAGGGCGGCTGGTGGTCGAGGGCTACTGCCAGCCCCAGCGCCGAGGCGATGGCTGAGAGGGCGGCACCCAGCCATATCCAGGGCTGGGCCTGCCATCCCGCGAGGGTTGCGAGCGATCCTCCGCGGGTGTGGCCGAGCAGCGTCACGTTCGCGTTCAACTCGTACCACGGTAGATACACGGCGATGACACCGATGAGGCCGGCGATTACGACGGCGATGCCGAGCGTGCCGCGTGGCCGCAGCATCATGCGCAGCTGCAGTGCGAAGTCGCTTCGCACGTCGCCTCCTCGCCACCAGCCCCCACAGACTAGGGCTGACATCGCCGGACTTGCGGGGAACCCACCGCACCCGGGAAGACGTCGCGACGGCTTGTGCTCGCGTGCTGCTGCTGAGTGGCCGCGTCGGGCTCTACCTCTTCACTGCCTCGTCGACCTAGGCTCGGCGGGCGGCCAGCGAGCGCACAGCGGACTGGCGCTTTGTATTGGGAGACCCGTCCTACATTGTCCCGCCGGCGGTCTTGGGCAAGCCAAGACCGCCCTCCCCCACGCCGGAGCTGCCGAGGTGCCCGAAGCCACGCCCCCCCGGCGCATTGCCGTGCTCGTCTCCGGAAGAGGCACGAACCTGCAGGCGTTGCTCGACGCTATCGCGGCGGATCCGACGTATGGGGGGGAGGTAGCAGTCGTGGCAAGTGATCAGGCTGGATGTCCCGCACTCGAGCGTGCCCGGGCGGCAGGGATACCTGGTCTCGCGATCGCCTTCGCTGACCACCACGACCGCTACAGCTGGGAGGACAGTCTGACCGAAGCGATCTCCGCCTACGAGCCCGGCCTTGTTGTCCTCGCGGGCTTCATGCGCATCTTGTCCCCCCGCTTCCTCGAGCGCTGGCCGGACCGGGTCGTCAACATCCATCCTTCGCTGCTGCCGGCCTTCCCCGGCCCGCGGGCCGTGCGTGAGGCACTCGAGTACGGCGTGAAGATCACTGGCACGACGGCCCACCTCGTCGACGAGCAGGTCGACCATGGGCCCATCATCGCTCAGCACACCGTCGAGGTTGCTTGGGATGACGACGAGGCGTCGCTGCACGAGCGCATCAAAGAGGTCGAGCACGTCCTGCTCCCCGCGGTCGTGAAGTTGCTCTGCAACGACCGCGTGCTGGTCGAGGGTCGTCGCACACGAATCGTGCCAGCAGCGAGCGCTGATGCCCTGACCGTCCTCGATCTGGCTTCGCCCGAGCAGCCGGCTCTTCCGTAAGGAGACCGCGCGTGACCCTCCCCGGCTCCAATCACGTGCAGCTAAGCGGGCTTCGTGCGGTCAGGCGGGCGCTCGTCAGCGTCTACGACAAGTCGGGCCTCGCCGAACTCGCTGCAGGTCTCCACGAGTTGGACGTGGCCATAGTCTCCACGGGCAGCACGGCCGCGACGATCGCGGCAGGCGACGTGCCGGTCACCGAGGTGGCCGAGGTGACTGGCTTTCCCGAGTGCCTCGAAGGTCGGGTCAAGACCCTCCATCCACGTGTCCATGCCGGCATCCTCGCCGACCGGTACAAGCCCGCCCACGAGGCCGAGCTCGAAGCCCTCGGAATCCCGCCCATCGACCTCGTCGTTTGCAACCTCTATCCCTTCCGGGAGACGATGGCCGCAGGCGGCTCGAGTGCGGAGATCGTCGAGATGATCGACATCGGGGGCCCGACCCTGCTGCGTGCGGCCGCGAAGAACCACTCCTCGGTTGGAGTGGTCGTCGACCCGGATGACTATGGCTGGCTACTCGCCGAGCTGCGCTCCGGCGGGGGCTTGACCGGGGAGGCCCGTCATCGTCTGGCCTCAAAGGCGTTCCAGCACACCGCGGCCTACGACGCGGCGATAGCAGCCTGGTTCCAGCGTGACGAGCCCTTCCCCGGCCAACTTGGGCCCGTCTACCGCCGCGTGCGGACGCTGCGCTACGGCGAGAACCCGCACCAGCGTGCAGCCCACTACATCGACCTCGCGGGAGGAAGCACGGGACTCTCGAGCGCTTTCCAGCTCCAGGGAAAAGAATTGTCCTACAACAATTTGCTCGACGCCGACGCGGCCTGGGAGCTGGTGGGCGACTTCGACGAGCCCTGCGTGGCCATCGTCAAGCACATGAATCCGGCCGGTGTTGCCCTCGCCCCGCACGGACGGGAGGAGGACCTGGTCAGCGCCTACCGGCGGGCGGTCGAAGGCGACACGTTATCCGCCTTCGGCGGAATTGTGGCCGTGAATCGTCCTGTCGACGGGCCCACCGCCGAGGCCATCGCTGGGGTATTCACCGAGGTGGTCGTCGCTCCCGGTTACAGGGATGAGGCGCTCGAGGTGCTCCGCCGCAAACAGGGCCTCCGCCTGCTCAAGATCACCCGTCCCGCTATCGCCGTGCTGCGCGATGATCCCGACGGGTTGGCGGCGAAGCCGCCGGGCGGGCGGGACGCGGCAGGGGCCAGCGCTCCCCCGCTCGTCATGCGCTCCATTCAGGGCGGGCTCCTGGTTCAGGACGCGGACGCTGGGCGGGACTCCGTCGCAGACTGGAAGGTGGCCGGCAGGGTCACTCCGAGCGCCGACGCGTTCGGAGAGCTCCTCTTCGCATGGCAGGTATGCAAGCACGTGAAGTCGAATGCGATAGTGCTTGCCAAGGACCGGCAGGTGGTCGGGGTGGGAGCCGGCCAGATGAGCCGGGTCGACGCGGTTCACTTGGCCGTCACGAAATCGGAGGGACGGGCCGCCGGAGCGGTTCTCGCCAGCGACGCCTTCTTCCCCTTCAGGGACGGTCCAGACGTGGCCGCAGCCGCGGGGGTGACTGCCATCGTGCAGCCTGGGGGGTCGGTGCGCGACTCCGAGGTGACCGCGGCCACGGACGAACACGGAATCCCCATGGTCTTCACGGGTCGACGGCACTTCCGTCATTAGATGGGAGATCGGAGCCGCGGTCTCGGGCCTGCGGACCGCGGCGGAGGTGGGCGGGATGAATAGGGGGAGTTGGAGCCGTGGCCTGCGGGAGGACCTGATTACATGGCCATCAGGGGCATCACTGTTCGGGTGGTCGTTGAGGACCTCGACGATGCCGTCTCCTTCTACGAGGCGCTGACCGGCGAGGTAGCGGAACGATTCGCCTATGGGCAGGTCTCTCTCGCCCGGATCGGCGGTTTCCTGCTGCTGTCAGGCGCCCCCGCCGCGCTCGTCGCCCTCACTTGGGTGAACGCCACAATTCTCGTCGACGACATTGACGACGTTGCGGACGTGGTACGCGAATTCGGGGGAGAGATCGTGTCCGGCCCTCACGACGCCGCCTCAGGCCGCAACCTCGTCGCACGACACCCCGATGGCTCGAGGTTCGAGTACATCGATCGGCGAAATGCTCCTGACTCGCCGAACGACCTATAGATCGGCCGATGGCACCGCGACGAGCAATACGGTCCGGTATGTGGAGACGTCCCGATCGCGTGAGCATTCGCGCTGAAGCCCACGTAGCGGAAACCGGGAGGAATCACCGTCGGGTCGCTGCAACCGGAGGCGGTACTGGACCAGGGGCCTCCATAAACTCGGGGAGGAGACAGGAGGCGCCGTGCCTGCCAACATCCTCGACGGAAGGGCGCTCGCGCGGCGGCTGCGGGAGCGCATAGCCGAGGAGACAGCGAAGCTGCGGATCGAGCATCGCATTCTGCCTGGGCTCGCCGCAGTTCTGGTGGGTGACGACCCGGCTTCACGCATCTATGTGGACAACAAGCACCGCGCCTGTGAGGCGGTCGGGATGTACAGCCGGCAGATCAAGCTGCCCTCGTCTACGAGGCCCGAGCAGCTCGATTCGACCATCGAGGAGTTGAACGCCGATCCTGCCATCCACGGGATCCTCGTGCAGCTGCCGCTGCCTCCCCTGCTCAATCCCGAACACGTGCAGGAGCGCCTAGATCCCGACAAGGACGTCGACGGACTCCATCCCGTCAACGGAGGGCGTCTGCTGCGGGGCACTCCGACCTTCATCCCCTGCACGCCCTACGGCGTGCTCGAGATACTGCGCGACGCACAAGTCGATCTGAAAGGAGCTCGGGTCGTCATTGTGGGCCGTTCGATCCTCGTTGGCCGGCCGCTTGCGGTCCTCCTCAGCCTCAAGGGAATCGATGCCACCGTCGTGCAAACCCATTCGCGTACCGTGGACCTGCGCGAGGAATGCGCCCGCGCCGACGTGCTCGTCGTCGCGGTTGGGATCCCCCGGCTCGTGACCAGCACGTGGGTGAAACCGGGAGCAGTCGTGATCGATGTGGGCGTGAACCGTCTACCCGATGGCACATTGACGGGGGATGTCGCATTCGAGGACGTCTCGAGGGTGGCGGGCGCCATCACACCAGTGCCAGGTGGCGTCGGGCAGATGACCATCGCGATGCTGCTGCAGAACACGCTCGAAGCGGCCCGTGCCCAGAATGGCTTGCCGCGCCGACCCTTGGAAGCGATCACGACAGCGCACGTGCCCTAGAAGCAGGCCGATCAGCACAACCCACGTACGCTGGAAGCAAGCCAAGGCGCGAAACCCGGTTCTCGGTCACGCTGCGTCGTGACAGGAGGGGAAGCCGTGCCACGGTCATCGGTCGTCCTTGCCGCCCTGACGCTGCTCGTCGCAAGTTGCGGCGGGATGACGTCAAGAAGCTCGCGCCCCGACCCGGAGCAACCGACCTCGTGCGCCACCACAGAGCCCTGTGCGTTCCCTCCGGCACAACCATCGGGAGCGCAGAATGTCAGGCCACGTCCGGGTATGGCCGACCTGCGCCCGGTGCCTTTCGAGTCAGCCACACCTGAGGGCGATGGGATCACGGTTCGAGTCTTGTGGTGGTCAGGCGTAGAGCCCTGCTACGTGCTCGACCACGTTGCTGTCGTGGAGAGTGCAGCGTCGGTGACGATCACCCTCTTCGAGGGTCACGACCCCGCCGCCCAGGACCTCGCCTGCATCGAGCTCGCCGTGCAGAAGTCGACGCGCATCGAGCTCGATCACCCCCTGGGCAGCCGGGAAGTCGTCGACGGCGCGCAGGCAACCCCCGGGCGGTCGGCAACGTTCCCGGAACCTCGTGGTGGCGGCCCCCTATGAGCCGGTCCCCCGCTATCACTGACGACAACAGCGACCTAGGCTGATCCGACCGGTCGCATCGCCCCACCCCGCGCTGAGGAGTAACGGAGATGGCACACCCCGTCCGCGTCGCGGTCACCGGTGCAGCGGGCGCCATCGGGTATGCCCTCCTTCCCCGCATTGCCTCGGGTGAGATGTTCGGTGACGACCTCCCAGTTGTCCTTCAGCTGATCGAGCTTCCCATCGCCTTGGGCCCTCTCCACGGCGTCGCGATGGAGCTCGCAGATTGCGCTTTTCCACTCCTGACCGACCTGATCATCACGGATGACCCCGAGGAGGGATTCAGGGACGCAAACCTCGCCCTGCTGGTCGGGGCCAAGCCTCGCGGCAAGGGTCAGGCCCGCCGAGACCTCATCAAGGACAACGGCCCCATCTTCAAAGCTCAGGGAGAGGCTCTTGCCGCCGTAGCCGCTGACGATGTGCGAGTCGCGGTGGTCGGAAATCCGGCCAACACGAACTGCCTCATAGCCCTGAGCAACGCCAGGACCATCCCGCCAGAGCGCTTCAGCGCGATGACCCGCCTCGACCACAACCGCGCTGTGGCGCAGCTCGCCGCAAAGGCTGGGGTCGGAGCCGCGGACATCTCGAACCTTGCCGTGTGGGGTAATCACAGTGCCACGCAGTTTCCCGACTTCGAGCATGCCAGGATTGATGGGGCTTGGGCCCGCGAGGTCATAGGCGACGACGACTGGTTCGAGCGCGACTTCATCCCCACGGTGCAGGAGCGGGGTACGGCGATCATCGAGGCTCGCGGTCAATCCTCCGCGTTATCTGCTGCGAGTGCCCTCGTGGACCATGTTGGAGCTTGGCTCGGCGGGCGGCCCACGCGGGACGATGATTGGGTCTCGATGGCGGTGCCCTCCGACGGCTCCTACGGCGTCCCAGAGGGCCTGATCTGCAGCTTTCCGGTCCGTACCGACGGCAAGGGCAACTACGAGATCGTCCAAGATCTCCCCTTCTCCGAGTTCGCCCAGGAGAAGATCCAGGTCTCGGTACGCGAACTGGAAGAGGAGCGGGAAGTCGTGGCCGAACTGATCTGACCACTGACGGCAGCGCCGCTGGCGTTCCTCGACGGCGCAAGGCAAGGAGGAGGCGTGGGAACTGCCGCACGACTGCGTCACGACGCCTGGTGGCTCCTCGCCGGGTCGCTCGGCATGCTCCTCGCCGCACTCATCGGCCCCCACCTCGCAGCTCCGGACGTGCTCACCGTACGCTGGTCGGGGGTGCTCGGGGTCGCCATCCTCGGGGGTTTGACCACCGCAATCGTCGGCCCCCGACTGCTTCCGCTCGCCCCGGACCCGGCGACATCCCGCCATCCCTTGCCGGTCTACCCCGTCAAGAGAATTCGTCGTCACGGGCCGTGGTCGCGGCAGCTGGTGGCCCGTCACCGTCGGCTGCGGCCCCTCACGCAGGGTGCGGCGGTGGGCTGCATCGCCGCTGCGGTCACGGCGGTGGGAGTGTCGATCTTCCCCCACGTCCTCGCTCCGGTCGAGTTGCGAGTCGGACACGGGCTGCCAGACCTTCTGCTCAGCCAGCTGCAATGGTCCGTGCCCGCAGCCGGCGTTGCCGGGGCTGCTCTTGGCCTTGCTGGTTGGGCCATGGTGGCGGAGCGGGATGCCATCGTCGCCTTCGGACGGCTCGTGCGAGCTTCCGGGCCTGGCACCTACCTGGCCTGGGCTGCCGCCATCGCGAACGTTGTCGCTTCGGTGCTCACCCTGACCGTGCTGTCCGACGGCTCCGCCGGGGCCGGGCCCGTCGTGATGCGAGCGGGGGCCGTGGTACGTGCAGGTGCGGGGTGGTCGTTGGGTTGGGCGACCTGGGGCGTGGCCAGCCTTGGGCTGCTCGCCGTTCTCGTCCTGCTCGCCGAGCTGGCCCATCCTCACTGGCGGCCGGTCGCCATCGCCGCCGTCGGAGTGGCTGTGGCGGCTGATCTCGTCGCGGTCGCCCTGCTAGCAGGCGCACTCCCGGCGCTCGCGCCGCAAGCGGCCGCCGGACAGCCGGCCCTATTCGTCGCGGTGGAGCGCACCGCTCTCGGGCTCAGCGCGCTCGCAGGCAACGCCGTGTACGGGGTCGTGGGGCTCGCCCTCGTCCGGGCCGCCGGTCAACGGCTTCATCCCCTCGTGCGGCTGTTCGGCCTGGGTGCCTTCCTCGCGGCGCTCGCGAGCGGTGTGCTCCTGCTCATCGCGCCGGGCGGGCTTGCTCTGGTGGTGGGGACGAGCATCGGCCTGTTCGTTGCGTTCTCGCTGGGATTCGGTTGGCAGCTGGCGGTTTCACGCCGCGCCGAACCGGCGCTCGAAATGAAGGTCCGCCGCGCCGTGCGAACCCTCGTGCCTCTCCATCCGATTCCGTTCCAGGCCCGGATACGCCATGCCGTGGTTGTCGACGTCACCGTGGACCGCGACCGCCTCGCCGCTCTGCTCCCCCCCGGTCTCGAACCCCGTGCATTGCAGGGACGAACAATCCTCTCGATCCTCGGTGGTGTAACGGAAGCCGCCCGCCCCTTGGGGCTACCCGGCTGGCTCGGACTGCCTCCGACGCCCATCATCGTGCTCAGCGTCCCTGTGCGGGAGGAAGATCTCGATGATTTGGAAGAAAGGGTGACCTTCCTGCGCGGTTGGGCCGATGGGACGCTGACCGCTGCCGCAACACACTGGCTCACCGAATTTCAGCTTTCTCGGGTCCAGCTGGAGATGCGCTCGGCGGGCGGTGGCTGGATGGCCCGTGGCTCGGCCGGTTCGGTGCAGCTCGTTGTCGAGGAGGACCCGGACGCGCCCCCGGCATCCGGCGCTCAGCGACGGAGTCGGGCGGTCGTCTCGCGTGGTGCTCGGCTGGCCGACGTTTCTGTCCGGGCGGAGCCGGCCGCGCAACGGCCAGCCCGCGTCCGCCAGCTGAGCGTGCCCTTCCTCCAACCCCTCCTCGGGGAGGTGGTCGGTGCGACGCTTCTCGGTGACTGTCACGTGCGCACCGGGAGGGCGCGCTGGCGCTGATCCTGTGGGGACTCCCGCAGCACTAGGCGCCCCTACCAGCGGTCGCCATCGCCGCAATTGATCAAGTCCGGTCGCCTACGACGAAAGAGGCGCGACTACGGGACAAGAGCGGCCATCGGCGGGCGGAGGGAGCAGCAGCGTCTTCGAGTAGCAGTTGGTTTTTCCACAGCCCACTGATCTTCCCGCATCCTTCTGTCGTACCCCGAACGTATGATCGGATCGTGATGAGGACTGCTAACACGGCCCGGGAGCTGCGGCGGGCGCTGGCGGACTGCGATCCCGGGGGCCTGTCGGGGTCGGAGGCGCTGGAGCTGGTCGAGACTCTGGCTCAGGAGAAGGTGTGCGCCGCAACCCCTGTCAGGGCAGCTATGAGGGTGGAAGAGTGCGGCACCTATCGGGCCCGGGGGGCATGCGTCGGGGGCGCAGTGGCTGGCCAGGATGTTGGGCACCAGCCCCAGCAGGCCGGCGAGCTGATCGAGACGGCCGAGGCCATCGAGGGGCTTGCCGCCACTCGGGAGGCGTTTGCGGCGGGGCGCATCTCACAGGCCCAGGCCGCTGAGGTGGCCAAGGCCGCGGCGGTCGACCCTCCGCCGAGGGCGACCTGTTGGAGGTGGCCGAGCAGGCTGACTGGCGCAGTCTGAAGGACCAGGTCCGGCGGGTACGTCTCAACGCAGAGGTCGACCGCGAGGCCCTGCACGAGCGTCAGCACCGGGCCCGGGAGTTCCACCATTGGGTGGACGACGAGGGCATGGTGGCGGGGCGCTTCCGCCTGCCACCCGAGGTCGGCACCCCTCTGGTCAACCGCATCGACGCCCTCACCGACCGCGCATACCGCAACGCCTGGCAGCAGGGAGGCCGGGAGGCCCGAGCGGCGTATGCCGCCGATGCCCTCGTGTCACTGCTGTCTGGGCAGGGCAGTTGCCGCCACTCGCGGGCGGATGTTGTGGTCGTGGTCGACCTCGATGCCCTGCGCCGCGGGCAGGCCGAGGATGGCGAGCGCTGCCATATCCCGGAGTCGCCCCGCTACCGGTCAACGTTGTCCGGCGCATCGCCTCCGACGCCTTCCTCAAAGGCGTGCTGATCGATGGATGTGAAATCACGAAGGTGAAGCACTTCGGCCGCCACATCCCCGCCGAAGTGCGCACCGCCCTGGAGCTGGGGCGACCGCCCGACCTCGACGGCGCCACCTGTATGGAGGAGGGCTGTGGACGCCGGCACGGCCTGGAATGGGACCACGAGGACCCCCTCGCGCACCGCGGGCCCACCTCCTACCACAAGCTCGAAGCCCGCTGCCGCCCCCACCACCGCGACAAGACCGAACGGGATGGTCAGGGCGGCTTGTTCACCGGGCGCGATCCGCCGAGGGGCCGTTGAGTTTGGCCCGACGGGGACAGCCCCTTGCAGGTGAGCACTCGTCGAGGCCTGGACGCGAACTGCAGGGCGGCGACTAACCTGTCCCACCCTCGAGGTCAGGAGTCACGATGGCTGATCCACGTCACCGCAGCCGCGAGGTGACCGAGGGCTTTGAGCGCGCCCCCGCCCGCGCAATGCTCAGGGCGGTCGGCATGACCGACGAGGACTTCACGAAACCTCAGGTTGGGATCGCTTCGTCGTGGAATGAAGTCACGCCCTGCAATCTCCCTCTAGACCGGCTGGCGAAGCAGGCGAAGCTCGGAGTGAAGGAGGCCGGCGGCTTTCCCCTCGAGTTCGTCACCATCGCGGTCAGCGACGGGATATCGATGGGTCACGAGGGGATGCGCGCATCGCTCGTATCCCGGGAGGTGATCGCAGATTCGGTCGAGCTCGTCGTGCACGCCGAACGGCTCGACGGGATCGTCACTTTCGCCGGGTGCGACAAGTCCCTGCCCGGCATGGTCATGGCCGCCGCGCGTCTCAACATCCCGTCCGTGTTCCTCTACGGCGGCTCGATCCTTCCGGGTTGGCTCGATGGTCAGGACCTCAACATCGTGGACGTGTTCGAGGCGGTCGGGGCTCATGCTCGGGGGAACCTCAGCGCGGAGGAGCTGAGCGCCATCGAGCGCAATGCGTGCCCGGGCGAGGGCGCGTGCGCCGGCATGTTCACCGCGAACACCATGGCCTCGGCCATCGAGGCGCTCGGCATGGCACTGCCTGGCTCGTCCTCGCCCCCCGCCACAGATCCTCGCCGTGACGACTTCGCCCGACACTCCGGCGAGGCCGTCCTGCGCCTGCTCGAAGCCGGCATCGCACCACGCGACGTCATCACGCGGCAGGCGCTCGAGAACGCCATCAGCGTCGTCATGGCGGTCGGAGGGTCGACCAATGCCGTGCTTCACCTGCTTGCGATCGCCCGCGAAGCCGGCGTCGATCTCCACCTCGACGACTTCGATCGCATCGGGCGGCGGGTGCCCCACTTCGCTGACACGAAGCCCGCCGGGCGCTATCACATGAACGACCTCGACCGGGTGGGCGGGGTACCGGTCGTCATGCGCGAGCTGCTCGAGGCCGGCCTACTGCACGGGGACGCGCTGACGGTGACCGGCAGAACTCTGGAGGAGAACCTTGCCGAGCTCGACCCGCCCAGCGCGGACGGGGACGTCATCCGTCCGCTGTCGGCACCCATCCACGCCGATGGCGGCATCGCGATCCTACGGGGCTCCCTGGCGCCTGACGGAGCGGTGGTGAAGATCGCCGGCCTGGCTTCCGACCAGCTTCACTTCGACGGTCCCGCTCGCGTGTTCGACGACGAGTCCGATGCGCTTGAAGCGGTGCTCACCGACCGAATCCGAGACGGCGAGGTGATCGTCATCCGCTGGGAGGGCCCGACCGGTGGTCCGGGAATGCGCGAGATGCTGGCGGTCACCGCCGCGGTCAAGGGGGCGGGGCTCGGGTCGAGCGTGGCACTCGTCACCGACGGGCGCTTCAGCGGCGGCACGCGCGGCTTCTGCATCGGACATGTGGCCCCCGAGGCCGCCCACGAGGGCCCGATCGCGTTCCTGGAGGACGGCGACCGCGTTGTCATCGACGTACCGAGCCGTCGCATCGACGTGCTTGTCGACCCGGAGGTGCTGCACAGCCGCCGCAGGGGATGGACGCCGCCCGCGCCTCGCTACACCCGCGGCGTGCTCGCCAAGTACGCGCGTACGGTGGGGTCGGCCGCGGACGGGGCAACGACTTCGGGATAGCGGTGCAATTCGAGGAGCTGGCGTTCGTCTGCCGGGAAGCGGCGCGCGACCTCATCACGCACGAGCCGCGGCCACTGCCTGTGGTCGTCGTCCTGCCAGGCCCACACTCGACCCGGCTCATCCGAATCCCTGACTGGCCAGACGACGACCATGCTCGCTTCGCCTTGATGAGCACCCTCGCGCGCGAAGAGATCCTGGCGACGTCGACCCCGGCCTACGGCTTTCTCGCCGAGGCCGAGCTCGTCGGCGGGGGAGACGTCCTGCTCGTCGTCTATGGCGCCCGCAGGCATCCTCCACACGTGACGGCAGCCCCCTTCGAGGACAGCCAGATCGGGGAGTTCAGCGAGTCCGAACCGCTCGATCCCGAGGCGTTCCCGTTTCTGCATCCGCTCCAGCACGCGGTAGACACCGTGCGCCAGGAGCCACCCGGACTCCCCGGATTCGGCGCCTGAGTCAGCGTCGCATGGGGCCGAGCTCGACGCCAGCGGCGGCCGCCGCCTCGCGGTAGAGGCGGGCGAGGTCGATCAGTCGGTAGTGGGCGTTCAGCCCGCTCGGGTTGGGTAGCGCCCACAGCTCAGCGCCGGCCAGGTCCTCCTCCTGGCGGCCCACGGCTGCATCCCCCCGACCGAAGGCCGTGCGGTAGGCGGTGATGCCCACGACCGCCGCCACCTTCGGTCGCCATCTGCCCACCTTCTCGACGAGGCGACGTGCGCCCTCCCGCAGCTCGTCGGTCGTCAACTCGTCGGCTCGGGCAGTGGCTCGGTCAACGAGGTTCGTGATCCCGAGGCCACGGTCGAGCAGGGCCGCCACGGCGACCTCAGTGAAGCCCTCACTGACGTCGAGGGATTCGGGCAGGATGATGCCCGCGGCATGGAGGGCTTTGTAGAAGCGGTTGCCCGGGTGTGCGAAATGGGCGCCTGCCGCAGCCGTCCACAGGCCGGGGTTGATCCCGATGAACAGCAGCCTGAGGTCCGGGCCGACGAGGTCAGGCACCGTACGGTCGCGAGCCGCCTCGAGCTGCTCACGCGAGAATCCCACTGCCCATCAGCCTCTGATGCTGGCCCCCATGGCGTGCGCCCCGCCGTCCACATGAACGACCTCGCCGCTGATCCCTTTCGCCCAGTCCGACAGGAGCATGCACACCGCCCGTGCCACGGGCTGAGGGTCGCGTGCGTCCCACCCGAGCGGCGCCCGGGCGGCCCACACTTCCTCGAAACGCTCGAAACCGTCGATGCCACGGGCCGACAAGGTGTGGAGCGGGCCCGCAGCGACGAGGTTGACCCTCACCCCGTCAGGCCCAAGATCACGAGCGAGGTAACGCGCGCAGGACTCGAGTCCGGCCTTCGCGACCCCCATCCAGTCGTAGGAGGGCCAGGCCACGCTGGCATCGAAGTCCAGCCCGACTATCGCGCCGCCCCCCCGAGACCGCAGCAGTGGCGCGAGCCCGGCGCTGAGCGCAGCCAGGGAGTACGTGGACACGTGAAAAACCGTGGCGACATCCTGCCAAGGGGCACGAAGGAACCCGCCTCCAAGGCAGGAGGACGGGGCGTAGGCGACCGCATGGACCAACCCGTCGAGCACACCCCAGCGGGCATCAAGTTCCTTCGCGACGGCCGCGATATGGCTCGGCTCCGTGACGTCGAGCTCGAGCACGTCCGGGGGGTACGGCAGGCGCTGCGCCGAGCGCTCGGTGGTCCGCCGTGCCTTGCCGAAGCCGGTGAGGACCACCTGGGCTCCCTGTTCCTGGGCAAGACGGGCCACGTGGAAGGCGATTGAACGGGGATCGAACACCCCGGTCACGAGCAGGCGCTTGCCTTCGAGCAGCACGCGTTCAGCCCTCCTGGTTCACGACGAACGCCACGGCGATGCCGCCGTCATGGGCAAGCGAGAGGCTGGCGGGGGCCGGCGCCCCTCGTACCCACAGGACCGGAGCCCCGTCGCCTGACGTGCGCACCTCGACCTCACGCCAGCCGAGCGCGGTGTCGAGGGCTTTGCGCGCCGCCTCCTTCGCGGCGAAACGTGCCGCGAGCCGAGCTGCCGCCGTCGACGAAGACAGGGACACGCCCCCTCTGAGGCTGTCGGCGACCTCCCTGTCGGTGAAGACGCGTTCCAGGAAGCCCCGTCGGCGGGCGAGGAGGGCAGAGACCCGCTCCACCGCCACGACATCGACTCCGGCTCTCATGGCATTACTGTGGCAGGTTGTCGTGGACGAAGCCGGGCCGGCGCGTGCCCCGCAGCCCGCGCAGGAGTGCGACGAGGGCGGGACGGGTCTCGTCGGGTGCGATGATCTCGTCGACGCTGCCCCTCTGAGCGGCTAGGACGACGTCCATGGCACCGTCCCGGTAGCGCTCCGCGAGTTGCTCCCGGGTCGACGGGTCCTTCTCCACTTGACGGCGAAAGATGACGTCCACGGCACCCTCCGCTCCCATGACCGCCAGCTCGCAGCCCGGCCAGGCGAGGACGGCGTCTGCGCCGAGCGCGCGTGAGTTCATCACGATGTAGGCGCCACCGAAGGCTTTGCGCAGCACGACTGTGACCCTTGGGACCGTTGCGGACGCAAAGGCGTGGAGCAACTTCGCGCCTTTGCGGATGATCCCGCCGGACTCCTGAGCGGTGCCCGGCAGGAAGCCGGGAACGTCGACGAGCACGACGATCGGCACCCCGAAGGCGTCGCAGAAGCGTACGAAGCGGGCGCCCTTCTCGCTCGCTTGGAGGTCGAGGCAGCCTGCGAGCCAGGAGGCCTGGTTGGCGACGATCCCCACGGTATGACCATCGAGGCGGGCGAAGCCGACGACGAGACTGCGCGCCCAGCCCTCCTGCACCTCTAGGAATCGACCGGCGTCGACGAGGCCACGCACGACTTCCCGCACGTCGTAGGGCTGGCGGCGATCGGACGGCACGACTGCATCGAGTCTGACCTCCGCGGGGTCCTCGGCTGGCAGCGACGGTGGCGGCTCGTGACAGGAGCTGGGGAGGTAGGACAGCAGCTCCCGTACGAGTGCAAAAGCCGCAACGTCGTCATCAGCCACGAAATGGGCGCAGCCGCTCCGTTCGGCATGGACGACCGGCCCCCCGAGAGTGAGGGCGTCAACGTCCTCGTACGTGACCGCCTTCACGACCCGGGGTCCGGTGAGGAACATGTACGCATCCTGGCGCATGACCACGAAGTCCATGAGCGCCGGCGAATACACGGCCCCGCCCGCGCATGGCCCGAGGACGAGCGCGATCTGGGGAACCCGTCCGGAGGCGCGGACATTTGCGTGGAACACCTGGCCGTAGCCGTCGAGGGCAGCAACCCCCTCCTGGATACGGGCACCACCGGAGTCGTGAACGCCTATCACGGGGGCGCCGCTCCGGGCTGCGGTGGCAATGGTGCGTGCGATCTTGTCCGCGTGAGCCTCTCCGAGGGAGCCACCAAGGACGCCGCGATCCTGCGCATAGACGTAAGCGGCGCGACCCCCGATTGTCGCGGTACCTGAAACGACTCCGTCTCCCTCGGGGTGGCGCTGTTCGAGGCCGAAGCCGGTCGCCCGGTGATGACGAGCGGAGCCGAGCTCGAGGAAGCTGTCGGAGTCCACGAGCAGGTCGATGCGGGCCCGAGCCCCGTCCCCCGGTCGCAGGTCTGTCGGGTTCACGCCGGGTATCTCTGCGGTGATCGGGTTCGACACGGCCAGCTCCCAGCTTTGCTACGACTCAGGCGGCGGCGAAGAGCAGCGCCTCGTTCTGTCCGCCGAAACCGAACGAGTTGCTGAGCGCCACCTGTATCTGCTGGCGGCGCGCCTTGCCCTGGACGACGTCGAGGTCCACCGCCTCGTCCAGGCGGGTGAGGTTCGCCGTCGGAGGCACGACTCCTTCACGGATGGCGAGCACCGCGAAGGCGGCCTCGACCCCGCCCGCTGCGCCGAGCAGGTGCCCGGTCACACCCTTCGTGGAGGCAACCGTGAGCCGATCTGCCGCCGACCCGAACACCTTGCGCACCGCCAGCGCCTCGGCGCGGTCGTTGAGAGGAGTGGAGGTGCCGTGAGCGTTCACGTGGTCGACGTCGCCAGGCTCGAGACCCGCGTCGGCGAGAGCCCGGGCCATCGCAAGCACCGCTCCCGCGCCATCTTCAGGCGGGGCGGTCTGATGGTGGGCGTCAGCGGAGGAGCCTGCGCCGGCGAAGACGGCGAGCGGCACAGCCGCCCGTGCGTGCGCGTCTGCAGCACGCTCCAGTACGAGCACCCCAGCCCCTTCTCCCAGCACGAAGCCGTCACGCTCCGCGTCGAAGGGCCGGGAAGCGGTGCGGTCGTTGCGGCGGGACAGCGCGCCCATCTGGGCGAACGCCGCAGCCGACAGGGGCGTGATTCCGGCTTCGATCCCGCCCGCGAGCATGATGTCGGCGGTACCTGAGCGCAGTAAATCGCGTGCGACGTGAAGAGCGGTTGCTCCCGCGGCGCAGGCGGTGTTCACCGCGAAGTTGGGGCCGCGTGTGCCGAACTCGATGGCGAGCTGGCCCGGAGCCATGTTCGACAGCATCTTCGGGATGAGCAGTGGGCTGACCCGTCCGCGCTGGAGGAAGCTCGCATGCTGCTCCTCCCAGGAGATCACCCCTCCGATGCCGCAGCCCAGCACGACGCCGACTCGCCCGGTCAGCTCAGGGTCGGCCTCGGGGCCGAGCTTCAGCCCGGCCGAATCGACCGCCTCACGTCCCGCCAGGAGCGCGAGGTGGACGTAACGGTCGAGGCGCCTCGAGGCGCCCCGGCCAAGCTCGGCGTCGGCGTCGAAGGCGGGAACCCGACACGAGATCGTGACCGGAATCCCGGCAGCCTCCAGTTCGGGATCGGGCCCCGCCGCGGGTTGACCTGCGAGCACCCCCGCCCACGACTCCTGGGTGCCGCGCCCAGCCGGCGTCACGAGCCCGACGCCGGTGACGACGATCCCGTCCCTCACGCCGAGACCCCGGACTTCGCTGCGATGAGGTCCACCGAGTCCCGCACGGTACGGATCTGCTCCATCTCCTCGTCCTCGATCTTCACGCCGAGCTCCTCCTCGACCGCGAGCGTGAGTTCGACGAGGTCGAGCGAGTCGAGTTCGAGCGACTCGAAGGTGGCGTCCGGTGAGACTTCGTCGGCAGGTACCTGGAAGGTGCCCGTGAGAATGCGCTCGACGTTGGCGTAGATGTTCTGGTCCATGGCTTCTCCTTTCAGATGGTGGTACCGCCGTCCACTGGAAGCACGGCGCCGGTGATCGGCGCCGCCTCGTCCGAGGTCAGAAACCGGATGGCTGCTGCGACTTCCACGGCCGTGACCGCCCGACCGAGTGGGGACTCCTCGACGTGGCGGGCACGCACCTCGTCCGGGATCCCCGCGGTCATGGGTGTCTCGACATAGCCAGGCGCCACCGCGTTCACGGTGATGCCCTTACGGGCGACCTCGCGAGCGAGAGATTTCGCCAGGCCTATGAGACCGGCTTTCGCAGCACCGTATGCCGTCTGACCGGCGTTGCCCCGAAGCCCCACGACCGACGTGACGAGCACGATGCGGCCGCAGCGGGCTCGTAGCATCGGGCGCAGCGCCGCCCGACAGGCGAGGTAGGCGCCACGCAGGTTCACCTCGATGGTGCGATCCCAACGGTGCGGTTCGAGTCGCAGTAGGAGGTCGTCATCGGCGATGCCTGCCGCGTGGACGAGCACATGAAGACGGCCGAACTCCCCGGCCCGTTCGACCGCTCCCCGCACCTGGTCGGGAGCGGTCACGTCGCATGCGACGGCCTCGGCGGGTCCCGCGCACGACCGGGCGACCTCCGCTGCGGTCTGGTGGGCCCTGCCGTAGCCAACGAGCACGGCCATGCCGGCGGCGGACAGCGCACGGCAGGTGGCAGCTCCGATACCGCCGCTGCCGCCGGTGACGAGGGCGACGAGGTCGCTCATGTGCCAGGCCAGGTCAACAGACAGGAACCCCACGTCAAGCCGGCCCCGAACGCTGTCAACAAAACCCGCGTACCGGGTTGCAAGCGGCCTGCCGCCCGGGCCTCGTCGAGCGCAATGGGGATGGACGCAGCAGAGGTGTTGCCGTAGCGCTCGACACAGACGAAGGCCTGCTCGTCACGAATCCCGAGCCGCTGAGCCACCGCATCGAGGATGCGCGCGTTGGCCTGGTGCCCCACGAGCAGGTCGACGTCTCCTGCCCCCATCCCCGCGCGTTGCAGGACGCTCGATGCGGACGCGCTCATACGGGTGACGGCGTGGCGGTACACCTCGCGTCCCCGCATGAGCAGGACATGACGGTTGGCCGCGACCGTTTCGGGCGTGGCGGGCGTGCGAGCTCCTCCAGCCGGGACGACGAGTGCATCGGCCTGGGTGCCATCCGATCCGAGATCGAAGGGCCCGACGCTGCCCCAGACGCTCTCGCTGCAGGCCGTGAGCACGCACGCGCCCGCGCCATCGCCGAACAGCACTGCCGTCTGACGGTCGGACGGATCGATCACGCGCGTCAACGTCTCCGCCCCGACGAGCAGGACGGGGCGGGCGAGACCGGTCATGGCCAGGCTGGCAGCGACCGCCAGGCCGTATACGAAGCCCGAGCAGCCTGCGCCGATGTCGAAGGCCGGGACCTCGAGCCCGAGACGGGCGGCCACGACGGGCGCTGTCTGCGGAATGACGTGGTCGGGAGTCGTCGTGGCGAGCACGATGGCGCCGACGTCGCCGCCGTCCATTCCGGCGTCGGCGAGCGCGGCTGACGCGGCACTGGTTGCGAGGTCAGAGGTGGCTTCGTGAGGCGCCGCACGTCGACGTTCGTGGATGCCCGTACGCGTCACGATCCACTCGTCGGACGTATCGAGTCGGGACGCCCAGTCCGCGTTGGTGACGATCTCCTCCGGCAATGACACACCAAGGCCGGTTACGGCCACGGCGAGGGCACCCGGCACCGACGCGATGGCTGGCCCATCGAGCGCGGTGGCAAAGGTCAGCGGAGCAGCCACACCAGCGCCTCTCCCCGGCTCACGGTCTGACCGCGGCCGGTGAGGGCGCCCCCGACCTGTCCGAAGACAGGCGCCCGCACGGGAGCGGAGTGACCCGGAGTGTCAACGATCGCGACTACCTGGCCCGCCTCGACCGGTGTGCCGCGCTCGACGAGCGCGCGGGCGCGGCCGTCGGCCGGGGCGACGCAGACGACGCAAGCGGGGATTGCGATCATCGAGCGTGCACCTCCTCGAGTAGCGCTTCCTCACGCCGAGCAAGGGGGCGCCCATCCAGCATGAGCTTCGCGGCCACCTGACGCACTGCTTCGGGACTGTCGGCCGAGAAGCTGGGCAGGTCGGGCACCGTCCGTCGCGAGAGGCCGCGCAGAACCCCGGATCCGGCTTCTATGATCGTCTCCGCGCCGAGATCGACCAGCCGGTACTGCACCTCTCGCCACCTCACGGGCGCTAGTACCCCGTCCACGATCCCGCGTCTCACTTCCGCTGCGGTCGCTGCGACATCAGCGGAAGCCCCCCGCACGAGTTGGACCTCGGGGTCGGTCACTGCGAGGCGGCGGAGGACGGCGGCGACACGAACGACGGCTGGCGTCATGGCTGGCGTGTGGAAGGCCCCCTCGACGTCGAGCAGCCGTACTCGACCCCCGGCGGCGCGGCACGCTTCGGCGGCGCCGTCGACGGCTTCCGGGGGCCCGGCAATGACGAGTTGACCGGGCGCGTTGTCGTTGGCGACCGTCACGTCCGCCATGTCCCCGGTCGCTTCCTCGACCGCTGCTCGGTCGAGACCGAGGACCGCCGCCATGGTGCCAGGGTTGCGCCTACAAGCGGCGGCGAATGCCCGCCCCCGTTCGGCCACGAGGACGGCTCCGTCTTGCAGGGAGAGAGAACCGGCGGCGACTGCAGCGGTGACCTCTCCCAGGCTGTGGCCGGCGACGGCGCTGGGTTCGATGCCGACGTCGCCGAGGGCACGCCAGGCGGCGATACTGGCTGCGAAGACCGCGGGTTGCGCTACGGCGGTGGCCGCGCAGGCGCTCGGATCGTCCGCGAGACGGGCGAGGTCGGAGATACCGCAAAGGCGTCCGACCTCGGCAAACGTCGCATATGCGCGGTGGCTGCGCCATGCGCTCGCCATGCCATCGCGGTGAGCCCCTTGCCCAGGGAATACGATCGCGACCGTCACCTCTGTCCTTTCGGGCGTTCAGAGCGCCGCGGTAGGCATCGGGGGGACGACCTTCGCCTCACGGACGCGCAGACCCTTTACCGACATTGACGTCAACGTCAACTGTGCGACACTAGCACGTGCCGTTGGTAGGACGAATTTGCCCCAGCCCCCTCGATACCATACCGACGCTGACGTCAGCGTCAAACATTCCGCACGAACCTTCGGGAACGGTGGGACGGAGCCATCCCTGGAGGAACTCGGGGCGGTCCTGACCGTCTCGAGCCAGCTGTCCATGACCTGAGAATCAGACTGGCGTGGGGCGTGCGGCGCGCCTAGGGCCTCACTCCTCCTCCCGTTTCTCGGGCCCCACCACCTCGATCTCGCCGGCCCGCCTACCGTCGAGTGTGCGCACTCGCAAGGTCCAGCCGTTCTCGGTGATCTCGTCACCCGGTTGCACGAGCCGACCGAGTCGCTCGGTGAGGTATCCCGATACGGTCTCGTAGTCACCCTCGGACAGCTCGAGTCCGGTGTGATGAGCCAACTCGTCGCGACGCAGCGTGCCGGGAACGACCCAGCACTTCTCGCCGAGGTGGCGTACATCTGCCGCGCGAGGGTCGAACTCGTCCTCGATCTCCCCGACGAGCTCTTCGAGGACGTCTTCGAGGGTCACGATCCCCGCCGTGCCGCCGAACTCGTCGATGACGAGGACGGCGTGGGAACGGTCCCGACGCATGTCGCGGAGCAGTCGCTCGAGATCGTGGTTCTCGGGCACCGCTGGTATCGGTCGGATGACGTCCGCAACGCTCATCTCTTCGAACTGGTCGCTGTCACGGATGAGAACGTCCTTGACGTTCACGACACCGACGATGTCGTCTACATCACCGTGGTACACGGGGAAGCGGGTGAAACCTGTCTCGCGGGACAGTTCGAGGACCTCGACTGCGCCCGCGTCGTCCGGGACCGCTGCCAGGTCGACCCGCGGCGTCATCGCCGCCTCGGCGTCGATCCTGCCGAGGCCCAGGGCCGCCGTGAGCACGCGCGCCTCCGGATCGGGCAGGATTCCCTCCCGTTGTGACTCGCGCAGCAGAAACACGAGCTCCTCCGGCGTGTGCACGAGGCCCAGCCCCTGACGCGGTTCGACCCCCACGAGGCGCACGAGCGCGTTCGCATTCGCGTTCAACCCGAGGATGAGCGGTCGGAAGATGAGCATGAAGGCCCTGAAGGGGCGGGCGAGCCGCAGCGCGACCCTCTCCGCCCTCGCGAGCGCGATGTTCTTGGGAGCCATCTCGCCCACGATCATGTGGAGGGAGACGATGATCGTGAGGCCGATTCCGAACGCGACCGCATGGCGGGCCCCGGGCGACAGTGGTGCGACGAGGAGTGCCCGCTCGAGGAGGCGGACGGCTGCGGGCTCGGCGATCGCGCCGAGGCCGAGGGAGGTCATGGTGATGCCGAGCTGAGCGCCCGAGAAGGTGACCGACAGCTCGCGCAGCGCGGCCGCGGCCAGCTGGGCGCGACGATCTCCTTGGTCGGCGCGTTCCTCGATGCGTGCCCGCCGCGCCGCTAGCAGGGCGATCTCGGCTGCTACGAAGAAGGCGTTCGCGCCGAGCAGCACGAGCGCGATGACGATCGCGAGTCCAGGTGGCGCCTCGAGTGTGAGCGCGTCCTCGGCAGCAAGCTGAAACGGGGTCATGCCGGCTCCGACCGCTCCTCAGCGGGAGTCACGGTGCCGGGTGCGGCCGAGGCTGGCGTCTCCTCGTCTTCTCGTTCCAGCAAGACCTCGGTGACGCGATTGCCGTCGAGTCCCAGGACGATGAACCGCCAGCCGTCGTGGCGGACCCACTCGCCTGGTCGCGGTATGTGGCCGAGCTCATCGATCATGAACCCGGCCACCGTCTCGAAGTCCCCCTCCGCGAGTTCGGTGCTGAGCACCTCTTCGACGCGGCCTACCCGCATCCGCCCTGGTATGACGTAGCGGCCGACCCCGAGTCGGCGCAGGGCCGGCGTTTCGGGATCGAACTCGTCTGCGATGTCACCCACGAGCGCCTCGAGGACGTCTTCGAGCGTCACTATTCCGGCTGTACCGCCGAACTCGTCGACGACGACGGCGAACGTCCGCTGCCTGGCGCGCAGGTCCGCGAGGAGCCGGCGCAGGGTATGGCTCTCGGGCACGACGAGCGCTTCGTGGGTGATGTCCGCCACCGTGGCCGTTGCGGCCTGTTCGGGGGTCAGCTTGAGGATGTCTTTGATGTGGACGGTGCCGACGATGTCGTCGTCGCTGTCCCCGCGTACCGGGAAGCGCGAGTATCCGGTCGCTCGAGCCGTCTCCCTCAGTACATCGATGGTGTCACTGGCACGCAGCCAGACGATGTCGGGTCGGGGCACCATGATCTCGCTGACACGACGTTCTCCGAGCTCGACCGCTCTGAGTAGCAGCTGCGCCTTCTCCTCGCTGAGGGACCCCTCCTCGGTGGAGGCCTCGATGATGCGGGCGAGCTCATCCGGTGTGTACCCGCCGAGCAGCTCCTCCCGTGGCTCGATGCCCACCAGTCGCGACAGCAGGGCGGCCGCCGAGTCGAAAACCCAGATCGCCGGCCGAAAGACGATGGAGTAGGCGCGCATGGGCACCGCCACGGCCAGCGCGGTCTCCTCCGGGCGGGCAACCGCGAGGTTCTTCGGGGCGAGCTCACCCACGATCATGGAGAGGATGGTGGAGATGATGAGCGCCCCGGCGAGGGAGATCCCGAGCGTCGTGCTCTGAGACAGGTTGAACAGGCGGATAACTGGCCGTAGCAGGTGCGCCAGTGCAGGTTCCGCGATGTAGCCGAGGACGAG
>JBHELG010000039.1:0-73370 GCA_046263195.1 Nitriliruptorales bacterium | reverse complement strand
GTCCTCGTCGGCGCCACCACCGAGAACCCCTACTTCGAGCTCACCGCCCCGCTGCTCTCCCGCTGCACCCTTGTTCGCCTCGAAGCGCTCGACGATGCAGCAGTTGGCGAGATCATCCGCCGAGCCTGCCTCCACGGGTTCCGTGGTCAGGTGACTCTCGGCGAGGAGGCCATTCAGCACCTTGTCGTCGCGGCCGACGGCGACGCTCGCGTCGCCCTCACCGCGCTCGAGACCGCGGTCGAGGTGGCGGGCGGCATACCCGAGGAGTCCTCGCTCGAACTCGCCTCCGCTGCCGTACTCACAGCGCTCACCTCCCGACGCTGGCGCTACGACCGTAGTGGCGACCAGCACTACGACCAGGTGTCGGCATTCATCAAATCGCTGCGTGGCAGCGATCCGGATGCGGCTGTCTACTGGCTCGTGCGCATGCTCGCCGCGGGGGAGGACCCGCGCTTCCTGGCCCGCCGCATGGTCATCCTCGCAAGCGAGGACATCGGCCTCGCCGACCGCACGGCCCTGCCACTCGCGGTTGCCGCTTTTGAGGCGCTCGAGGTGGTCGGACTCCCCGAAGCCCGCCTCTGCCTCGCGCAGGCCGCCATCGCCTTGGCCACCGCACCCAAGTCGAACTCGGTCACGCGGGCCCTGCAGGCCGCGGACCGCGCCCTCGCCGAGACCGGGAACTCAGCCGTCCCAGCCCACCTCAGGGATGCTCACTACGCTGCCGCCCGCAAGCTTGGGCACGGTGTTGGCTACCAGTACGCTCACGACCACCCGGGGGGCTTCGTGTCACAGCAGCACCTTCCGGATGCGCTCGTTGGCAGGGTCTTCTACGAGCCGACCGGGCGGGGGGACGAGGCGGAGATCGCCCGACGTATGGCGGCGTGGCGTCGCGCTTCACAAGAGATGGGAGACGTCCCGTGAGCGCTGCGGACTGGGCCTGGATCATCGCCACGGGCTTCTGGGGACTTCTCGTCATCGTGCTCTGCATCGTCCTGCTGAACGTCTCCCGTCTCATCTCCCAGGTCACCCAGCTCGTCGAGGGCGTGACTCGCGAGACCATTCCCCTCATCGGGAGCCTCGGTGAGACGGTCAGCGGGGTCAACGTTGAACTCGCCCGGGTCGACTCGATCATCGCGGGCGTCCAGTCGATCACCGAGTCCGCGGACAATCTCGCCGGTCTGCTGCGGGCGACCGTCTCAAATCCACTCGTCAAGGTCGCCGCGTTCACAACGGGAGCGCGACGCGGCTTGAAGAAGCTGAGGGGGTGACATGCGGCGCGCGGCGACCACCCTTGTCCTCGCCGTGTTCGCGGCCGGCGCGGGACTTGCCGTAGGCGCGATCCTCATGCGTCGGATCGATCGCGCCACCGCTCGGGTGGCACCGAGCAACCTCGTGGCCCAGGCAAACCACACGGCTGCGACCGTGCGCGTCCGACTGAGGGCCGCATTGGAGGAGGGTAAACGCGGCGCCGCCGAGCGGGAGGCGGACCTGCGCCGTGAATTCAACGTACCCTCGCTGCGTGAAGCTGCCTGGAGGGCCAGCGCTCCGAACGACAGCGGGATGACCCCCGACGGCTTGCAGAGCTAGCAGTGGACGCCGTCACGATCCGCGAGACGTTTCTCGACTTCTTCGCGCAGCGCGGGCACCGTCGCTACCCCTCCTCCTCGCTTATTCCCAATGACCCGACCCTGCTGCTCACGAACGCGGGGATGGTGCCGTTCAAGCCGTATTTTCTGGGCGACGCGAAGCCGGAGGTGCCTCGAGGCACGAGCTTCCAAAAATGCGCTCGGACCGTCGACATCGAAAACGTCGGACGCACGACCAGGCACCTCACCTTCTTCGAGATGCTCGGCAACTTCTCGTGGGGTGACTACTTCAAGCGGGAGGCGATCAGCTGGGCGTGGGAGCTCTCGATCGGCCCGTTCCGGCTCGACCCCGAGCGCATCTGGGCGACCGTCTACGAGCAGGACGAGGACGCGGCCGACTTCTGGGAGAGCGAGACCGACGTCCCCCGCTCACGCATCCAAGCCATGGGAATGAAGGACAACTTCTGGTCGATGGGCGTGGCCGGGCCCTGCGGGCCGAGCAGCGAGCTTCATTTCGACCGAGGCCCGACGTATGGCGAGGCGGGAGGACCCGCTCACAACGACGAGCGCTACCTCGAGTACTACAACCTCGTCTTCATGGAGTTCATGCAGGATGACGAGGGCAAGATCACCGGCCGCCTACCGCAGCAGAATGTCGACACCGGCATGGGTCTCGAGCGCATGGCGGTGCTCCAACAACAGGTTGCAACGGTCTATGACAGCGACGTGCTGGCCCCTGTCCTCGCCCGTGCCGAGGAGCTGACCGGTACCGAATACGGCCACGACCGCTCGGCGGACGTCTCGCTGCGCATCCTTGCCGAGCATGCCCGCACGGCGACCTTTCTCATCTCCGACGGGGTGCTGCCCTCGAAGGAAGGACGCGGCTACGTGCTGCGGCGCCTGCTGCGCCGAGCGATCCGGCACTCGCACGGGGTCGGGCGGGGTGGGCCTGTGCGAGAGGCCGGGAAGGGCGGGCCTTCCCACGATGTGCCGCCCATCATGCCCGCCATGATCGACGCGGTCGTGAACACGATGTCGGGCGGTTACCCGGAGCTCGACAATCAGCGTGAACTCGTCACCCGGGTCGTCGCCGCCGAGGAGGCGGACTTCGCACACACCCTGCGGCAAGGACTCGGGATCCTCGAGGATGCCGTCGCAGAGGCAAAAAATTCCGGTGCAGCGGTGCTCTCGGGTGAGGCAGCTTTCCGACTTCATGACACGTATGGCTTCCCCGTCGACCTGACCTTCGAGATTGTCGAGGAGGCCGGGCTCGGTCTCGACCGTGACGCCTTCGACCGGCTCATGAAGGAGCAGCGCGAGCGTGCTCGCGCCTCTCTGCGCCGCGGGGTTGACACGGAGATATACCGGGAAGCGGCGAGGAAGGTGGGCGAGACCCGTTTCGTTGGCTACGACACGACCGCCGCCGAGACGAGTCTGGGCGCGGTCCTCTCTCCCGCCGGTCTCGCCGACGAGGCCGGGGAGGGCGACGAGGTCGAGATCGTGCTGCCGACCACCCCCTTCTACGCCGAAGGCGGCGGACAGGTCGGGGACCGTGGTGTCCTCGAGACGCCCTCCGGCCGCGTCGAGGTGCTCGACACGCAGTCGCCGATCGAGCGGCTCATCATCCACCGGGCCCGGGTTGTGGCCGGGGAGGTGGCACCCGGACAGCCGCTCTCGGCCCGAGTCGACGTCGCCCGCCGCATGGCAACCGCTCGCAGCCACTCCGCCACCCACATCCTCCACGCGACGGTCCGCGAGCTGATCGGGTCCCACGCTCAGCAGGCCGGCTCCCTCGTGGAGGCGGGACGCCTTCGGTTCGACTTCCCTCACTGCGAGCAGGTGCGGCGAGAGCAGCTCATCGCCGTCGAAGCTCGAGTCAATGAGCGGCTGCTGCACGATCCGCCAGTACACGCCGAGCAGATGCCGCTGGCCCAAGCCCGGACGACCGGAGCGGTTGCGTTGTTCGGGGAGAAGTACGGCGAGGAAGTCCGGGTCGTGTCCATCGGCGACTTCTCCAAGGAGCTGTGCGGAGGCACCCACGTCGCCTCCGCCGGGAGGGTTGGCAGCGTGGTGATCGTGAGGGAGGAGTCGATCGGCGCGAACCTGCGTCGCCTCGAGGCGCTCACGGGCGCCGACGCCTACCGCTACGGGGCTCGGGAGCGAATCGTCGCAGAAGAGGTGGCTCGCCTGCTCGACGTGTCCCCGGACGCCGCGGTCGCACGCGTCGAGGCGCTCGTCTCGCGGCTGCGGGAAGCAGAGCGGGAGTTGGCCAGAAACCGAGCCGCAACGCTCTCCCAGCAGGCACAAGCGATCGCCGAGGACACCGAGCGGTCGAATGGACTCGCGGTCGTCGCCCGTCGTGTCGACGACGTCAGCGCGGACGAGCTCCGTCAGCTCGCTCTCGAGGTTCGCGGGAAGCTCAGAGAGCGAGGCGTTGTCGTGCTCGGAACCACAACTGCCGATGGCAAGGCCCAGCTCGTCGCGGTGCTCACCCCCGACCTTGCCGAGGCTGGGTTGGAGGCCCGTTCGATTCTCACACCAGCCGCGAAGGTGGTGGGGGGCGGTGCCGGCGGAAAGGGAGACCTCGCCCAGGCCGGTGGCCGTATGAGCGCCAAGCTCATCGAGGCGCTCGCGGTTGCGGCATCCGAGGCCCGACGGGCCTCGCCGGAGTGAGAACCCTCGGTGTGGACCTGGGCGATGTACGCATCGGGCTCTCCCTGAGCGATCCAGAGGGGCGTGTGGCGACACCGCTCGTGACGCTGGCCGTCAGCGATCCAGATGACGTCGAGGGCACCGTGACCGCACTCGTGGACGCCGCGAGACAGCATGGGGCCGGGGCGGTCGTGGTGGGACTGCCCCGCAGCCTTTCAGGCGAAGAGAGGGAGCCAGCCCAGCGGGCGCGTCTCATCGCGGAGCGAGTCGAGCAGGGGAGCGGTCTAGCGGTTCATCTCTGGGACGAGCGGCTGACCACGGTCGAGGCGGAGCGCACGATGCTCGCGCAGGGCGCGAAGCGGCGCGAGCGACGTGCGGCCGCAGACCGGGTCGCGGCTACCCTCCTGCTCCAGACGTTCCTCGATGCGATGCACGGAGGTGAACAGGAGCGTGGCTCCCGCTAGCGGACCGAGAATCGTCCTGATCATCCTCACGGTGGCGCTGACCGTGGTCGCGGCCGGGCTCGTCCTGGCCACCTGGTCCATGAGCGGCGAGCCTGGCGGGGGGGAGCCCGTCACCCTCGAAGTCACTCGCGGGGCCAGCGCCTACGCGGTCGCAGGAGAGCTCGACGAGCGGGGGGTGGTCCGCTCCGCGCTCGCATTTCGACTGAAGGCCCAGAGCAGAGGACTCGATCGAGAGCTGCGTGCCGGTCTCTACGAGCTCGAGACCGGCATGAGCGTCGACGAGACGATCGACAAGCTTCTGGTCGGACCCGTCCAGCCCCTCTCGATCCGCTTCACGATCCCGGAGGGACTCACGGTCGCCGAGACCCTGGAGCGGCTAGCCACGCAGACCCCGTACACGGTCGAAGACTACCGAGCGGTGCTCGACGCGCGTCTGATCGACCTACCGGACTGGGTGCCCACCCCTTCGCCAGCGGCCCGCGAGCCCTACGAGGGGCTGTTGTTTCCCGAGACGTATGAGGAGCGACCGGGCGCCCCACCGCAGGCGATCCTTCAGCGCATGGTGGATCAGCTCGAGAAGGTGATCGGCTCCTTGCCCGACGAGATCGTCGCTGGGGCTGTCGCTCGCGGTCACGACCGCTACCAGACGCTCATCATCGCGAGCCTCATCGAAGAGGAGGCGAAGATGCCCGAAGAGCGTCCCGCCATTGCGGGGGTGATCTACAACCGGCTCGCCGCAGGGCGCAGCCTGGAGATCGACGCGTCGGTCATCTATGCCCTCGGCGCGCATACGAGTCGAGTGACGAACCAGGACCTTCAGGTGGAGTCGCCGTACAACCTCTACCGCAGACCAGGTCTGCCACCCACGCCGATCGCGGCGCCAGGGGTGGCGTCGATCCAGGCCGCCTTCCAACCCGCTGCCCACGACTTTCTCTACTACGTCAAGATCGACGACGCTGGCCACCACGTCTTCTCCCGCACCTTCGACGAGCACAGGCGGAACAAGGCCCGCTACCGGCAGCTGGAGCTGCCTTCGCCTGCGGGCCTCGGCTCGTGACACGCTGGCCGTCAGCGACCACCCGCCTCGTCGCGGTGATCGGCTGGCCCGTGCGACATTCGCTGTCACCGCTCATGCACAACTCCGCCTTCCGCGAACAGGGCCTCGATCTCGTCTACCTCGCCCTACCCACCCCGCCCGAGCAGTTGCATACCGTCGTGGCTGCCCTCGGAGCGTGCGAGGCCATCGGTGCCAATGTCACCGTTCCCCACAAGCGGGAGGTGATGAGCGCCTGCGATCGTCTCACTGCCGAAGCGGAGCTCGTCGGGGCAGTGAACACGCTCGTGTGGAGTCTCGAGGGCCTCGTCGGAGACAACACCGACACGTTGGGGCTCGAGGTCGTGCTTCGTGACGACCTGGCGCTGCCACCGGGGACTCCCGCAGCTGTCCTCGGCACCGGTGGCGTCGCCCGAGCTTGCGCGGTCGCCCTCGGTCGTGCCGGCGCACCGGTGACCTTCATCGGCCGGCGGCTCGAGGCAGCAGAGGACATCGCGACTCTCGCAGCCAGTTGCGGGGCGCCAGCCGCCGTGGCCCTGCCACTGGCCGACACGGCCGCGGTCGTCGAGGCCGTCGCAGGGGCCCGCCTCGTCGTGAACGCGACCCCCCTCGGAATCGCCGGTGAGCAGCTCCCCGCTCCCTTCCAGTCGCTCCACCCCGGTCAGGCCGCGTTCGACCTCGTCTACCGGCCAGCCAACACCCCGTTCTTGGCAGCGGCTCGAGCAGCCGGCGCCGACGCCCATCACGGACTGGGCATGCTCATCGCCCAGGCTGCGGCAAGCTTCCGCCGCTGGACCGGCAGGGAGGCTCCGACCGGCACCATGTCCGCCGTGGCGCTCGCCGCGTTGCAAGCCGAGGAACAGCGCCGAAGCCCGTGAACGGGTGGCCGATCACGACCATTTGCGGCCTGCTCGGACTGCTCTGCGGATCACTTGCGACCCACGCCATCCACCGCTGGCCGCGAGAGGTCGTGCGAACAGGCCCGCGCGTGGACACCCTCGTACAGCTCCTCGTGGCGGTCGTGTGGGCGCTCACCGCGTTCGTGCACGGTCCCGTGTGGGAACTGCCCGCACTGCTCGCCGTGGGCTGGGCGGTGGTCGTTGCCACGGTCATCGACCTCGAGCTCCGCATCATCCCGAACAAGCTCACCTATCGACTCGCCCCGACCGTCCTCGTTCTCCTCATCGGGGCTGCACTTCTCGACGGCAGCTGGGGCGACCTTCGTCGCGCCGTTCTGGTCGGGCTCGCCCTGCCAGGCGGGATGCTCCTGCTCAGCGAAGCCTTCCGGCTCATGCGAGGTCAGCCCGGCATGGGGATGGGAGACATCAAGCTGGCGGTTTCCCTCGGGCTGGCTCTCGGCTATCTCGGCGGGTGGGAGGTGGTGATTGGCATATACGCCTCGGTCATTGCCGCCGTCGTCTTCGCCTTCGGGCTCATGGCCGCGGGTCGGGCAGGACTGGCGAGCCGGATCCCGTTCGGCCCCTATCTCGCCCTGGGCACTCTTGTAGCGGTCCTGGTCGGCGGGCCACTCTCAGGGGCCCTACGGGGGTGGCTGGGACTGGCGTAACCCGCGGGGGCGCACCTAAGACAAGCATGTGATTACAGAAATGTAGTTTCTGAGCTGCGCCCTTCTGTACTAGAGAGTGCCCCTTGACGATTCTTGTGTAATGGTGTTACCACTGTGGTAGTCGACCACGGGTGTGTGTCCGCGTCCGTTTCGTGGCGGACCACGTGGAGACGCGCAACAGGGCGGCCTGCACGCCGGCCGCCCCCATGTAGTCGCTCTCGGGCGAAGAGCCCGACCGGCGAACGAGGGACCTGATGGGGCAGGGCGCGGGCGGTAGCGAAGGGCCAGGGGACCACCTTCTGACAGTGGGCGAGGTCGCCGCCGACCTACGAGTGTCGAACATGACCGTTTACCGCCTCATCCGCGGCGGGCAACTCCCTGCACTGCGGGTGGGCCGGAACTACCGCATCCGACAGGCGGACCTGGAGGCCTATCTCCGGGCCGGGTCGGTGCAGGCCGAGGAGAGGTAAATGGATGCTGTCGGGCTCGACATCGGCACCCATTCGATAAACATGGCGCAGATCTCGCTGCTGAACGGCGAGCCGACCCTCACCAACTTCGGCGGTGTGATTCTACCGTCGGGGGCGGTGCGGGAGGGCGAGGTTGTCGATATTGACACCGTCTCGGCCGCCGTGGAGCAGCTGTGGTTGGACGCCGGGATCCGTGAGCGTCGCGTCCACCTGGGTCTGGCGAACCGGCGGGTGGTCGTAGGGCAGGTCGACCTCCCTGGCGGCGAGGAGGCGGAGCTGCGGTCGGCCCTGCGTTCTCAGGTACAGGACTTCAGTCCAACGCCTGTCGAGGAGGCCGAGCTCGACTTCTACCCCCTCGAACAGTTGCACGGCAGCGACATGATGCGCGTCCTCTTCGTGGCGGCTCATCGCGAGATGGTGGCCAGTCACGTCATTGCCGCGAAGAAAGCAGGCCTGGAGCCGGCAGGGGTCGATCTCAACGCCTTTGCCGCCTTTCGTGCTCTCGTGCGCTCGATGGCAGACACCGAGATGCTCGTCGACATCGGAGCGGAGGTCACGAACATCCTCGTGCACGAGCAGGGCACACCGCGTTTCGTGCGCATCCTCCTGCTCGGCGGGGGCGATATCACGGAGACTCTCGCCACGGAGCTGAGCATCTCCGAGGACGAGGCCGAAGCTACGAAGATCCGGCTCGGACTGAGAGGGGGCGAAGCCCACACGGCCCGCATCATCGAGAAGCGGGCGGACCAGTTCGTGGACGAGGTCCGTGACGCGGTCAACTACTACCGGTCGCAGGGCGGTGCTGGACAGGTCAGCCGGGTCGTGCTGTCGGGCGGGGGTTCCAAACTGGAGGGCCTGAGCGATCACATGTCGGACGCGCTCCTCATGCCGGTCGAGATGGGCCACCCGCTTGCGACGCTCCCCGTGCAGGGAACGGTGTACGGGCCTGATCAACTGGCCGAGGTTGAACCTGTGCTGACGACCGCCATCGGACTCGCGCTCGAAGGCCTGTAACCCACCGCTACCCTGCATCCAGCGGCGGTAGGAGAGATGGGTGCGGCGGCTGCGGTATCTCACGGCTGGCGAATCGCACGGTCCCGCCCTCGTCACCATCTGCGAGGGCCTGCCTGCCGGGCTGCCGGTCACCCTGGAGGCCATATCCCGGGAGCTCACACGTCGCAGGCTCGGCTACGGCCGCGGCCCCCGCATGAATTTCGAGGAGGATCGGCTTGACATTCTCGCGGGCGTCCGGCACGGACGCAGCCTCGGATCACCGGTCGCCATCGTCGTGCACAACACCGAGTGGCCGAAGTGGACCGAGGCCATGTCTCCTGAGCCGGTGCACGAGTCGGTTGCCGCTACCGGTCGTGGTCAGCCTCTGACGCGACCGCGGCCGGGCCACGCCGACCTCGTAGGCTCCCTGAAATACGGCTACGAAGACGTCCGAGACGCCTTGGAACGGGCCAGCGCCCGCGAGACGGCGGCACGAACGGCAATAGGGGCGCTCGCGAAGGCACTGCTTTCTGAGGTCGGGGTAAGCGTCATCAGCCACATCGTGGACATCGGGGGGGAGAGGGTCGGTTCCGATGCCCCCCTACCCGGGCCTGAGGACAGCGATCAGGTCGACGCCAGCCCGGTACGGACCTTCGACCCCGAAGCTGAACCGCGCATGACCGCCCGCATCGACCGGGCGGCGCAAGACAACTCGAGCGTCGGAGGTGTCGTCGAGGTCGTCGCATACGGCTTGCCCCCCGGCCTCGGAAGCCATGTCCACTGGGACCGCAAACTTGACGCCCGACTTGCCGCCGCCTGCCTGTCCGTGCAGGCCATGAAGGGAGTGGAGTTCGGACTGGGATTCCGCCTCGCGGCGACACCGGGACACGAGGCCCACGACGAGATCTTCCACGACGGCGAAGCTTTTCGCCGTAAGACGAACCACGCGGGCGGGCTGGAAGCCGGCATGAGCACCGGTGAACCGCTCGTACTGCGGGTCGCCATGAAGCCACTCTCCAGTCTCACGCGCCCGCTCGAGACGGTAGACATCGCCACGAAACAGCCCGATGCCGCCATCACCCAGCGTTCCGACGTCTGCGCAGTCCCCCGCGCTGGGGTCGTGCTCGAGGCAGTTGTGGCCATCGAACTCGCGGACGCCCTGCTGGAGAAGACCGGCGGTGACACGCTCGAGGAGGTCACACGAAACTTCACGAGCTACCGCGACTACGTGGCAGAGCGCTCGCGCGGGTCGGTGGCGGCGGGTGGGAGGTGACGAAAAATCTCGTGCTGCTCGGCATGATGGGAGCAGGCAAGTCGACGGTCGCCATGATCGTTGCCGACCGGTTGGGAAGGCCCCACCTCGACACGGACTCCGAGGTCGAGCGTATGGCCGGACGGCCCATCCCGATCATCTTCGAGGAGGAGGGCGAGCCGGCGTTTCGTCGCCTCGAGAGGCTCGCGGTTGCCCACGTCTCCCGTCACTCCAACCAGGTCGTGAGCGTCGGTGGGGGAGCTGTGCTCGACGACGCCTGCCTCGAGGCGCTGCGCAGCTCCGGCGTACTCGTCGAGCTGCGAGCGTCCAGCGAGACGCTTGCCGCTCGCCTGGCCACCCAGGCCCGAGCTCGTCCCCTGCTCGTCGGGTCCGACCTCCCCGCCCGCGTCGCGGAGCTTTTGGAGCTGCGGGCGCCGCGCTACGCACTGGCCGCTGACCACAGCGTCGACGCGAGCGGCACGCCGGTCGAAGTCGCCGAAGCCGTGCTCTCCTGGGCCGCGAGCGTGCCTGGCGTGCTCAGTCGCGAAGAGGTCGGGCGGGCGACCGGGCGCCGCCGTAGGCGGCGGGAGGGCGGGCAAGCATGACGGCTGGCACGGTCGTGCGAGTCGATCTCGCCGAGCGCGGCTACGACGTCGTGGTCGGAAGGGGTGTGCTCGTCGACCTCGCCCGACACGTGGTGCTGCCGGTCGGAGCGCGGCGAGCCGTCGTCGTCACCCAGCCTGCGGTTGTCGACCGCTACGCGGCCCCGGTCTGCGCGGCTCTGAGCGAGGTCGGGCTCGATGTCCACGACCTCGTAGTGCCGGATGGTGAGCAGGCGAAGGACCTCGCGGTTCTCGCGAACCTCTACCGGTCCCTCGCCCGGATCCCACTGGGCCGCGGTGACGTCATTTTCGCGGTGGGCGGCGGCGTGGTAGGGGACCTCGCAGGGTTTCTGGCGGCCACCTGGCACCGCGGGGTCGGGTTGGTGCAGGTGCCGACCACCCTGGTCGCCCAGGTTGACGCCGCAATCGGCGGCAAGACCGCCGTGAACCTGCCCGAAGGCAAGAATCTCGTCGGTGCCTTTCACCAGCCACTCGCGGTCGTTGCCGACGTCGATGTTCTCGCCACCTTGCCCTCCCGCGAGCTTGTCGCGGGATTGGCCGAGGTCGTGAAGTACGGGCTCATCCGGGACCCGACGATCCTCGAAGTTCTCGAGGCCGACCCTCGTGCGGCTTCCGGTGGAGAGGTTGGGGTACTCGAGGAACTGGTGGTGCGTTCGGTGGCGGTGAAGGCTGCGGTCGTCGCGGGCGACGAACGCGAGACGGGACGGCGGTCGCACCTCAACCTCGGCCACACCTACGGCCACGCGATCGAGGCGGTCACCGCCTACAGCGGCTATCTCCATGGGGAGGCGGTCTCGATCGGCACCGCGGTCGCGCTGCGGCTCGGTGCCCGCCTCGGGCTCACCCCACCGGCGCTCGTCGAGCGGGGCGAGACCCTGCTACGGCGGCTCGGCTTGCCGGTCCGCATCCCGCCGCTCGATCGTGCCGCGATCTGGGCCGCCATGCTGCGCGACAAGAAGGCACAGGGAGACGTCCGCTTCGTCCTGCTCGAAGGACTCGCCCGGCCGGTCCTCGTGGCCCCCCCTGTCCACGCCGTGAACGCCGCCATCGACGAAGTGGAAGCCGCGTCGGAGGCGGGAGGAATGTGAGCATGAAGATCCTGCTCGTCCACGGCCCGAACCTCGATCAGCTCGGCCACCGTGACCCCGCCCTCTACGGTCGCCTCGACCTGGGCGGCCTCCTGGAGCTGGCAGCGGAGGAGGCACGAGCGTCCGGCGCTGAACTCGATCACGTGCAGCACAGCACGGAGGGGGACCTCGTGACCCGGCTCCATGCCGCACGGCAGGATGGCACGGATGCGGTCATCATCAACCCGGGTGCTCTCACACACTACAGTTACGCGCTGCGCGACTCGCTCGAGACCCTCACGATCCCAAAGGTCGAGGTGCATCTTTCCAACGTGCACGGTCGCGAGCGCTTCCGTCAGCGTTCTGTCATCGCCGCCGTGTGCGACGGGTCCATTGCGGGGTTCGGCCCGGCTGGTTACCGCCTTGCAGTCCAGGCGGCGGTCGCGCTCGTCAATGATCGGCTGGGAGAAGGCAAGGCGGGTGACGGGAAGTGACATCCGGCGCTGAACCGGCGGCGTATCCCGATTTTCCCACCCTCCCGCCGCCTGCGTCGGCGTGCCCCGATTTTCCCGCCCTCCCGCCGCCTGTCGACCATCGGCGGCGCCGTGATCGCCTCCGTGCCAGACTCGCGGAGCGAGAACTGGAAGCCCTCTACGTCACCGATCTGCGCAACGTCCGCTGGCTCACCGGCTTCAGGGGCACGAATGGTCGCGTGCTCGTGACATGCGACGGTGAACTCGACGTCCTTTTCACCGACTCTCGCTACACGACTCAGGCGCACGCCGAGGCCCCCGGCTTGGACCTCGTGACGCTGCGCTCGGGCGTTCCGGACCGCATCGTCCGGCGACTCTCCAGAGCGGGACTAGCAACGGTCGGGTTCGAAGCTGACCACCTCTCCTGGGATGCCGGGGAGAGCCTGCGTGGCAAAGCTCGAGAAGAAGGCATCGACGCGCGCCCAGCGTCAGGACAGGTCGAAGCGTTGCGGGCGGTGAAAGACGAACATGAGCTTGCCGCCATCCGCGCCGCATGTGCCATCACGGTCGCGACGTTCGAGCATGTGCTCGGCTCGCTGCGCCCCGGGGCTAACGAGCGCGCTGTGGCCGTGGCACTCGACCGGTGCATGGTCGACCTCGGGGCGGAGAGCCCGGCCTTCGACACCATCGTCGCCTCGGGACCCAACAGCGCCATTCCCCACCATCGCCCAACCACTCGCGAGCTACGCCCGGGTGACCTTCTCAAGCTCGATTTCGGGGCGCGCTACGGCGGCTATCACGCTGACATGAGCCGCACTGTCGCCCTCGGCGACCCCGGTCCGGAACTCCGAGCCGTCTACGACCTCGTCCGCTGCGCCCAGGCTGCGGGAGTGGCGGCAACCCTGGCGGGTGTCGCGGTGGGTGAAGTCGACCGGGCCTGCCGGGAACCTATCGCGGCCGCAGGCCGCGGCAAGCAGTTCCTGCATCCGACGGGGCACGGTGTGGGGCTGGCAATACACGAGTGGCCAACCCTCGCGGAGGGGGGCCGTGCTAACCTCGAGCCGGGCATGACGGTCACGGTCGAGCCTGGCGTGTATCTTGCTGGAGTCGGAGGGGTCCGCATAGAGGACACCGTGGTCGTGACCGTGACCGGTCCGCCCGACATCCTCACCTCATCCTCGCACGATCTCGTGGTTCTGTGACAGGCTTGCGGTCGGAGCCGGAGTCGACATGGTCTCGACGAACAACCTGAAGAATGGCATGACGCTCGTCGTCGACGGCCGTCTCATGCAGGTGATCGAGTTCCAGCACGTCAAGCCGGGCAAAGGCGGCGCGTTCGTGCGCACGAAGCTACGCAGCGTCGAGACCGGGAAGGTACTCGACAAGACCTTCCGTGCCGGAGAAGAAGTTCCGCAAGCCATCGTGCAGAAACGCGAGCTCCAGTTTCTCTACCGCGACGGTCCCATGTTCGTATTCATGGACACCGAAACGTTCGAGCAGGATCAGATCCCCCAGGATGCCGTCGGAGATGCTCAATTCTGGCTGCGGGAGGGGGACACCATTGGCATCCTCGACTACGAGGGACGCATCGTCGGGGTCGAACTTCCAGCCTCGGTCACCCTCGAAGTCCTCGAGACCGAACCAGGCGTCGCCGGCAACACCGTGCAGAACGCGACCAAGCCGGCGCGCCTCGAAACCGGCGTCGAAATCCAGGTCCCTCTGTTCGTCGACGCGGGCGACAAGGTGAAGGTCGACACCCGCACAGGCGAATACCTCTCCCGAGCCTGAGGTGACCACGGAAGCTGTGCACCTGCCACGCCACGAGGCGCGACGACGCGCCCTCGAAGTGCTCTACGAGGCGGACGTGCGCCGCCGAGACATCACGGACACGCTCGAGCGTACGATCAGCGATCCTCAAGCTGACCCACTCGACGACTTCGCCCGTGTTCTCATCCACGGCGTCGCCCGGGGCTGCGAGGAGATCGACGTGATCATCGCGAGCCACGCACATGGCTGGACGGTGTCGCGCATGCCCATCATCGACCGCAACATTCTGCGACTTGCGGTCTACGAGCTGCTCGAGGCGACAGACACGCCAGCAGCAGTCGTCATAGATGAGGCTGTGGAGCTTGCCAAGGAGATGTCGACGGAGGACTCTCCCCGCTACATCAACGGGGTGCTGTCAGCCGTGCTGAGAACCAGCCGGCTCGAGGGTGGCTGAGGTGGCCGCCCGAACTCTCAGGAAGGATTTCGATCATGGCAGAGCTACTCGTCACGGTGAGTAAGGTGAGAGACGTCATTGGCGGAGCCGAGCTGCGGACCGACTCGCAACTCCCCGATGCACTGCACAACCGGGTGGTCGCACTCCTGAACGGCGCCATGAACCGGGCACGTAAGAACGGGCGTTCGACGGTTCGTCCCGAGGATCTTGCCGGGCCGCGTTTGGACGACTCGACGGGAGTCGCCGTGGCGAGCCGGGTTCAGCAGCTCATACGCGCCTCGGACCTGCGCGTCGACTCGACTCTCATCGACGCCTTGAACGGTCACGTCGAGGCGATACTGAACGAGGGCATCGAGCGCGCGCGCGCGAACGGCCGCAGCACCGTGCGTCCCTACGATCTGCCCGCCTTCCGCTAGGCACCAGGCTCCGTGTTTGGCGCCGACGAGGGGGGCGGGTAGCCTGCGGCCGCCGACCACCCTTTAAGGACCGGTCCCGAGAGGCCGGGAAGGGACCCGTGTGGCGCCGAGGCGCGTGCTCGAATCCGGCGACATCGCCCGCAGCGTCAGCCGTATCGCCCACGAGATCGTCGAACGCAACCAAGGCGCCAGCGACCTCGTCCTCATGGGTATCCAAACCCGGGGCGTCCCCCTCGCCGCCCGTCTCGCCGGTCACATAAAAGAGATCGAGGGCGTCGTCGTCCCCCACGGCTCGCTCGACATCACCCTTCACCGTGACGACCTGTCGCGGCGTGGCCCGTTGCCTCTCGGCGAGACCTCCTTTCCCTGCGACGTGAATGGCCGCGTCGTGGTGCTCGTCGACGACGTCCTCTACACGGGTCGCACGGTGCGGGCCGCACTCGAGGAGGTCGTGGAGGTCGGCCGTCCCCGTGCGGTACGTCTCGCGGTGCTCATCGACCGCGGGCATCGCGAGCTGCCCATCCGGGCGGACCACGTGGGCAAGAACCTGCCGACCTCACGGAAAGAGGACGTGCGGGTCCGCCTCGCCGAGGTCGACGGCACGGACGCGGTCGACGTCATCCCGTGCCCGGCCCGGGGTGCCGGCCCGTCTGACCTGGGATGGGAGCAATGAAAGCCCTCCCGCACCTTCTCAGCGTGACCGACCTTGACCTCGATCAGGTCGAAGCCATCCTCGACTCCGCCGAGCAGTTGCGCTCGATAGCCGAGCGGCCGATCAAGAAGGTTCCCACCCTGCGCGGACGCACCGTCTGCAACCTCTTCCTCGAGGATTCGACGCGCACCCGCATCAGCTTCGAGCTCGCAGCAAAACGGCTTTCCGCAGACGTCATCAACTTCACGACTCGGGGTTCGAGCGTCAGCAAAGGCGAGTCCTTCAAAGACACGGCGCTCACGCTGAAAGCCATGGGTGTCGACGTCATCGTCGTGCGTTCGTCCTCAGCGGGCGTTCCACTGCAGCTCACCCGCTGGGTCGACGCGAAGGTGATCAACGCGGGGGACGGCGCCCATCAGCACCCCACTCAAGCCCTGCTCGACCTGTACACGATGCGTCGTCACCTCGGCCGCCTCGCCGGCCTGAACGTCGCGATCGTGGGGGACATCCTGCACTCGCGCGTGGCGCGCAGCGAGGTTCAGGCGCTCAACCTCGTCGGGGCGCGCGTCACCCTCGTCGCTCCGCCGACCCTCCTGCCTCCCGGCGTTGAGAACTGGCAGGCACGGGTAGCGACGGACCTCGACCACGTCCTCGGCGACCTCGACGTCTTGTACGTGCTACGAGTCCAACGGGAGCGGATGACCCACCACTTCTTCCCGACCACCCGCGAATACGCCCGCTTCTGGGGGCTGGATGCGGGGCGTCTTGCGCGCCTGCCCGACCATGCCATCGTCATGCACCCGGGTCCCATGAATCGCGGCGTCGAAATCGCCCCCGACGTCGCGGACAGCGAACGTGCCGTCATCACCGACCAAGTCACGAACGGCATCGCTGTGCGCATGGCCGTGCTCTACCTGTCGCTCGGACCCCGAGCGGAGCTAGCCACCACCGGGAGTCTCGCGTGAAGGGCCTGCTGCTGAAGGGCGGGCGCGTCCTCGACCCGACACGCTGGCGCTCAGAGGTCGCAGACGTGCGCATCCTGTCCGGGCGGATCGTCGAGCTCGGCCCCAACCTCGCCCCCGAAGGCGATGAGGTGGTGGACTGCGGCGGTCTGTGGCTCATGCCAGGCTTCATCGACCTCCACACCCACCTGCGTGAGCCGGGATTCGAGGACGCCGAAGACGTCGCGACCGGCACCGCTGCTGCCGCCGCAGGCGGCTACACCGCCGTGTGCCCGATGGCCAACACCGACCCGGTCTGCGACTCACCGGCAGTGGCCGAGCTCGTGCTGCGACGTGCAGAGGAAGTCGGCCTCGCCGACGTCTTCCCGGTGGGAGCGATCACGAGAGGCTTGAAGGGCAGTGAGCTCGCCGAGTTCGGAGCTCTTCGCGCCTCCTCGGCGGCTGTCGACTGCTTCAGTGACGACGGCAAGCCCGTCGCGGACCCGCTCGTCATGCGACGAGCGCTGCAGTACGCCAAGACGTTCGACGCGGTCGTCTGCAACCACAGCGAGGAGCCGGCCCTCACACGGGGGGCACAGATGAACGAGGGCGCCACCTCGTCGTTACTCGGGCTGCCTGGCTGGCCGCGGGAGGCCGAGGAGGTGATGATCGCCCGCGACCTCATCCTCGCCGCAGGCGTAGGCTCCCGCCTCCATGTCCCCCACGTGTCCACCGCGGGTTCGGTCGAGCTGATCCGCACCGCCAAGGCGCGTGGGGTGCGGGTAACCGCCGAGGTCACTCCCCACCACCTCGTCCTGGATGAGACGCTCGTCGCTGCCTACGACCCGAACCTGAAGGTGAACCCTCCGCTGCGCACGAGCGCTGACGTGACGGCACTTCGGATCGGCCTGGCCGACGGGACCATCGACGCGGTGGCCACCGACCACGCCCCCCACCCGCCCGAGCAGAAAGAGCAGGAGTGGGAGCACGCGCCACCTGGTCTGCTCGGGCTGGAGACCGCGTTCGCGGCCGTCGTGACCGACCTCGTGGATCCCGAGGCACACCGCCCCGACTCCGAAGCGGGAACCCTCGATCTGTTGACCGCAATTGCGCGTTTCACCACTGGACCGGCGGGGGTACGGCGGGTGGGCGGACATGGCGGCGCGCTCGAACGCGGTGCGCCAGCTCACCTCACCGTCGTGGATCCGCAGGCCCGGTGGGTGGTGGAGGGTCGCCGGCTGCGTTCGAAGGCCCGTAACACTCCATTCGAAGGCAAGAAGCTGACCACACGTCCGGTTCATACGCTCCTGAGGGGGCGTTTCACGCTCCGCGACGGCCTGGTGAGGGAGGGGGCCGCCTGATGCAACGTCTGGGCGCCACGTTCCTTTTCCTCGTTCTGCCCGTCGCGTTCGCGACCTATGGCATGTGGCGTGGCTACCTCCGCCGGCGCGCGCACGACGAGGCCCGTTATGTGCCGCTGCCGGCCCGTCCCCGTCCGAACCGCCTTCCGGACGCCATCGTCCGCTACACCGGCACGACCAGGGACGGCAACTGGATCGATCGGGTGGCCCTGGGGGGGCTCTTCGGCCCGGGACCGTGCGCGCTCTGGGTCGAGCAGGGGAGTCTGGTCTTCGCCCGCGACCGCGGTCCGGTCGTCCGGGTCGCACCGATCCTCGCGGTTGGAGTCGAGCGTGGTCACGCTGCCCAGACCGCCCCGCGCCGACGCACCGTCGTCGTCCGCTGGCTGCACAGCACGACCGACAGCAGACCGGTCGAGCTCGATTCCGGCTTCGTCTGCGGTAGCAGAGAGCAGGCGGGCGATCTCGCCGGGAGGCTGCGGGATGTCGCGAAGGCGCGCCCGTGAGAGACGCCGTGTTGGTGCTCGAGGAGGGCAGTGCCTTCCGTGGCACCTCGTTCGGGGCCGAGGGGACGAGCTTCGGCGAAGCCGTGTTCAACACGAGCATGGCCGGCTACCAGGAGGTGCTCACCGACCCCTCTTACCGCGGTCAGGTCGTCGCGATGACCGCCACCCACGTGGGCAACTACGGCATGAACCCGGCGGACGCCGAGTCGGACCGCATCCAGGTGGCGGGGTTCGTCGTGCGGGAGGCGGCCCGACGGGCGTCGAGCTGGCGGGCAGAAGGGGATCTTCCCACCGCCCTGCGCGAGGCCGGAGTGGTCGCAATCGAGGGGGTGGACACGCGCCGACTGACCCGACGCATCCGAGAGCAGGGGGCGATGCGCTGCGGGATCTCGACAGAGATCCTCGACGTCGATGCCCTGCACGCCCGAGTCCTCGAAAGCCCGGGAATGATCGGACAGGATCTCACCGGCCAGGTCACGACCCCGGCCGCCTACCTGTGGCACGCAGGAGGCCGGCATCGGGCCGTGACCCTCGACTTCGGCGTGAAGCGCTCGATCCTGCGCAATCTCGCCCGTCACGGCTTCGAGGTCGTGGTCCTGCCGGCCAGCGCCAGCGAGGAGGAGGTGCTCGCCCACGACCCGGACGGGGTCTTCGTCTCGAATGGCCCTGGGGATCCCGCCGCAGTCAAGGGCGGCATCGCCACGCTGGGCCGCCTGCTCGGCAAGGTCCCCGTGTTCGGGATCTGCCTCGGATCGCAACTGCTCGGGCATGCGCTGGGCGCGGAGACCTACAAGCTGCGCTTCGGTCACCGCGGCGTGAACCAGCCGGTCCTGCGACGGGTCGACGGGACGGTGGAGATAACCAGCCACAACCACGGGTTCGCGGTCGATGCTGCCTCGCTTGGCGAACAGGTCGAAGCTCAGCTGTTCGAGACGGCGGAGCACGGCCAGGTCGAGGTCAGTCATCTCAACCTCAACGACGGCACCTGTGAAGGTCTCGTGTGCCGCGACCTGCCTGCGTTCAGCGTGCAGTACCACCCGGAGGCAGCCCCCGGACCCCACGACGCGGAATACTTGTTCGAGCGTTTCTCCCACCTCGTGCAACGAGAGAAAGGCGGAGCCGGATGAGTGATCCGCAGGCTCCCGTGCGCACCCGGCCGGTCCGGGTCAAGGTGTTTCTCCGCAACGGCTGCATCGTCGAAGGAGAGGTGCAGGTCGAAACCCGCACCTACAACCGCCGCATCTCCGACGTGTTGAACATCTCGCCGCCCAACTTCCTGCCCATCGTGGACGCCGTCTACGAGCTCGCGGGGGAACGGGAGCGGGCGGAGACGGTGCTCGTGAACACGTCTGACATCGTCATGGTCCACGCCGGAGGCGGGGAGGCCACATCGGTAGGCGAGCGCGACCACACCCTGCCCGGGACCGCCCTGTGAGGCCCAAGACCGCTACTACGACCTCTTAGGCTCAGGACCGCCACTACGACCTCGCTCAGCGGACAAGGGACGCCATGCCACGACGACCAGATCTTCGCTCGGTCCTCGTGCTCGGATCCGGTCCGATCGTCATCGGTCAGGCGTGCGAGTTCGACTACTCCGGAACGCAGGCCTGCAAGGTGCTGCGTGAAGAGGGGCTGCGCGTCGTGCTCGTGAACTCGAACCCGGCCACGATCATGACCGACCCCGACTTTGCGGACGCCACCTACATCGAGCCGCTCACACCTGATGCCGTCCAAGCGGTCATCGAACGCGAGCGTCCGGACGCCCTCCTACCCACGCTCGGCGGGCAGACCGCGCTCAATCTCGCCGTGCAACTCTCCGAGCGGGGGGTCCTCGAGGACTTCGGGGTCGAGGTGATCGGAGCCAGCCTCGATGCGATCCGAACCGCCGAGGACCGCCAGCGCTTCAAGGACGCGGTCACCGAGATCGGGCTCGAGGTACCGCGCTCGCGCTACGTCCGTAGCGTCGAGGAGGCGTTCGACGCCGTCGCCGACCTCGGTTTCCCACTCGTGCTACGGCCATCGTTCACGCTCGGAGGCAAGGGTGGGGGGGTCGCACGAGATCCGGACGAGCTGCGGCGGATGATCCGTCAAGGCCTGTCCGACTCCCCCGTGCACGAGGTGCTCGCGGAGGAGTCGGTTCTCGGTTGGAAGGAATTCGAACTCGAAGTCATGCGCGACCTGCACGACAACTGTGTCGTCGTGTGCCCGATCGAAAACCTCGACCCCATGGGAGTGCATACGGGCGATTCGATCACGGTCGCCCCGACCATGACCTTGTCTGACCGCGAGTACCAGCAGATGCGTGACGCAGCTTTTGCCGTCATGCGTCGCATCGGGGTCGAGACAGGCGGTTCCAACGTGCAGTTCGCGGTGGACCCGCGGACCGGCCGCCAACTCGTGATCGAAATGAACCCGCGGGTGTCACGATCATCAGCTCTCGCCTCGAAAGCCACCGGGTTCCCCATCGCCAAGATCGCCGCGAAGATCGCGATCGGCTACAACCTCGACGAAATCGCCAACGACATCACGCGCCGAACCCGTGCCGCTTTCGAACCCACCATCGACTACGTGGTCGTCAAGGCACCTCGCTTCGCATTCGAGAAGTTCGCCGGCACCGACGACGCCCTCACCACGAAGATGAAGTCCGTCGGCGAGGTCATGGCGATCGGGCGCACCTTCAAAGAGGCTGTCCAGAAGGCGCTCCGCTCCTTGGAGGACGGTCAGATCGGCTTCGGTGCCGGCCCTCCGGAGCGCGGCCCGCACGGGGATGCTCCTCCTGACGAGAATCTAGCGGCGCTGCTGCGACGTCCCCATGCGGCACGGTTGCGCTCCGTCGACGAAGCTCTGACTCGGGGCTGGAGCATCGAACGCGTCGCCGAGCTGACCGGCTACGACCCCTGGTTCGTCGACCAGCTCGCCCAGCTCGTGGAGCGACGCGAGCAGATCCGGGGCACGAGCCCGATCCCACGCGACCTTCTCGAAGAGGCCAAGCGCGACGGCTTCTCCGACCCTCAGCTTGCGTACCTGCTCGAGACGAGCGAAGAAGCCGTGCGAACCCAGCGTCAGGAGCACGGGATCGCGCCGGTTTTCAAGACGGTCGACACGTGCGCGGCGGAGTTCGAGGCCTACACGCCCTACCACTACTCGACCTACGAGGAGGAGGACGAGGTCGTCCGCGCGGCACGCCCGTCGATCGTCGTGCTCGGCAGCGGGCCGAACCGAATCGGTCAAGGGATCGAGTTCGACTACTGCTGCGTCCATGCCGTCTTCGCGCTCCGGGAGGCCGGCTACGAGACGATCATGGTGAACTGCAACCCCGAGACGGTGTCGACCGACTACGACACGGCCGACCGGCTCTACTTCGAGCCGCTCACCCTCGAGGACGTGCTGGCAGTTTGTGACCGGGAGCAGCCCGTCGGGGTGGTCGTGCAGTTCGGAGGACAGACGCCACTGAAGCTCGCGAGCGCGCTCGAAAGAGCCGGGGTGAAGGTCCTCGGCACGTCCCCAGACGCCATCGACGCCGCTGAGGACCGTGGTCGCTTCGGGGCCCTCCTGGCAGAGCTAGGCATCCCGACCCCGCCGGGGGGCGTCGCCAGCTCTTTCGAGCAGGCGAAGGCGATCGCGCAGACCATCGGCTATCCCGTGCTCGTGCGCCCCTCCTACGTCCTGGGCGGACGAGCCATGGAAATCGTCTACAACGAGGAGATGCTCGAGCACTACCTCGCCGGCGCGATCGCGGCCGCCGCCTGGCATCCCTCGATCCTCATAGATCGCTTCCTCGAGGACGCCATAGAGATAGACGTCGACGCGGTGTACGACGGAGAGGAGCTCTACGTGGCGGGTGTGCTCGAGCACATCGAGGAGGCCGGCATCCACTCCGGCGACTCGGCCTGTGTCATCCCCCCCTACACACTGGGCAAGGGGCACCTCGCGACCATCCGCCGCCATGTCGAGGCCATCGCCTCCGGTCTCGGCGTTCAGGGCCTGATCAACGTCCAACTCGCCTTCAAAGACGACGTCATCTTCGTCATCGAGGCGAACCCCCGGGCATCGCGAACGGTGCCGTTCATCTCGAAGGCCACCGGAGTGCCACTCGCGAAAGTGGCAGCCCGCGTCATGATCGGTGAGCGGCTCGCCGAACTTCGCACATCTCCCACGCCACTGCTTCCCCCCGTTGACGCCACCACCGGATTGCGGCTCGAACACGTGGCGGTAAAGGAGGCGGTGCTGCCTTTCGACCGCTTCCCCGGTGTGGACTCCGTCCTCGGACCGGAGATGCGCTCCACCGGAGAGGTCATGGGTGTCGACTCGAGCTTCGGCGCGGCATTCGCCAAGTCCCAGGCTGGCACCGGCACTATGGTGCTGCCCACCCGGGGCACCGTGTTCGTGTCGGTCGCGAACCGCGACAAGCGCGCAATCGTGTTTCCGGTCAAGCGCCTCGTCGACCTCGGCTTCGACATCATCGCGACGGAGGGCACGGCCGAGGTTCTGCAACGGGCGGGCGTCCCCGCGGCGCACGTGGCGAAGGTCTCCGACGGGGCCACCGGGGAGCCCCACGTCGTCGACCTCATCGCTAGCGGAAGGGTCGACCTGGTCCTGAACACCCCCTTCGGACGTGGTCCCCGCAGCGACGGCTACCTCATCCGCACCGCCGCCGTCTCCCACGGCGTGCCCTGCATAACGACGATGTCAGGCATCCTCGCGGCCATTCAGGGCATCGAGTCGCTCCGGCATGGTCGACTCGGGGTTGGGTCGCTGCAGGAGTACCACCGACGCGCCTCCGCGGCATCGTCGTGACCGTTCTACCCGGCGCCGGCGGGCGCGTCGTCATGGGAAGACCCGACGGCGGTTCGCTTCGGGTGGTCTGTCCGGTCATCGACCGCCGCCGCGAAGGCTCGTACCTGTCGCTCATCACGGCGGCGCCCGAGATAGCCGAACGGGCCGAACCGGGGCAGTTCGTGAACGTGGGAGTGGAGTCGAGAGCGACGCTGCTGCGGCGCCCCTTCTCCATCTACCGGACGTCTCGCCACGGCGCCTGGGGAGGCACCGTCCAATTCGTCTTCGACCCGCACGGGCCCGGCACCGCCTGGCTCGCCGAACTCGAACCCAACGACAAGCTCGACCTCGTGGGGCCTCTTGGAGTCTCTTTCCCGATGCCCGAACAGCGCACGGCCTGCCTCCTCGTCGGGGGCGGCTACGGAGCCGCCCCCCTGTTCTTTCTCGCCGAACGGCTGCAGCGTCGGGCGCTGCGGGTCGACATGATCATCGGAGCGGCGACGGCCGAGCGGGTGTTCAATCCGATAGAGGCCAAGCGCATGAGTGCGAGCGCGAGGTTCACAACCGAAGACGGCAGCTTCGGCAGACGCGGACGGGTCACAGACGTGTTCGACCAGGCGGTCGACGAGTGCCGCAGCCGTCTCGTGTACGCCTGCGGTCCCATGCCGATGTTGCGAGCCGTGGCCCACCGTGCCGCCATGCGTCAACTGCCCTGTCACGTCGCCGTCGAAGAGCACATGGCCTGTGGTACCGGCGTCTGCTGGACCTGTGTCGTGCCAATCCGGGGCGATGACGGGCGCGTGCAGCTGCGTCGCTCCTGCATAGACGGGCCCGTGCTGAACGGGGCGCATATCGCCTGGGAGCGGACCCGGTGGGTTTCAGCGCCGGCACAGGCGGAGTTCCTGGCGATGCCGGCGCTCGACGAGGTGCAAGCCGGCGAGCGCCGACCATGAAACAGGCCACCGACACCGAGGCACAGGTTGACCTCTCCGTCGAGCTCGGCGGCGTCCAGCTACGCAACCCCGTGCTGGGCGCTTCCGGCTGCTTCGCCAGCGGCCGGGAGCTCGACCGCTTCTACGACGTCGAAGAGCTCGGCGCCGTCATCGTCAAGTCCCTCACGCTCGAGCCCCGCGAAGGCCTTCCCACCCCTCGCATGGCGGAGACGCCCTCGGGCATGCTCAACGCGATCGGCCTGCAGAATCCCGGCGTGGACACCTGGATTGCGCAGGATCTGCCTTGGCTGCGTGAGCGCGAAATCCCGGTCATCGTCTCGATCGCGGGTACGACCGTGGAGGAGTATCGCAAGGTCGCCGGCAAACTGGGGGGCCGGGCCGGGATCGTCGCGGTCGAAGTGAACATCTCCTGCCCGAACGTCGAGGATCGCAACATCGTCTTCGCATGCCGCCCTGAACCGTCGGGCGCGGTCGTCGCTGCCGTGTGCGAGGAACTCGACATACCCGTCTTCGCGAAGCTCACCCCGGACGTGACGGACGTCACCGAGATCGCTCGGGCGGTCGTCGCGGCTGGCGCGAGCGGAGTATCGCTCATCAACACCCTGCTCGGGATGGCGATCGACGTGGAGACGCGACGCCCGAAGCTTGCCAACGTGGTGGGAGGCCTCTCCGGCCCTGCGGTGCGACCGCTGGCCGTACGCAACATCTGGCAGGTCCATCAGGCCCTTCCGCGCATACCGATCATCGGCAGCGGCGGCGTGTCCAGCGCTGAAGACGCCGTCGAACTCATCCTCGCCGGCGCGGTCGCCGTCGCGGTGGGGACCGCCAACTTCGTCAACCCGTTCGCGGCCCGGGACGTCGTTCGCGGGCTGGCCCGCTGGTGCGCCGGGCATGAAGTCGCCGCCGTCCGTCAGCTGCGGGGCGCGGTTTCGATCGGGCAGCGTGTCGGATGAGACGATGCCGGGGCCGCTGATCGTCGCTCTCGACGTTGCGGAGCTCGCCGAAGCCGAGCGACTCGCGGGGCGTCTGTCCGGTGAGGTGGGCTACTTCAAGGTCGGGCTCGAGCTGTTCAGCCGTTACGGGCCGCTCGCGGTCGAGCGCATCCGTGGCTATGGCCCGGTGTTTCTCGATCTGAAGCTGCATGACATTCCAGCAACGGTCGCTCGCGCGGCTCGCCAGCTCGGCCCGCTTGGTATCGGCATGCTGACGGTGCATGCGAGCGGGGGTGGGAGGATGGTGTCGGCGGCGGTGGAAGGGCTGGCGGACGGCGGCGTCGTGGCACCGATCGTGCTGGCGGTCACCGTCCTGACGAGCCTTCAGGACGGCGACCTCGCTGCGCTCGGCCTGTCACATGCGTCCCAGCAGGCCTCCCGCCTCGCTCGGCTCGCGTTGGACGCGGGGGCCGGCGGGGTGGTGTGCGCCCCGCGGGATGTGTCCCCGATACGCGCCCAGCTCGGGCCCAAACCGGTCGTCGTCACACCGGGCGTGCGCCCGGTCGGAACGAGCACGGACGACCATGCGTACCCGGTCACACCGCAGCAGGCGCTGGCGGCGGGGGCCGACTTCATCGTCGTGGGCCGGCCGATCACGGCCGCCGCGGATCCTGTCCAGGCCGCCCGTAGCATCCTGGCAACGGTGGCCTCCCCGTGAGTGGCGCTCCGCAGGAGCGCCACGAGAGGAGCTGTCTTAGGTCCCCTGAGACAGCGACGGAAACGATCCCGAGTGGCGCTCCCCAGGAGCACCACGAGAGTCGCACTCCTGAGCCGGCGACGGATTTCGTCGCGTGAGCGAACTGATCGCCGAGCTCCGCCGACGGCGTGTCTACCGCACGGGCCACTTCCAGCTGTCCAGTGGGCTCCACTCCGACACCTATCTCCAGTGCGCTCTCGCCCTCCAGGACCCCGTCTTCGCTGCAGAGCTCGGCCGCTCGCTCGGCACCCAGCTGGCTGCGGCGGGAAAGGATGCCGAGACGGTCGCATCCCCTGCGCTCGGGGGGCTCCTCGCCGGGTTCGTGGTCGCGGGCGCCCTCGGAGCCCGGTTCGTGTTCACCGAACGCGATCACGGGGTGATGGCTCTGAGACGTGACCAGACCGTGGCGAGAGGCGAACGAATCGTCGTCGTCGAGGACGTTCTCACGACCGGACGTTCGGCCATCGAGACCGCCGCTGTCCTCGAGGCGCAGGGCGCGGTGGTGATGGGTTACGCAGCGATCGTGGATCGCAGCACGCCCGAACAGCCCCTGCCGTTCGAAGCGCATTCGCTCGCGAAGATGGCGATTCGCACTTGGGAGGCCGCCGAATGTCCGCTGTGCAGGGTCGGTGCGCCATTTCACTCGCCGGGCTCCGGGCGATAGCGCGGCCTCGGGCCTTTCCCTCCGGCTGTGGGAGCCAGCCGCTGATGGCGAGAAGACGAGCGCTATCGGTGGCCTGCCTGAACCACTAAGGTACCTCGCTTCGTAACCGACCCTCTCTGGAGCCGTGAATGTCCCTGCCCGAGCTTGGACCCGAGCAGCGTCGCAAGGCCTTGGAGAAGGCCGCGGAGGCGCGTCGTATCCGAGCTGAGCTGAAGCAGATGTTGAAGGCGGGTGAGGTAACGCTTGGAGAACTCCTCGCCAGGGCTCAGGAGGCTGAGCCGCTTGCGAAGATGAAGGTCTCCGAGGTCATCGAGTCCATGCCGAACTACGGCAAGGTGAAGGCGCGCCGCCTCATGGAGCGGCTCGAAATCTCCCAGTCCCGCCGCCTACGAGGACTGGGGAGCAACCAACGGGCCGCCCTCCTGGCCGAGTTCGGAGAGCAGCGCTCGCCGTGATGTTCGGGTCCTGGGCTGACCGGGACCACCGGCCCTATCCAGGTGAGGCGGACCCCCCAGCCGCCGATGCTGACGGGTCCGCACCGTCGTCTCCAGGCGTCGGCCGAGCTGAAATGGCAGCCGCGAGCACGGGGCGTGGTCTGCTCGTCGTCGTCTCCGGGCCGAGCGGGGTGGGCAAGGGCACGGTCGTGCAGCGACTCCTCGAGCGTCTGCCTGGCGTCGAGGCGTCGGTTTCCTTCACGACCCGCCCCCCCAGAGCGGAAGAAGTCGAAGGCGCCGACTACTACTTCGTGGACGAAGAGCGGTTCGACGAGCTCATAGCCGAAGGCGAGCTGCTCGAGTGGGCGTCGGTCCACCAGGCTCGGTACGGAACTCCGCGCCGCTGGGTCGAGCAGAAACTCGCCGACGGCATCGACGTGCTGCTCGAGATCGACGTCCAAGGGGCATTGCAGGTGCGTGGCAAGATGGCGGATGCGCTCCTCATCTTCCTCGCACCCCCGTCGAGGGAGGAACTGGCCCGGCGTCTGCGGCTGCGCGGCACAGAGTCCGCGGAAGAGCGGGCACGGCGGCTCGAAACCGCGGACTCCGAGCTGGCTGCGGCGCCCGCCTTCGACCACGTGCTCGTCAATGACGAGCTCGAAAACTGCGTCCGGACGATCAAGAACATCCTCCGCACAGCTCAGCCCTGAACCGGAGCCTCTGCGTGTTTCCGCAGGGTGGCGGAAGGCCCCCGCCCCTCGGGCACGATTCCCGACACGTCGACGCCCAGGGAGGCTGCCGCTACGCTGTGCAGGTCCAGGTGAGGCGCCCCTGTCCAGTCAGGGTCGTCGACACCATCCCCGCCGGGAAGAGGTGAGAGCCATCGCCCGCATCGATGAACTGATCGACAAGGTCGACAGCAAGTTCACACTCGTCCATCTCGCCGCAAAGCGTGCGCGGGAGATCAACGACTACTATGCGCAGCTCGGTGAGGGCCTCGGCCAGCACATGCCTCCGCTCGTCTCGACCGAGTCGAACAAGCCCCTGTCGATCGCGCTCGACGAGATCGCGCAGGGCAAGGTCGAACCGCGCTGGACGGACGAGGCGCTCCCCGTGGTCGACCCGCTCGCCTTCATCGAGACCGAGGAACGCCGGGCGGAGAGCTGAGGCCTGCACGGCCTATGGGTCAGGCCATGTTGGACGGCAGGCGGATCATCCTCGGTATTTCGGGCGGAATCGCCGCTTACAAGGCCGCCATGCTCGCTCGTCTGCTCGTTCGGGGCGGCGCCGCAGTGGATGTGATTCTCACCCGGGGAGGGTCACACTTCGTAGGGGGAGCGACCTTCTCTGGCATCACCCGACGACCGGTCCACATCGAGGTGTGGGAGCGCCCGGCAGACCTCGACGAGAGGGATGCCATGGCCCTGCACATCGAACTCGCCCGTGGGGCCGACGCGATCGTCGTGGCGCCGGCTACGGCTCACGTCCTGGCGAAGGCCGCACAGGGCCTGGCCGATGATCTGCTCACCAACATCCTCCTCATGGCGACGTGCCCCATCCTGCTCGCCCCAGCCATGCACGGCGAAATGTGGCGGCACCCGGCTACCCAGGCGAACGTCGCAACCCTGAGAGAACGAGGCCTGCACCTCATCGGACCCGAAGAGGGAGAACTGGCCGGCGGGGATAGGGACGAAGGCCGGATGAGCGAGCCGGAGGAGATCCTCGACGCTCTCGTGCGGCTGCTCGCCTCTCCCGAGCTGGCCGGTCTGCGCGTCGTCGTCACCGCCGGTCCCACCCGCGAGTACCTCGACCCGGTGCGGTTCATCAGCAATCGCTCCTCGGGAAAGATGGGGTTCGCACTCGCCGCCGAAGCTGCCCGGCGAGGCGCCGAAGTGCACCTGGTCAGCGGACCCGTCGACCTGCCGACCCCGACCGGGGTCCAACGACACTCCGTCATCTCCGCGCGCGACATGTACCAGAAGGTCATCGAACTAGTCGGGGGCGCAGACGTCGTCGTGAAGGCCGCGGCAGTGTCCGACTTCCGCCCGGCTCGCAACGCTGAGCGCAAGATGAAGAAGGAAGACGGGGTGAAGACGATCGAACTTGCCCGCAATCCCGACATCCTCGCGGAGCTCGGGCGCGCGCGTCGCAGCGGTGAGCTGGGGCCGGCCGACCGTCCCGTGCTGGTTGGCTTCGCCGCCGAGACCGAAGACCCGGAGGGGTATGGGCGTCGAAAGCTCGAGGCGAAAGGTGCCGATCTCATCGCCGTCAACGACGTGAGCGCCTCGGATGCCGGCTTCGAGACGGATACGAACCGCGTCGTCATCCTCGGGCGCGACTCACGGGTCGAGGTGCCGCTGACCTCGAAGGAGGAGGTGGCCCGACGGCTCTGGGACGAGATTGTGACGCTCATCGACTGAGGGGTGCGAAAGGGGAGGAGCAGTCTTGGCCGGAACCGGAAGATCAGGCGGAGATCGCAAGCGGACGACCGCAGGGCAGCGATACGATCCCGAGCTTCACGTCGCTCGAGTAGCGCAGCGACCGTGCGCAGCGACGCGAGACCCGATCACAGGAGACAGACAGCGTGGCTCGTAGAACGCTCTTCACGTCCGAGTCGGTGACCGAGGGTCATCCCGACAAGATGGCCGATCAGATCTCCGACTCCGTGCTCGATGCGATCTTCGAACGGGACCCCTACGGGCGCGTAGCCTGCGAGACTCTCGTGACGACGGGTCAGGTCATCGTTGCGGGCGAGATCTCCACGGACTGCTACGTCGATATCCCGCGGATCGTGCGCAACACGGTCATAGGGATCGGTTACGACCACCACGACATGGGCTTCGACGGCAACACCTGCGGCGTTTCCGTCTCCATCGACGAGCAGTCGCCCGACATCGCGCTCGGCGTGGACCGGGCACGCGAGGCCCGGGCCGGATCCTACGATCAGCTGGACGAACTCGGGGCGGGCGATCAAGGGATGATGTTCGGCTTCGCCTGTGACGAGACCCCCGAGCTCATGCCTCTGCCCATTCACCTTGCGCACCGGCTCGCCCAGCGTCTCACCGCCGTGCGCAAGGCCGGCGAGATCCCCTACCTGCGCCCTGACGGTAAGACCCAGGTCACCATCGAGTACGAGGACCACCGTCCGGTCGCCCTTAACACCATCCTCATCTCCGCACAACACCGCCCCGAGATCGACCTCGGGACGCTCCTGCGTCCCGACCTCGAGGAGCTCGTCATCAGGCCGCTTCTGCCCGACGACATCGACCTGTCCGAGATGCGTCTGCTCGTGAATCCCACCGGCCGTTTCGAGCTGGGAGGTCCGCACGCGGACTGCGGTCTCACCGGTCGCAAGATCATCGTCGACACGTATGGAGGCTACGCGCGTCACGGCGGGGGGGCTTTCAGTGGCAAGGACCCGACGAAGGTCGACCGTTCCGCGGCGTACGCGGCTCGGTGGGTGGCCAAGACGGTCGTGGCCGCGGGCCTCGCGAACCGGGTTGAGCTGCAGATCGCGTACGCGATCGGCGTCGCCCACCCCGTCTCCATGATGATCGAGACGTTCGGCACCGAGCAGGCCGATCCCGACCACATCCTCAAGGGCATACGGGAGGTGTTCGACCTGCGCCCGGCGGCGATCATCCGCAGCCTCGACTTGCGCCGCCCGATCTACCAGGCGACGGCAGCCTATGGGCACTTCGGGCGCAGCGGCGCCACCTTCACCTGGGAGCGCGCCGACCGGGCGGACGAACTCCGCGAAGCCGTCGGGGTCTGACCAGCTGCCCATCGCACAGGTTCTCGTCGAGGTCGAGCCCGACCACCTCGACCGTCCCTTCGACTATGCCCTCCCCGAGGCACTCGCGCCTCGCATCCGAGTGGGCTCCCGCGTCGAAGTCGTCTTCGCCGGTCGGCGCGTGCGCGGCCTCGTCGTCGCCCTGACGCAAGACACGTCGTCCCACAAGCTCCGTGAGGTGCGGCGCGTTCTCGGCCCGCACGCCTGGGCGACGCCGGAAGAGATCGAAGTCCTGCGCTGGGCAGCACAGCGCTTCGCCGCCCCGACCGCCGCAGTGATCCGCCACGCCCTACCCCAGCGCGTCAGCGACGTCGAACGCCGCGCCGAGGAGGCGGGGTGGTACCCCCCCGGACGGGCAGCTCGTCCCCCCGATCCCGAGCCTGTCGCGATCGATGACAGCGCATGGTCGCCCTACGGCCACGCGGGGAGCGAGCTCAGAGTTGCGGCTGAAGCTGGAGCGGGGGCCTTCTACTGGAGGACGCTGCCACACGAGAACCTCGGCGTCCGACTCGTTGAACTCGCCGCGGCCACCTTGGACGGAGGTCGCGACGTCCTCGTCGTCGTACCGGAGCCGAAGAGCTGCGCGGCCGATGCAGTCACGCACGCCTTCCGGGACCTGGCCGTCGACATGCGGGGCGGGCCTGGCGCCAGGCGCCTGTACCGGGGGTGGCTCGAGGCTCGCTGCGGGCAGCTTCGGGTCGTGGTCGGGGAACGAGGCGTGGCGTTCTGGCCCCTCGCCCGACTCGGGCTGGCCGTCATCATTGACGAGGCGAACCCGGCTCTCAAGGAGCGGCGCGCTCCCCGGCACCACGCCCGCGAGGTCGTGCTCGAACGGGCGCGGCGAGCGGGCGCAACCGCCGTACTGGTCGGCACCGTCCCGAGCGCCGCAGCTTGGCGTCTGCTCGCCGAGCGGCGCCTGCGGCCGGTCGTACCAGACCGGAGCGCCGAACGGTCCGCGGCTCCCATCGTGCGCCTCGACGATCGCTCCCTCTCCGGTTCTCCCGGCCGACTCGGCACTCCCGCCGTCGAGGCCCTGCGGTCATGCCTGAAGCGTGGAGAACTCGGAGTCGTGCTCGCTGCTCGTCGCGGGGAGGGTCGTGCCCTCCTGTGCAGTCGATGCAGCGAAAGGTTCGCCTGCCCAAGGTGCGACTCCTCTCTCGCGGTCGCCTCCGGGTGGGTGAGCGGTCTTGGCCTGCCCGAGGGAGGGCCGCAGGCCCGGAGGGCGGGGAGGGCCGAGACCGCGGGCGGGACGGGTCGTGACTTGGCCGTCCTCTGCGAGGGGTGCGGCTGGACGACAGAACGTGAGCACATGCGCTGCGGCCGTTGCGGCGGTGACGTCTTTGCGCCGCTCGCGGCGGGAGCGGCGCGCCTGGGCTCGGAACTCGCCAGGACCTTTCGGAACACGGTCGTGGCGGTGTTGGAGGGATACGCGCAGCCCGCACCGCCGCCTCCCGCGATCGTGGTCATGACGAGGGGCTCGGCCCTGTCAGAGCCACCCGGTCCCGTGGGGGCGGTCGTGCTACCGGATCTCGACGGTCAGCTCAGGCGTCCCACACTCGATGCCGGCGAGGATGCCCTGAGGCTCGCTTTCCGGGTGGCCGCGTGGCCATCCCGCTCAGCCGGCGTGAAGCGCCCCGGGTCGGCCACCCGTGGCGCGCTCGTGCCGGACGGGGCGGTCGTCGTGCAGACGCGGGAGCCTGGGCATCACGCGGTCCGTGCGCTCGTGGCTTGGGACCCGGGAGCGTTCTGGCGTGAGGAAGCACGCCGAAGAGGTGAACTGCGCTTTCCCCCCGCCGCCTACGCGATTCGACTCGACGTCCATGGCGACGGTCGGCGGGTCGCCGCCGACCTGCGCAGTGGCCTCCCCGGCAGCGACCAGGTGCTCGGACCCCGTCCGCTCGGCGAGCGCTCCGGTCTGCTCGTGAAGAGTGCCGACCGCTCATCGACGCTCGCCGCGCTCACTCCACTGCGTGTGGTGTGGAGCCGGGAGGGCCTCGACGTGAGGGTCGATGTAGACCCCGTCGATGTGGGATGAGGCCCAGATCACGACGGGCGGCACGACTCGTTGACCTGGCCCGCGCTTGTCGGCTGTCGCGTACCCTGGGGCGCATCGTCCCCGACCGGTCAGGGTGTCTCGTGGCCATCCTCGACATCCGCCTTTTCGGCGACCCTGTGCTTCGGCAGCGTGCGCGGGAGGTGACCTCCTTCGATGCACGTCTGCGGCGGCTTGCCGACGACATGTTCGAAACCATGCGCGAGGCCGGCGGCGGCGGCCTCGCCGCCAATCAGGTGGGAGTGCTGAAACGCCTGTTCACCTGGGAGGTCAAGGATCGCCACGGCACGGTCTGCAACCCGGTCGTCGAGGACGCTTCCGAGGAACTTCAGGAGGGCGAGGAGGGCTGCCTGTCGTTTCCCGGCCTGTTCTACCCTCTTGAGCGGCCGATTTGGGTGAGGGTGCGACACCAGGACGGGTCCGGCGACGAGCAGCTCACGGACGCTGAGGGACTCCTGGCCCGGGTGTTCCTCCACGAGATCGATCACCTCAACGGCGTGCTCTTCATCGACCACCTCGCGAAGCACGACCGCAAGGAGGCGCTCAAGCGCATGCGCGAGCACAGCCTCGAGCGCGGTCTCGACGATCTGTCCGAGCCCAGTGCCGGCCTACGGCTCTGACGGCACCAGAGGTTGACTCGTGCGGATCGCCTTCTTCGGCACGCCCGACGTAGCCGAGCCCGCGCTTCAGACGCTCGCCGCAGCCGAGGATGTCGAAGTGGCCGTCGTCGTCACGAACCCCGACCGCCCACGCGGTCGTTCTCGCCGTCCGGTTCCGCCGCCCGTGAAGGTGGTCGCCCACGACCTCGACCTGCCGGTCTGCCAGCCGATGCGGGCGGCCGAGATTGCTCCCCGGCTGGAGGCGCTCGACCTCGAAGCCGCCGCCGTGGTGGCCTACGGGGCGCTCCTGCCTCCCGCCGTGCTCGCCGCGGTACGTCACGGGTTCGTCAACCTCCACTTCTCGCTGCTGCCCCGCTGGCGCGGTGCGGCTCCCGTCCAACACGCCATACGAGCGGGGGACCAGGTCACCGGCGTGACGACCTTCGTGCTCGATGAGGGCATGGACACCGGGCCGGTCCTCGAGCAGATGAAGGTCGAGATCGGACCGGAAGAGACGGCCGGAGAGCTGCTCGCCCGGCTGGCACGGCTCGGTGCCCCTGTCCTGCTCGACAGCCTTCGTCGTCTCGTCGCCGGCGAGCAGCCCGTGCCTCAGCCAGCCGAGGGGGTCACCCTGGCCCGGAAAGTCGCCTCCGAGGACGTGGCCATCGACTGGAAGTCTTCCGCGACTGAGGTCGTGCGCCTCGTACGCAGCGCCAACCCGGCGCCCGGTGCGCACACCGTCTTTCGCGGTCGCCGGCTGAAGGTCTGGCGCGCGCGCGTCACCGACTTCGAGGGGATGCCCAGCCAGTTCGTGGGAGAGGATCACCAGGGACCGGTCGTGGGCACCGGCGAGGGGGCCGTCATCCTGACCGAGCTGCAACCGGAAGGACGGCCGGCCATGTCAGGGGCGGCGTTCGTCCGCGGTTACCGGCCAGAGCCTGGGGAGGTCTTGGGTGGTTGAGGACCTCGTCGCCCGTCGGGGGGAGACGTCGGGGCCCGGTCTGCCCGCGCGACGAGCGGCGCTCGTCGCGCTGCGGGCTGTCGACGAGGAAGGCGCCTACAGCAACCTTGCCGTCCCTGCAGCTGTCAGCCGGCTGCGCGACGCTCGTGACCGGTCCTTCGCGAGCCACCTCGCCTACGACACCTTGCGCTGGGAGGGAACGCTCGACTGGGCACTCGAGCAGGTCCTTGATCGTCCGCTCGACGCTGTCGAGCCGCCGCTGCGACGCCTGCTGCGGCTCGGGGCGCTTCAACTGCTCCGAACCGAGGTGCCACCCGCTGCGGCGGTGGCGACCGCGGTCCACCTTGCCCGGGAGGTGGTGCCGAACCCCCGTTCCCGGCGCGCCGCCGCCTTCGTGAACGGAGTGCTGCGCGCTCTCTCCCGCCGGGTCAGCAAGGGCCTGGACTGGCCTGAGCCGGCGACCGATCCCGTCGGCAGTCTCGCGCTCACGACCGCCCACCCTTCCTGGCTGACCGCCGAGCTTGTCGAGCGTCTGGGTCGCGACGAGGCGCGGGCGGCGCTCGAGGGCGACAACATCCCGCCGGGTCTCACGCTGCGAGCAGTAGGCGACCGAGACGAGCTCCTGTCGGAGCTGCGCGCCAGCGGGGTCGAGGCCTTGCCGGGAAGGCACGCGCCGGAGGCGGTCCGGGCGCAGGGGGCCGATCCGCGCCGGCTGGCTGCGGTCGCGGAGGGTCGGGCCGTGCCCCAGGACGAAGCCTCCATGCTCGTCGTGCATGCCACGCGGGTCCAAGACGGCGACCGCGTCCTCGACCTGTGCGCCGGGCCCGGTGGGAAGACGACTCATCTCGCCACCCTCGCCGGCCCCGAGGGCCAGGTCGTCGCCGTGGAGCTGCACCCGCACCGCGCCGAGCTCGTCAGGGCAGCCGCGGCGAAACTCGGTGTCGCGGCCGACGTGCGGGTCGGGGACGGGACCGACCCGCCGGTGGAGGGAAGCTTCGACGTCGTGCTCGTCGACGCCCCCTGCACAGGGTTCGGTACCGGGCGCCGCCGTCCCGAGGTCCGCTGGCGCCGCACGCAGAATGACGCGTACGAGCTCGCCCGTCTCCAGCGTCGGCTCCTCGCAGCCGGCGGGGAACGCACCCGCCCCGGTGGTCATGTCACGTATGCGGCCTGCACCTGGACGCAGCCGGAGACGACGGCGATCGTGGCCGGCTTCCTCGAGCGCGACGCCCGCTTCGTCCTCGTCGAGGAGGTGCAGCGTTGGCCCCACCGAGACGGTACCGACGCCATGTACCATGCCACTCTACGGCGGAAGTGGTGACGGCGGCGGTCAGCCCCATTGCAAAGCTCTCCCGGATACACGTCGACGGCAAGATCGAGGACCTGAGGTGGCTGCGCTCGACGAGGTTCATATGCGCAGGGCGCTTGAACTCGCCGAGCGCGGTCGGGCCACTGTGCGACCGAACCCGCTGGTCGGGTGCGTGCTCGTCCATCAAGGCGCGGTCGTCGGCGAGGGTTGGCACGAACGGGCAGGAGGTCCACACGCGGAGATCGTCGCGCTGGGGACGGCTCGAGGACGGGCGAGGGGTACCACGGCCTACGTCACCCTCGAACCATGCGCTCATCACGGGCGCACCGGGCCGTGCGCCGACGCGCTCATCGACGCCGGTGTAGCTCGCGTGGTCTATGCCCTGACCGAGCCCACCGCCCACGCGCGAGGAGGCGCCGAACGACTTCGTGCGGCCGGGCTCACGGTGAGCGGTGGACTGATGGCGGACGAGGCATCACAGCAGAACGAGGTCTTCGTCCACTTCCACCGCACGGGTCGGCCGTTCGTGACCCTCAAGCTCGCCCAGACCCTCGATGGGCGGGCTGCCGCACGCGACGGCTCCAGTCGGTGGATCAGCTCGTCCGAGGCACGTTCGGCCGTTCATTCGCTCCGGGCGAGGATGGATGCGGTCATGGTGGGCTCGGGAACGGTGCTCGGCGACGACCCCGAATTGACCGTTCGTCACGTACCGGCGCCGCCGGTCCAGCCCCGACCCGTCCTGCTCGACGCGCGTGGGCGTATTCCTGCCAACGCCAAGGCGGCTCGTCCGGGGGCGATAGCTGTCACGACGACGCAGTCCAAGCCGGAGTGGCGCCGAGCCATGGCCGAACGCGGTGTCGATGTCGTTACTGTCGCACCCGCAGCGGGCGGCGGTGTGGACCTCACGGCCGCACTGCAGGCCTGCGCCGAGCGCGACGTCCAGGCGATGCTGGCGGAAGGCGGACCCACCCTCGCCGGGGCGCTCGTACGCGGGAACCTGGTTGACCGCCTCGTTCTGCATGTGGCACCCGCCCTGATCGGGGGTGACGGTGTCGCGAGCATCGCAGGCCCCGGCGCACGTTCGCTGGCCGAGCGCTGGACGTGGCGGCTTGACTCGGTGGACCGGCTCGGAGGCGACCTCGTGATCGTCGCCCGCCCGCAACCGCCGCTCCAACCCGCCGCCTCTGCCGACGTTGGCCGGTAGGAGGCGAGATGTTCACGGGGATCGTGGAAGAGGTGGGGAGGGTCACCGGCCTCGAGCGAGCAGCGAGCCACGCCCGCCTCGGCGTCACATGCGTGCAGGTCCTGGCCGGTATGGAAATGGGCGCCTCGATCGCTGTCGACGGCTGCTGCTTGACTGTCGCCAAGCTCACCTCCAACGGGTTCGAAGCCGACCTCATGCTCGACACACTTCGGACCACCGTGCTGGGAGACCTCTGTGACGACGATCCTGTCAACCTCGAACGGCCTCTACGAGCCGACGGAAGGTTCGGCGGGCACCTCGTGCAGGGGCACGTCGACGGAGTCGGGACGGTCGTGGGACGCGAGGAGCACCCGGGCACCGTCCTGCTCACGCTCGCCGCGCCTGCGACCGTCGCCCCCTACCTCGTCCCGAGGGGCTCCGTGGCCCTACAGGGCGTCAGCCTGACCGTGGCCGACACCGATCCGAGCGCGGCGACCTTCCGAGTCGGCCTCGTTCCGCACACCTGCGCGATCACTACCCTGGGGGGGCTGGCGATCGGTGACCGGGTGAACCTCGAAGCCGACGTCGTGGCGAAATATCTCCAGGAGCTTCTCCGTCGGACGGCGGGTGGAGCGGCGTACGCCTCTGGGAGCGCCGGCGGCGACCTCACAGGCGGAGGTGACGGACGTGGTGGCTGAGCTCCCGCACGCCCCGATCGGGCAGGCACGCGCCAGGATCGCCGAGGGCGGCATGGTGATCGTCGTCGATGACGCCGAACGCGAGAACGAGGGTGACCTCGTCATCGCCGCCGAGAAGATCACACCCGAAGCGGTCAACTTCATGGCGAGGTTCGGCCGCGGCCTCATCTGTGTGGCGATCGTCGCCAAACGACTCGAAGAACTCGACATCGGGCCCATGGTCGCCTCCCCGAGCGCCAGCACCGACACGAACTTCACGGTCTCCATCGACCTCGACGTCCCGCGCTCGACCGGGATCAGCGCCTACGACCGGGCCCACACCATCGCGCGCTTGCTCAGCCCCGAGGCCGCTGCGAACGACTTCCGCCGCCCCGGCCACGTCTTCCCCCTCCGCTACACGGAGGGGGGAGTCCTGCGGCGCCCCGGCCACACCGAAGCCGCCGTCGACCTGGCTCGTCTCGCCGGTCTCTATCCTGCGGGAGTCATCTGCGAGATCATGGGTGACGACGGCACCATGGCCCGCCTTCCCGAGCTGAGGGAGTTCGCCGACCGGCACCGTCTCCCGCTCATCTCCATCGCGGACATCATCGCCTACCGCCGCCGTTGCGAGCGGCTCGTGCCCGGGCGGGAAGGCGGTCTTGGCTTGCCCAAGACCGCCGGCGGGACAGATCCTGGGCGGGAAGGCGGTCTTGGCTTGTCCGGGGGAGGGCCACAGGCCCGGAGGGCGGGGACAGTCAAGACCGCCGGCGGGACAATTCGTCGCGTCGCCGAGACCCATCTTCCCACCCCTTACGGCAGCTGGCGGGTGATCGGTTACGAATCGCTCGTCGACGGCCTACACCATCTCGCCCTCGCGTACGGCGACACCGAAGGCGCACGCAACGTGCTCGTGCGGGTCCACTCCGAGTGTCTGACCGGGGACGTTTTCCGGTCGCGGCGCTGCGACTGCGGTGCCCAGCTCGATCTTGCGATGGCGAGCATCGCCGAAGAAGGCCGCGGTGTCGTGGTCTACCTGCGAGGTCACGAGGGACGGGGCATCGGCCTCATCCACAAGCTCCAGGCCTACCAACTCCAGGACGACGGCAGCGACACCGTCGACGCGAACCTCGCCCTGGGCCTCCCCGCCGACTCGCGCAGCTACGGCACCGCCGCGATGATCCTCGCCGACCTAGGGCTCTCGACGCTGCGACTACTGACGAACAACCCCGCGAAGCGGGCTGGCATCGCAGAATTCGGTCTGGAGATCGTCGACCGCGTACCGCTCCAGGTGCGCTCGAACCCAGCCAACGCTCTCTATCTCGCGACGAAGCAGGAGAAGCTCGGACACGTCTTCACCATCGCTGACGAGCGAAGGGTCGACTCGACCGGTGTCGGTGATCTCGCCCGCCAGTCCGAGTTCCTGTTCACCCCGACCAGCCCGGGCCCCATGAGCCCATCCCGGGTCGTCTGCGACGGTCTCGCGTTTGCCCCGGGGCCCGGGGTGACCCCAGCTGTCCCTGATCCCGCCGTCTCCGAGGAGCGTTGAGGTGCGCGACGAGAGGCGTGCCACGCTCGACCCCGAAGGCCTGCAGATCGGCCTCGTGGCCGCCCGTTTCAATGAGGCCGTCGTCGAGCGGCTCCTCGCCGGAGCGATCGACGCCCTCATCCGACATGGCGCCGATCCCTCGGACCTGCACGTCTTTCGGGTGCCGGGGTCCTTCGAGATCCCGGTCGTGCTCCGCAGGCTTGCGGAAAGTGGTCGCTTCGACGCGCTCGTGGCCCTCGCCGCTGTGGTGCGCGGAGCGACCCCGCATTTCGAGTACGTCGCAGGCGAAGCGATTGCCGGGATCGCGGTGGTCGCCCGCGAAGCGGGGGTCCCCATCGGACTCGGCGTGCTCACCACCGACACCTGGGAGCAGGCGGTGGAGCGGGCCGGCGGCAAGCTCGGCAACAAGGGGGCCGAGGCGGCCCTGTCGGCGTTGGAAACCGCCAACCTGTTGCGCGACCTGAAGCCGTGAGACACGTCAGGCGCGGGCGGAGGTGATTGCGGGCCGCGCCGGGGGCGCGGGCGGGTGGGAGTGACTGATGTGCTGAAGCTCGTCATCCCGAAGGGGTCGCTCGAGGTCGCGACCCTCAAGCTGTTCGAGGACGCGGACTTGAAAGTCCACCGCCCGAGCGACCGCGACTACTTCGGACGCATAGACGATCCACGCGTCGACGAGGTCGCGATCCTTCGGCCCCAGGAGATCCCCCGTTACGTCGAAGAAGGTTTCTTCGACATCGGCGTGACGGGCCGTGACTGGATCGAGGAGACCTCTGCTCGCGTCGAGACGCTCGCCGAGCTGGCGTACTCGAAGGCGACCGCGAACCCGATCCGGGTCGTGCTTGCCGTGCCCCACAGCGCCGAGTGGACGTCGGTCGACGACCTGCCAGATGGCGTGAAGATCTCCACCGAACTCCCCGAGCTGACGCGTCGCTTCTTCGAGGAGCGGGGCAAGAAGGCCAAGATCTTCCTCTCTTACGGTGCCACCGAGGCGAAGGTGGGCAGCATCGTCGACGCCTGTGTGGATGTCACCGAAACCGGTTCGACCCTGCGCAAGAGCGGCTTGAAGATCATCGGGGAACTGCTCGTCTCCCGCACCGAGCTCATCGCCAACCTCGACTCCTATCAGGATCGCGACAAGCGGGAGGCGATGCGGGACATCCGCACCCTCCTACTGGGAGCGATCGATGCTCGCGGCCGGGTACTGCTCAAGCTCAACGTCACCGCGGAGAACCTGCCGCAGGTGCTTGCCGTCCTGCCCAGCCTGAAGGCGCCGACCATCAACCAGCTTGCTGATGAGGACGGCTACGCGGTCGAGACGGTCGTCGACAAGCCTGGCGTGAACCGTCTCATCCCCGAACTGAAGTCCCGGGGGGCCACGGGCATACTCGAGATTCCCATCACGAAGATCGTCCCCTGAGCTGCTTCCTCACGTCGCCACGGATGCGGAATCGAAGTCTCTCAGCCGTCAGCCCGTCCGGGCGTACTCCCGCCCATGGTTCGCCTCGGGGCCCCGCTACGATCAGCGGAAAGAGTTCGAGGAGGTCGTCGATGTCTCGTGCCGTCACGGCGCTGTTCAGCGCCTTCATCGTTCTCGCGCTCACAGCGCTGCCCGCACTGGGAGCGGAAAAGGGCCCGGGTGTCACCGGCTCGTCGATGGGCGTGCTGATCGGGCTTGCCATCGGCCTCATCCTCGGAGCCGTCGTGACCTTTCATGCCTACAGATTCTCGACCTTCGGGGAGAGTGAGGCTCAGTACGAGTACGCGCACGACATCCGAGAGGGCGTAGGGGGCCACGAGCCCCACGAGGAGGAGGTGGGCGCCGCCGTTCCTGCCGAGGAGGAGCCTGCCGCCAGCGGCTAGCCACTGGCCGGAGAGGGTCGCAGGAACGATCGGTCCACGATCCGCCGCCGCTGGACCGCGCGGGAGAATGACATGAGTGAGAGTCAGCGTATGGAGTGGGACACCCCTGGCCCCGGAGGGGCCGGGCCGGGCGGGCAGATGCCGGGCATGGCGGGGGACACCCCCGCCTCCCCGGGGGATGCTCCCGGGAGCGGGCAGTCCCGCCAGCCCAGTGAGGACGAGGTCCGCGCCTACCTCGCACAACTGCGCCAGGCGGGTATTGGTGACATCATCGCCCAGGCGTTCTCGCTGCTCGCCAGTGCCGCCGAGGTCAAGCTCGGTCGCCGTGACGCGCGGCTACTCATCGACGTCGCGGCCACCGTGGCGGACATGGGTGGTCCCCACGTGGAGGATCGTCTCAAGCAGCAGATGCAGCAGGCGCTCAATCAGCTGCGTCTCGGGCAGGTCGAAGCCGAATCAGAGCTCGCGAAGCTGCGTGCCGAAGGAAAGCTACCCGCGCAGGAGAGCGGTGACCTGCCGCCCGAGGCAGTGTCTCCCGGTGGGGAGCAGACGACGCGGCCGGCGGGTCAGGACGCCGCCCAGAGGTCGGAACGGCCCTCCTCGGCCTCCTCCCGCCTCTGGATTCCCGGACGCTGAGGGTGGGAGGGCGGTCTCGGAGCAGGAGCGTGTCCCCGCACAGCAAAACCGTGGCAAGACGTGTCCAAGACGGCCACGGAGGCCGGAAGGCATGATTCTGGGGGAGAGGTCGTAGTCGCGGGCTTGGGCCTGACAGACCGCGACAAGACTTGTCCAGACGGCGACGGAGGCGGGACGCCAGGTTCTGGGGGAGAGGTCGTAGTCGCGGCCTGGGGCCTGAAAAGACCGCCGGTGGGACGATTGAGGTCGAGTCACTCGCCAGCCACCTCGCCCTGCTGGTAGCCTCGAAGCGCGGGAACGAAGGGGAGGCCGCCGCTCGCCTCGCGGCGGCTCGTCTTATTCTTACCAACCAGCCACAGGAGGGCGCAGCATCAACGACGAGCCGCGGATCAATGATCAGATCCACGAGCGCGAGGTCCGTCTCATCGCAGAGGACGGAGAGCAGATCGGCATCGTGCCGCTGGCGGAGGCCCTGCGGTACGCGCGAGAGCGGGACCTCGACCTCGTCGAGGTGGCTTCGCAAGCCAACCCGTCGGTGTGCCGGGTCATGGACTACGGCAAGCACAAGTACCAGGAGGCGCAGAAGCAGAAAGAGGCCCGTCGCCGGCAGAGTCAGATCGTCGTCAAAGAGATCAAGATGCGGCCGAAGATCTCGGAGAACGACTACCAGACGAAAGCCGGGCATGTGGAGCGCTTCCTGCGTGACGGAGCGAAGGTTCGTGCCACGATCATGTTCCGCGGACGCGAGGTGACTCACCCCGAGATCGGCAAGCGGCTGTTGGACCGCCTCGCAGAGGACGTCAACGAGCTTGCCACCGTGGAGGCGAGTCCCACCGTGGACGGCCGCAACATGGTGATGGTCCTGTCCCCCCGTAGGGACCGCCCAAGGCGGGACCGAGAAGTCTCCGAGAGCGCTCCGGCCCGGGAAGTCGCCGAGGCCTGAGTGCTCCGCAGGAGCCATCCGGAGCCGTGGCCGAAGACCAGGGCGCGAGAAGCGGCAGGTAGGCGAGCATGAAACAGAAGACGCACAGTGGCGCGAAGAAGCGCTTCAGAGTCACCCGGACCGGCAAGGTCTTGTCGAAGCAGCGCAACCGCTCACATCTACTCGAGAAGAAGAGCTCGCGACGCAAGCGTCGCCTGGCCGGACTCGACGAGCTCGGCAAGCCCGCCTCCAAGCTTGCCAGGAAGCTGCTGAACCTGTGAGAGGAGCCGATCAATGGCCCGCGTGAAGCGCGGAGTTCACGCGAAGAAGAAGCACCGGGAGATCCTCGAGCGTGCGAAGGGCTTCCGGGGCGCTCGCAGCCGCCATTACAAGGCTGCCAAGGAAGCGGTCATGCACGCGGAGCGGTACGCCTATCGCGACCGTCGCAAGCGCAAAGGGGACCTGCGCAGGCTCTGGATCACCCGCATCAACGCCGCCACCCGTCAGGAGGGGCTGAGTTACGGCCGGTTCATGCACGGGTTGAAGATCGCCGAGGTGGAAGTCGACCGCAAGATGCTCGCCGATCTCGCCGTGCGCGACGCGGCCGCGTTCGGTCAGCTCGTCGGGGTGGCCAAGCGTGCTCTCGGTGAGGCGAACGATGCCACGGTCACGACCGGTCCGGACGCCAGCGGTGGCGCAGAGCGGACCTGAGCTGCTGGACCAACCAGTCGTTCGTTCACCGCGAAACCCACGGGTAAAGGCCGCCGCATCCTTGGCGAGCCGCCGTGCCCGTGACGCCGAAGGCCGCTACCTCGTCGAGGGGCCTCGCTTCGTCTCCGAGCTTCTGTCCACCGGCGACGTCGAAGAAGTCTTCGCGCTGCCTCATTTCGCCGCTGATCTGACGGACGCCGTCGAGCGGGCCGCTGCCCGCCTGACGCTCGTCGAGGCGCCAGTCCTGCGCCGACTGGCCGACAGCGTCAGTCCCCAAGGGGTCGTCGCCGTAGCCCGCCAACGACGAGGTCAGCTCGCCGATGTTGTCGGGGGCGGTTTCCTCATCGTCCTGTGCGGGGCCGCCGATCCCGGCAATGTCGGCAGCGCAATCCGGACTGCGACTGCGGCGGGAGCCTCAGGCGTCGTACTCACCTCCGGTTCGGTCGACCCCTGGAATCCGAAGGCGGTTCGTTCCTCCGCGGGTAGCGTTGCCCGCCTGCCTCTCGTCGTCGACGTCGAGGTGGACCAGCTGCTTGCCGCCTGCCGCTCAGTCGGTCAGCGGTTCCTGGCGCTCGACCCCTCTGCCACCGGCAGTATCGAAGTCTCGGGGATCCTCCAACCTCCGGTCGCGTTGCTGTTCGGCAACGAGGCCCACGGCCTACCACAGTCGGTCGTCGGCACGGTCGAGGCGGTCTCGATCCCCCGTTACGGTCCCATCGAGTCCTTGAACTTGGGCGCCGCCGTGGCCGTCGCCGCCTACGCCGCTGCGCGAGCCGCGCGAACAGGCCCACCCCCAACCTCTCCTGGACCAGCCGGTACCCTCCGTTATCCGGTCAGATAGGCACGAGGTGGCGGTTCTTCCCAGCCCGTCGGACGTCGACGCGCTCGCCATCGAAGCACTCCAGGGTCTGGAGCAGGCGGCGGACCTCGAGGAGCTCGAACGCGTCAGGGTCGCCTTCGCGGGGCGCAAGAGCCCTGTGGCTGCTCTCCAGCGCCAGCTCGGCGGGCTCGACCCCACGAGCCGGCGCGAACTAGGCGCCCGCATCAACGCCCTGAAGGAAGCGTTCGAAGCACGCTACGAGGCCCGTCGCACCGAACTCGCCGACGCCGAGCTCAGTCGTCGCCTCGAAGCCGAGCGGGTCGACGTCACCCTCCCGCCGCGCCACCTGCGCCCAGGCCGCCCCCACCTGCTCACGCAGGTCGAGCACGACATCGTGGACGCGTTCATCGGACTCGGCTACCGAGTGGCCGAAGGTCCCGAGGTCGAATCGGCCATCTACAACTTCGATCTGCTCAACATCCCCCTCGAGCACCCGGCCCGGCAGGAGATGGACACCATCTACGTCGACTACGACGAGGGGGTGCTGCTCCGCACGCACACCTCACCCGTGCAGGTGCGTGTCCTGCTCAGCCAGCCACTTCCCGTCGCGGTCGTCGTCCCGGGCCGCGTCTACCGCAACGACGCGCCCGACGCGACCCATTCACCGGTGTTCCAACAGGTGGAGGGTCTCGCGGTTGCCGCCGGTCTCACGATGGCGGACCTGCGGGGTACGCTCCAGGCCTTCGCTCGTGCCTTTTTCGGTCCAGAGCGGGAGGTGCGCCTGCGGCCCTCGTTCTTTCCCTTCACCGAGCCCTCGGCCGAGGTTGACGTCTCGTGCCCGTTCTGTACGGGTGACGAGTCAGCCTGCCGGGTCTGCTCGGGAACCGGCTGGATCGAGATCCTCGGAGCGGGCATGGTCGATCCGAACGTGCTGGTCGCCTGTGGGCTCGACCCCGAGGAAGTGTCCGGGTTCGCATTCGGCGTCGGGATCGAAAGGGTTGCCATGCTCCGCCACGGCGTCCGCGACATCCGCGAGTTCTACGAGAACGATGTCCGCTTTCTCGAAGCCTTCTGAGAGTCCGGGGCCTGAGCGGTCGTCGTGAACGGCGGGGCGGGGCGGCTCTGGTCACCGGAGCTCACCGGGCGGGTTGGGAGTAGCAGTGAAAGGGCGGTGTCCGTGAAGGTTCCGCTGTCGTGGCTGGCAGAGTTCGTCGACCTCGACCTGCCGCTCGACGAACTCCTCGAGGTGATGGGACGCAACGGGCTCGAGGTGGATGATGTGCGGACGCCGGGTGCCGGTGTTGAGGGCCTACGGGTGGCACGGGTGCTGGAGGTCTCCGAACATCCTCACGCCGACAGGCTCGTCGTCGCGAACGTGGACGACGGTGAGCACGAGCGAACCGTCTGCGCCGGTGTGCGGAACTTCGCGGCTGGCGACCTCGTCCCGCTCGCCTTGCCGGGCGCAAGCCTGCCCGGAGGCAGCCGCATCGAGCGGCGCGAGGTACGGGGAGTGATGAGCGACGGCATGCTCTGCTCCGCTCGCGAGCTCGAGGTTGCGGACGATCACAGCGGCATCATGGTGTTGCACGATGGACCCGAGCCGGGCAGCGATATCCACGAGGTCCTTCCACTCGGGGAGCCGGTCGTCGACGTTGCGGTACCGGCCGACCGAGGTGATCTCCACTCGGTGTTCGGAATCGCCCGGGACCTCGCCGCCATCCTCGGAATCGAGGTCCACGAGCCGAGCAGCCGTGGGGCCGGGCGGACTCCCGGCGATGGGCCGGTCCCCGTCCACGTGGAAGCGGTGGAAGGGTGCAGTACCTACGTGGGCTGGGTGGTCGGGGACCTGAAGCAGGCGACGTCGCCCTGGTGGCTGCGCCGGCGGCTCGAAGTGTGTGGTGTCCGATCGCTGTTCAACCTCGTCGACGTGACCAACTACGTCATGCTCGAACTCGGTCAACCGCTGCATGCCTTCGACCTCGACACCCTGTACGGCCCCGGGATCCGGGTGCGCTGGGGCCGGCCGGGGGAGAACCTCCTGACACTCGACGGCCGTGTCCGCGTGCTTCAGCCCGAGGATCTCGTCATCGCCGATCAGGATCGTGCCGTGGCTCTCGCTGGCGTCATGGGGGGCGGCGACACCGAGGTCGGGGAAGCGACGACGCGGATCCTGCTCGAGGCTGCAGCGTTCGAGCCTGGTGCGGTGCGGAAGACCTCGCGTCGTCTCGGGCTCGTCTCGGAGTCCAGTCTGCGCTTCGAACGACGAGTTGACGCTGCTGGCACGTGGCGGGCGGCCGCGAGGGCGGTCGACCTGCTCCTTGACCTCGCTACCGGGTCCGATCTCGGCGTCCGCGTCGACGGGCCGGGAGAGCCGGGTCCACGCCCGATCCGCCTCGATACCTCCCGCACCGCCCGCTTCCTGGGTCTGCCCGAGCTGGATGACGAGGATCAGGTCGCGCTGCTGCAACGTGCGGGGGTGGAGGTCAAGTCACTGGCTGCCGGACTGCTCGAAGCCACTCCGCCGACCTGGCGTGCAGACCTGCAACGCGGGGCGGATCTGGCCGAGGAAATCGCTCGCCTCTACGGCTACGAGAAGATCCCCGCCAACCTGCCGTCGATCCCCCTCGAGGGAGGACTCAACAGCAGGCAGCGCGCCGAGCGCGATGTTCGCAGAGCCGTGCTCGCCGCCGGCTTTCACGAGTCTCAGACCCTTCCCTTCGTCGCTTTGAACGCTCTCTGTCTCCTCGCCCCTCGAGACACCCACCGGGTGAGGCTGCAGAACCCGGTGGCGAAGGACGTCGCGAGCATGCGGCCCGGCCTGGTCGAGGGCCTGCTCGGAGTGGCCCGTCACAACGTGGGTCAAGGCCGGTCGGGGCTGGCGGTCTTCGAGCTCGGTCGCATCTTCCGGGTCCCCGGCGGCCCCTTGGACGAGGTCGTCGGACGGACGGGTAACTGGCGCTGGACGGGTCCGAATGGGGAGACCTTGCCGACCCAGCCGCTCGCCCTTGGCCTGCTCGCCTGCGGCGCCCAGCACGGGCATGGGTGGCTCGATCGCGACGCGAAGTGGAGCATCTTCGATCTGCTTGCTGCCCTCGACGAGGTAGTTGCCCGGCTGACCCCCGGCGAGACAAGCGGCCTGGCACGGGTGCGGGCCGATCATCCCGCTCTTCACCCCGGTCGAACGGCGGCGCTGTACTGGCAGGGGTCGGAAGTGGGTATCGTCGGCCAACTCCACCCGGCCGAAGCGTCCGCGCGTAACCTTCCCGAGTCGACCGTCGTCGCCGAGTTGCTGCTCGAGCCGCTCTGGCAGCACCTGGCCCGCCGTGCGCTGCCGGCCCCCCAGGCACCGCTTCTGGCCCGCCACCCGGCGGTTGGCGTCGACGTTGCGGTCGTGGCCGACGAGGACGTGCCGTTCGCGATGGTCGAGGAGGCCGTCCGGACAGGAGCAGGTGAGCGGCTCGACGGATTGTGGTGGTTCGACGAATACCGCGGACCACAGGTGGGGACTGGGAAACGTAGCCTGGCTTTCCATCTGCGGTTGCAGGCGCTCGACCGTCAGCTGACCGATGCCGACGCTGAAGCGGTGATCCAGGCCGTGGCTGAGGCCGTCGGGGAGATCGGCGGAAGCCTGCGAGGCTAGTGCTCTCGAGGAAAGGAGCCAGCATGGGACTGATGCAACGGATGTCGGACGTCTTCAAAGCCAAGGCGAGCAGGCTGCTCGACCGGGCCGAGGACCCGCGTGAGACGCTTGATTACAGCTATCAGCGTCAGCTCGAGCTGCTGCAGAAGGTTCGCCGAGGGCTGGCGGACGTGGCCACCTCCCGCAAGCGGATCGAGCTCCAGGCCACCCAGCTGCAGTCGGCGGCGGCCAAGCTCGAGACGCAGGCGCGCCAGGCCGTGGCCGCCGGTCGGGAGGATCTGGCTCGCGAGGCGCTGAGCCGTCGGGCGGGCCTCGCCACCCAGCTGGAAAGCCTCCGGGTACAGCACGAGCAGCTGGCTCAGGAGGAGGCGAAGCTCACCACGGCTTCCCAACGGCTTCAGGCGAAGGTGGAGGCCTTCCGGACGCGCAAGGAGACGATCAAGGCCACCTACACCGCAGCCGAGGCGCAGAGCAAGATCGGAGAGGCGGTGGCCGGCATCTCCGAGGAGATGGGGGATGTGGGCCTGGCAATCGAACGTGCCGAGGACAAGACCGCCCAACTCCAGGCACGGGCAGGAGCGGTGGACGAGCTGCTGGCCTCAGGGGCCCTCGAGGACGTCACCGCGCAGCCCGGCGACGACATCCAGGCGCAGCTCGACCGGCTGTCGGCCACGGACAGCGTGGACGCGGAGCTCGAGCGCATCAGAGCAGAGGTGGGTCCGGCTCCATCGCAACCGGCAATCGATGCGCCACCAGGGGGAACCGCATGATTCTGCGTATCATGGGGGAAGGACAGTTCGAGGTCTCCGAGGAGGCCTTCGACCATCTCAACGAGCTTGACGACGAGCTCGTCTCCGCGGTGGGTTCAGGCGATGAGGACACCTTCCGGCAGGCGCTCGTGGCCCTTCACGACCGCATCCTCGACGTCGGCCGCCCGCTGCCCCCCGATCACCTCGGGCCCTCCGATCTCGTCCTGCCGCCCCGCGACGCGACGCTTGCCGAGGTGCGGGAGCTGCTCGGTGAGGAGGGGCTGATTCCGGGATGAGGGTGGGACGTCCTCAGTGGTACGACGGAGGCGGGAGGGACCGATTCGGGGAAGAGGTCGTAGTGGCGGTCTTGGGTCTGCGGGGAAGGGCCGAAGGCCCGGCGGGCCGGGAATATGCCAGACCGCGACAGAGGCGGGAGGGACCTAGTTGAACATGCGGACGCGCTATCCCCACGACACGGGCCTGGCGGCCCGCATGCTTTGGACCATGTTCCTGCTGGGCCTGCTCTATGTGGCTTTCATGGGCGTGCTCATCGCGGTGGGGCTGCCAACCATCTTCGTCGTGCTCATAGCCGCGGGATTCTTGTTCGCCCAGTATTGGTTCTCCGACCGCATCGCGCTCGCGAGCCTCGGGGCGCGCGAGGTCAGCGCGGAAGAAGCCCCCGAGCTCCACGGCGTCGTCGACCGCCTCTGCGCCCTCGCTGACATGCCCAAGCCACGGGTCGCCGTCGCCGACCTCGACCTTCCCAACGCCTTCGCCACGGGACGCAACCCCCGGGTGGCCGTCGTGTGTGTCACGACGGGGATCATGCACCGCCTCGAACTGCCCGAACTCGAGGCCGTGCTGGCCCACGAGTTGGCTCACGTCGCCCATCGTGACGTCGCCGTCATGACCATCGCGAGCTTCCTCGGCGTGCTCGCCGGCCTCATCACCCGCTTCGGCCTGCACATGGGCATGTGGGGCGGGTTCGGGATGGGCGACGACGACGAGGACTCGGGCGCCGCCGCCTTCCTCGTCATCCTGCTCGTCTCCGCGGTGGTCTACGCGGTGAGCTTCCTGTTGACCCGAGCGCTGTCGCGCTACCGGGAGCTGTCCGCGGACCGCTCGGGGGCAATCCTGACCGGGGCGCCCGCCACGCTGGCAGCCGCCCTCGTCAAGGTCACCGGAGAGATGGGAGCCATTCCGACCCGGGACCTGCGCGCCGCCGAACCCCTCAATGCGTTCTTCTTCGCCCCGGCCATCTCGGCGGGGTTCAGCCTGTCGTCGCTTTTCTCGAGCCACCCAAGCCTGGAACGCCGACTCGAGCAGCTCGCGGCCCTCGAGCGCCAGCTGGGGCGGCCGAGGTGAGGTTCCTCGACGTCCTCCTCGGACGTACGAAGCGCAAGCAGGCGAACCTCGACGCCCTGTTCGCACTGCCGAGCGCCGCGGTCGGCCTCGAGGCGGAGCTCGGGCTGCGGCAGGCCGGCGCCGCCGGAGTCTGCTTTCGCCCCGCCTCGGGCCAGGTCTTCGAGGAGACCAGACAAGAGATAGCCGAACTCCTGACGGTGAGCGCGAAAGAGTCCGGGTCCGAGCTTGCCCAGGACCAGGACTCCTATGGCTATCACTGGATCATCGTGCGCGACCCCGACCTCGAAGATCTCGTCACGACCGTGCACCTCGTGAACGCCACCCTCGAGGAGCGGGGCTTCGGCCCCCAGCTGCTCGCTTCCGTGTTCGCATTCACAGACGAGCTGGGGCGCGAAAGCGGTCCTGGCCTTGCCAAGACCGCGGGCGGGACAGATCCGGGGCGCGTCGCCCACCTCGTCTACCTCTACAAGCGCGGGACGTTCTATCCCTTCGTGCCGCGCGAAGGTGAGCGGCGCGACAACGAGCTCGAGCTTCGCATTCGTGGGGCGCTCGGGGGCGAGCTTCAGATCGAGCAGGACCTCACCCGCTGGTTTCCCATCTGGGGGGTACCCATCCCCTGAGTCTGGCGCGGCCCCGTGAACCGCACCTGCCGCCCCGCCGTGACGCCCGTGGCGCCAAGCTCAGCGGATTCTCAGCCGTGAATTCAGGCCCCTCTCAGGTTCGCCTGTCATCCTCAGCTTGAAGAAGGGAAGTGATGTCGCAAACCGGGCTCGAGGTCGGCCGACTGGCCCCAACGCTCCGCGCGCTTGTGTGCCAAGACGACGCGGGGATGCGCCGCGTCGTCGCCACCACCCTCGAACGCGCCGGATTTGAAGTCGTCGCCGAGACGGACCGGGGTTCCGAGGCCGTCCGGCTGGCCGGTGAAGTCCGCCCTCATGTCGCCGTCATCCACCTGGCGCTTCTCGGCACCCTCGGGCTGCGCCTCATCGCGACCCTCCAGGCCGAGGCACCAGGCTGTCTCGTCATCGGGATGTCACCCTTGGACACGCTCATCGCCGCCGCCCTCGACGCCGGCGCGCATGCCGTCGTTGTCGAGAGCGACATGTTGGGCCTCGCGGTCGAGCTAGAGGCGATCGCGCGCTGCAGGCTGTCGCCGGCCTGACGGCGCCACCTGGTCGTCCCAAGCCTTGCCTGGCGTCTCCACACCCGCTCTTGGCTGCGGCTGCGGAGTCATCGGCAGCCTGAGAACGAACGCCCCGTCCTCGTAGGTGAGGTCCCCACCGTGAGCCCGCGCCACCTCCCGGGCGATCGGCAGACCCAGCCCCGCCCCGCCGTAGGGATCGAGGCTGGCGAAGCGTGCGAATACGCGCTCCTCCTCGCCGGCGGTCACTCCGGGTCCGTCATCCCAGACGCGGACGACGACAACGGTGTCGTGTCGCTCGACGCCGAGGATGACGCGGGTAGTCGCATAGCGGCGGGCGTTGTCGAGGAGGTTCGCAATCGCCTCGCTCACTTCGTCGGCGTCGAGCTCAACCGCGGGGGGTGGCGGGTCGTCGAGCTTCAGATCGACCTCGAGATGGGGCGCGAGCGCCGCAGCCCGCTCGACCTCGTGCCGGCACAAAGCCGAGAGGTCGGTCGCGGCGCGCAGCATCGGCCGGCCCTGGTCGAGGTGGGCCATGTGCAGCAGGTTCGTGATGAGCCGGCTGATGCGAGCCGTCTCGCGTACGGCGTGGGCCAGCAGCCGGTCACGGCTCTCGGGGTCTGTCTCGCCGAGGAGAAGCTCGACGGACCCGCGGATCCCGGCTAGCGGCGTGCGCAACTGGTGGGCAGCGTCGGCGAGGAACCGCCGGCTGCGTTCTTCGGCCTGCTGTGAGCGTTCGAGCGCGTCCTCCAGCCGGTCGAGCATCTCGTCGAAGGCGACCGCCATGCGGCCGAGGTCGGTGTCGCTCCGCTCGGGCCTGAGCCGCTCTCCGGTCCGCTCCGCGCTCGTACGTTGCGCGGTTGCGGCTACCTGGGCGAGAGGTGCGAGAGCCCGGGAGGTGACGGCGCGGAGCAGCAGGTAGGCGAGCGCGAGGGCGGCGGCTGTGCCGCTCAGGACCGTCACCAGCAGACGGCGGAGGGTCGTCTCGACGCCGGCCCGGGTGGCGAAGACCTCTATCTGTGTGCCGTCGTCGAGGGTCACGAGAGTCGATATCCGCGGGTGAGCCAACGGTGTGGGGGGCTGGTCGGGTCCCAGGCGGGGGGTGGCCGGTTCGGCCTCGAACCGCTGCCCATCAGGGGTAAGCACGGTCGCGGGCACGGCAAGAGCCCCGAGCCGGGGTGCGAGGACTACCCGTGGAACCGTCGCACCGAGTTCGCGTGCCAGCTGTGCGCGGGTCGCCAGCAGGTCGCTCAGCGACTGCTCGAGACTGTGGCGCAGGCTGAGGTAGACGAACGCGTCGAACGTGAGCAGCAGAACGGCGACGACCGCCAACGCGGACAGCGTGACGCGTCGCCGCAACGGCGGGGTACGCATCCTCATGGCTCGAGGACGTAGCCGACCCCGCGGACGGTGTTGATGAGACGCGTCCCATGTTGCTCGAGCTTGCGCCGCAGGGTGCTCACGTATACCTCGACGAGGTTGGGGTCGTACTCCTCGAAACCCCACACCCCTGTGAGCAACTGGCTCTTGGACAGTACCCGCCCCGGTTTCGACCCGAGCGCGACGAGCAGATCGAACTCGGTGCGGGTGAGGTCGATGCGCTGTCCTGCGCGGGTCACGGTGCGGGCATCCTCGTCGACGACGACGTCGCCGACCTGCCATCGGGCCGCCATGCGCCCGGAGCGGCGCAGCAGAGCCCGTATCCGCGCGAGCAACTCCTCGACGGCGAAGGGCTTCGCCAGGTAGTCGTCACCGCCGGCTCTGAATCCTGCCAGGCGGTCTTCGACCGCGTCAGCAGCGGTGAGGAAGATGATCGGGGCGTCGGTCAGCGTCCGCAGGTTCCGGGCGACACCGAGGCCGCTCGGTCCGACCGGCAGCCGCACATCGAGGACCGCGAGGTCGGGGCGGAAATCGCGAACCGCCTGCTCGACCGCGAGCCCGTCAGACACGGCGCGGACCTCGAAGCCCTGCTGCTCGAGCGCGAGCGTCACCGTGTCGCGCACGGCCGCGTCGTCCTCGACGACGAGTACCCGTGGAGCGGAGGTGATCATGGGGAGAGGATAACGGCGCAGCGGGCGATTTGGGCGCCTGAAGGAGCCTCAGGTCCCTTTCCGGGACACCTGTCCTTGCCTCACCGGCTCCCCCCGGCCCGGCCCGTGTCCCACGCTCGGGTATCTCAGCGTCCTCGACCACTTACCCAGATCCTCTCGGCCACACTAAGGGTCTTCTCAGCATCTACTCAGGGTTCTCTCAGCTGGCCGGCCGATTTCAGTATCAGCGCGAGAACCAGCTGGTCCGACGGGACCAGAGCGGGGCCGGTGCTGGGGAGAACCGCGGAACCGGCGCAAAAGAAGACCAGCGGGCCGAGAGTCCGCGCGAGGATTGGGAAGCATTTCATGCGACGGATTCAGACCGGAAAGACCGGCCGCTCCATCGCCAGGGTACTCAATGCCCTGGTCGTCCTTGGTGTGCTGGCCACGATGCTGCCCGCCTACGCGGACGTGGTGAGGACCAACGTCGTGGCGGGCGGCAGCGACACCATCGCGCTGCCGGCCTCGGGGTCGGGGTCGACGACGATCAGCTACCACATCGACAACGACAAGGCCGGAGGATTCAACGGCTGCGACGCGACGGGGAAATCGCCTGCAAAAGTAACGGTGATCGTTCCTGCTGGGGTGACGAAGTCACCTCCCGACCGCCTCGAGTTCAAGGACTGCGGGGATACTGTCGCCCAGGCGGTCACCCTGTCGTCGGCGACTCCGGGCAACTACTCGATCAGTGTGAGCGTCGACGATGACAGCGGCGCGTACGACACGAGTAAGGCGACCTTCATCCTCAAGGTCGTGAGGCGCAACACGGCGCCCACCCTTTCCATCTCGGGCGTCGTCCACGGCGCGAGCTACGAGAAGGGCTCGGTGCCCGTAGCCTTCTGCAACGTCGACGACAAGGAGGACGGCGCCAAGACCTTCCCCGCGACCCTCAGCGCAATCTCGGGTGGTCTCTCCAACTACGGCCTGGGGAACCAGACCGCATCCTGCTCCTACAAGGACGCGGGGGGCCTCGAGGGTTTCGCCTCGGCCGTCTACTCGATCGTCGACTCCACCGCTCCGACGCTCACGCTCCCGGGCGACATCACCGCAGACGCCACCGGCCCCTCCGGCGCGCCCGTCGCCTACACGGCGAGCGCAAGCGACGCCGTCGATTCCGCCCCGAGTTGGAACTGCTCGCCGGCGTCGGACTCGACCTTCCCGCTGGGACCGACCATCGTCCACTGCTCGGCGACCGATGTCGCCGGCAACAGGGCGGTTGGCCAGTTCAACGTGATGGTTCAGGACACGACCAGCCCGATCCTCGCGCTTCCCTCCAACCGGGTCGCCGAAGCGACGGGGTCGCAGGGTGCCGCGGTGACGTGGACCGCAAGCGCGAACGACTCCGTCGACGGCGCCCTCACCCCCACCTGCGCCCCGTCATCGGGCTCCACCTTCGTCCTCGGTGACACGCCGGTGAACTGCTCGGCCAGCGACAAGGCCGGCAACAGGGCAGATGGAGGCTTTAACGTGAGCGTGCAGGACACGACCCCGCCGACGCTCACCCTGCCCGCTGACGTCGACACCGAGGCTGAAGGCCCTGAGACCGCCGTCGTCTACAGCGCGAATGCCTTCGACCTGGTCAGCGGCGACCGTGATGTCGTCTGCGACTACCCGTCCGGTTCCAGCTTCGCAGTCGGTGACACGACGGTGAGTTGCTCCGCGATCGACGCAAAGGGCAACCGGGCCAACAACAGCTTCAAGGTGACGGTCAAGGACACGACGGCGCCCGCCCTCACGCTGCCTCTGGACATCACTGAGGAGGCGACGAAGACGGCCGGGGCGGACATCACCTTTGCCGCCTCTGCCAGCGACCTCGTCGACGGCAACGTCCCGGTGGAGTGCACGCCAACCTCGGGGGGAACCTTCGAGATCGCAACGACCACGGTCAACTGCTCGGCCAGCGACAACACGGGCAACAACGCCTCGGGCAGCTTCAAGATAACCGTGTCCGACACGACGCCTCCCCTGTTGACAGATCTGCCCGGTGACCAGGTCATCGAGGCCACCGGCCCCGGGGGCGCCCGAGCCAGCTACACCCCGCCGAGCGCCCTCGACATCGTCGACGGCTCCCGCCCGGTCGTGTGCTCTCCTGCCTCAGGATCGACCTTCTCCCTCGGCCACAACATCGTGACATGCTCGACCGGGGATCTGCGGGGCAACGCCGCTGAGATGAGTTTCACGGTCGAGGTCGTGGACACGACGCCACCGGAGGTGAGCGTGCCGGACAACATCGAAGCCGAAGCGACTTCGGCGGATGGAGCCAACGTCTCCTGGAGCGGGGTTTCGGCCCTCGACGTGGTCGACGGGCTGCTCCCGGCCAACTGCGACGCCAAAGCAGGAGACACATTTCCCCTCGGGACGACGAAGGTGACGTGCTCATCCCAGGATGCTGCGGGCAACGAAGGTACGAACGCCTTCACCATCAGCGTCCAGGACGAGACCGCCCCCCACGTGATCGTGCCCGCCGACCAGATTCTCGAAGCGACGGGGCCCGACGGAGCCAAGGCCACGTGGACGGGCACGTCCGCCACGGACGTGGTCGACGGGGCCGTGACGGTCTCCTGCGACCGCAGCTCCGGCGACACCTTCGTCCTCGGCGACAACATGGTCACCTGCTCGGCAAGGGACGCCGCAGGCAACACCGGCTACAGCGCTTTCGTGATCAAGGTCGTCGACACGACGGCCCCCGAGGTCACCGTTCCCGCTGACTTCGCGGTCGAGGCGGCCGGGCCCGACGGGGCTGCCGCGAGCTACTCCGCTTCAGCGGTGGACCTCGTCGAGGGTGCCATCGAGGTCAGCTGCACCCCTGCCTCTGGGAACACGTTCCACATCGGCGACAGCGCGGTGACGTGCTCCGCCGTCGACCGGGCGGGCAACGAGGCTGCCAGTAGCTTCACGATCACGGTCATCGACACGACGGCGCCTGCCATCGTGGTCCCGGCCGACCAGAAGATCGAAGCGACCTCGGCGGACGGCGCAAGAGTGAACTACTCGGCGTCAGCGAACGACCTCGTCGACGGCGACGTCATCCCCGCCTGCCTCCCCGGTTCGGGATCCACCTTCCCTCTGGGTACGACCGAGGTGACCTGCCGGGCGTCGGACAGCAAGGGCAACGAAGCGTCGAAGAGCTTCAAGGTCACGGTGGTAGACACGACCGCTCCGGCTGTCAACGTTCCCGGGTCGCTCGCGGCCATGGCGACCTCTGCCAGCGGCGCCACGGTGTTCTATTCGGCGACGGCGAGCGACCTCGTCGACGGCGACATCATTCCGACCTGCTCTCCGGCGTCGGGCACGACCTTCGCCCCCGGCGAAACGATCGTCAGCTGCTCGGCCACGGACAAGGCGGGCAACACCGGGGCCGGCAGGAGCTTCAAGGTGAGGGTCAGCTTCGACTTCATCGGCTTCTCCGCACCGGTCGACCGCAGCTCGCTCAACGGCATGAAGGCCGGATCCACCGCCCCCATGAAGTGGCAGGTCTCCAACCAGAAGGACGGTTACATCTCTGACCTTGCCATCGTCAAGACGACCCTCTCGGCCGTCGTGAGCTGCACGGGTGGTGCTTCCGACCCCCTCGACGAATATGCGACGGGTGGGACCAGCCTGCGCTACGACAGCTCGGCGAACCAGTTCGTCTACAACTGGCAGAGCCCGAAGCAGGCTGGCAAGTGCTACCGAGTGACGATCACGCTCAGCGATGGCAACCCTTACCCGGTTGCCTTCCAGCTCAAGTAGGTGGACGAGAAAGCTCCCCCGACGCTCAGCTCGTCCAAGGTATGGCCCAACCCGCCAGGGCCCCGATTCTCGGGGGCCCTGGCCAGGTCAGGCCCGAAAGCCCCAAACGCGAGCGGTTCTCGCCCATCGCCCCTTTCCCGGGCTCAACCCACCGCCGAGCGGTCGAACTGCATGCGATGGAGCTGGCGATACAAACCGCCCGCAGCGAGAAGTTCCTCGTGGGTCCCGCGCTCGACGATGCGGCCGCGGTCGAGCACGAGGATCAGATCGGCGTCGACGATCGTGGACAGGCGGTGGGCGATGACGAGGCTCGAGCGGCCCGCCAATGCCTCCCCGAGGGCACGTCGGATCAGTACCTCCGATTCCGAGTCGAGGTGCGCCGTGGCCTCGTCGAGTAGCACGATCGCCGGATCCCGCAGCAGCAACCGGGCGATGGCCAGCCGCTGTTTCTCGCCGCCGGAGAAGCGGTAGCCACGTTCCCCGACCAGCGTGTCGTAGCCGTCGGGCAGGGAGGCGATGAGCTCGTGGATGCGCGCTGCTCGAGCTGCCTCGATGAGCTCGCTCTCGGTGGCGTCCGGTTTGGCGTACAGCAGGTTGTGCCGCACGCTGTCGTGGAACAGGTGGGTGTCCTGCGAGACGACGCCAACGGCACGGGAGAGGCTGGACAGCGTGAGATCCCGGACGTCATGGCCGTCCACACGAACCGCCCCACGGGTGACGTCGTACATGCGTGGGACGAGCATGGTGATGGTGGTCTTGCCGGCCCCTGACGGGCCAACCAGGGCCACCGTCCGTCCCGGCTCGACCCGGAACGAGACGTCGCACAGCACCCAGGCATCCTCGTCATAGCCGCTGTCGACGGCCTCGCCCTCGAGGGAGACGATGGTCGTCTCCGAGGGGGAGGGGTGGCGGAACCAGACATGCTCGAACTCGACGCTGCCTTTGGGCCGACGGAGTTCGATGGCGCCGTCGGCCTCGACGATGGTCGGTGGAAAGTCGAGGACCTCGAACACCCTCTGGAACGAAACGAGTGCGGCAGCCAGGTCAACCCGCGCATTTGCGAGCATCGTCAGCGGCGTGTACAGCTGGGTGAGGTAGGCGGTGAAGGCCACGATCGTGCCGAGCGAGACGCTGCCCGAGATCACCAGCAGACCACCGACCCAGTAGACGAGTCCAATTCCCACGCCCGACACGAGCGCGAAGGCGACGTGGAAGACGCGGCTCAGTACCGCGGTCTCCACACCGATGTCGCGGAGCCGTCCGGCGCTGCGTTCGAACCGCTGCAGCTCGAGGTCGGGGCGCCCGAACAGCTTCACCAGCAGTGCCCCGCCCACCTGGAAGCGCTCGGTCATCTGGCTCGTTAGGTCCGCGCTGGCCGCCAGCTGCGCGCCCATCAGCCGATGCAGCCGCCCTCGCATGCGGCGCGCGACCGCTACGAACAGCGGTGCGATGGCGAGCGCCAGCAAGGTCAGGCGCCAGTCGAGCAGCAGCATCGCCGCCAGCGTCACGACGACGCCCAGGACCGTCTGGGCCACCGCGCTCAAGGTCTCCGTGAAAACCCTGTGGCCCCCCACGAGGTCGGTCGTGAGGCGGCTGGTGAGGGCACCGGTCTGCGTGCGGGCGAAGAAGGCGACGGGCTGCTGCTGGACGTGATCGAAGAGCGCCACCCGCAGGTCGAACACGACCCGTTCTCCGATGCGTGACGAGAACAGGCGGGCAGCCACCTGCGCCAGGGCACCGCCAGCAGCCACGGTGAGGATGGCGGCGGCCAGCAGGTGCAGCAGTCGGAGCTGTCGTCCGATGATCGCGTCGTCGATGACGGCCCGGTACAACAGGGGCGTGACCGCGGAGAGCAGGGAGGCCACGACGATCGCGGCCAGCAGGCCGGCGATGTGCAGCCGGTAGGGGCGGGCGAACTGCCATACCCTCCCGGCCAGCTCGCGTGACAGGCGTGCGTCCTGGTCGGTTGGGGGCGAACCCAACGCCCGCCATGCGCCGTAGATGCTCATGGACTCAGTATCACCCGGCTGAGGGGCGTGCTCCGGCGCGGCCCCGTGCACAAGGAGCACGTCCTGTCCGCGGCGCCTCTCGCCTGGACGATCCGTCCTCTGCGCCCTCGCCGAACGATGCATGATGCTGTATGTTTATCCAACCGTCGAATGGATCTTGGGAAGGATTGTCATGGCCCACACCGTCGGGGTAGTTGGCGCCTCGGGCTACGGGGGCGCGGAGCTGCTGCGCCTGCTCGGCGGACATCCCGCCCTCGAAGTCGCCGTCGTGGCCGCACACCGTCAGGTGGGCGAGTCGGTGGCCCAACTCTTCCCGAACCTCGACGACGACGCGGTGTTCGTCACACCCGAGGTTGAGGCGCTCGCGGATTGTGATCTCATCTTCCTGGCGACACCACATGCAGCCGCGATGGAGCTGGCAGGGGCCCTGCACGAGACGGGAACCCCGGTCGTGGACCTGTCCGCCGCCTTCCGTCTCGATCCTGCTGACTTCGCCGTCTGGTACGGCGAGTCCCACCTCCATCCCGACCTCGCCCCTCGCACAGGTGGCACGAGCGGGTCGCGTACTCGTCCCCCCCGCGGTCTCGTCAGTCCCCGCCCTCCGGGCCTGCAGTCCTTCCCCGGGCAACCCAAGACCGCGCCCGCCCAAGGCGCCCCGGCCGTCTACGGGTTGAGCGAGTGGAACCGGCCTGCCATCCGGGGCGCCACCATCGTCGCCAACCCCGGCTGCTACCCGACCGCGGCACTGCTCGCACTGCTGCCCCTTGCCGAGCTGGTACTGCCCGGCACGATCGTCGTCGACGCGAAGTCCGGGACCTCCGGAGCCGGGCGACGCCTCCAGGAGTCCCTGCACCACCCGCATGTCCATGATGACGTCGCCGCCTACGGCGCACCCACCCACCGCCACACCATCGAGATCGAGCGTTGGCTCGACGAGTTCGGGGGCTGGGAGCTCGGACCGGTCTCGTTCACGCCACATCTCGTCCCCATGGCACGAGGGCTCCTGGCCACGTGCTACGCGCAGCTGCGTGAGAACATCACGCCCGCTGAGGTGACGGCGGCCTTGGCTGACCGCTATGCCGGCGAACCATTCGTTCGCGTGCTGCCGCCGGGTCGTTTCCCGCACACCAAGGCCCTGACAGGCTGCAACGGCTGCCAAATCTCCGCCGTCGTCGACGAACGGACCCACCGGGTCGTGGTCACGAGCGCGATCGACAACCTGGGCAAGGGGGCCGCAGGTCAGGCGCTGCAGAACGCGAACCTCCTCCTGGGCCTCGAGGAGGCACTCGGGCTGACCGCGGTCGGCGTCTACCCATGAGCATCACCGCTCCACGCGGTGAAGGAGCAGTCATGTTCGACCCGGGCAACCATCCCGGCCTCACCCCTGTCACGGGGGGCGTCGCCGCTGCACGTGGCTTCCGGGCGGGGGGAGTGGCTACCGGCATGAAGGCCTCCGGCCGGGAGGACCTGGCCCTGGTCGTCTCCGACTGCGCTGCAGCCGCTGCGGCGACGATAACGACGAACCGCGTGAAGGCCGCCCCGTGTCTCGTCACCGCCCACCATGTCGCGAACGGTTCGGCTCGTGCCGTGGTGGTGAACAGCGGCAACGCGAACGCGTGCACCGGCCCGAACGGGCTCCGCGACGCGGAGACGACGACTGAAGCGGTGGCGAGCGCTCTCGACGTCGACCCCGCCGATGTGCTCGTCTGCTCGACCGGCATCATCGGTGTGCCGTTGCCGCTGAGCAAGCTCCTGGCTGGCATCCCCGCGGTCATCGCCGATCTGTCATCCGACGGGGGGCCACGCGCTGCCCGCGCGATCCTCACGACGGATACGAGGACCAAGGAGGTGGCGGTCCGGGTCGAGGACACGGCCGGTGCCTGCGTCATCGGAGGCATGGCCAAGGGGTCGGGCATGATCGCCCCGACCATGGCGACCATGCTCGCGGTCATCGCCACCGACGCGCCGATCACCCCGGCGGTGCTGCGCCCGATGGTCCGCCAAGTCGTGGCGCGCACCTTCAATCGCATCAGCGTCGACATGTGTCCGTCGACCAACGACACCGTCATCGTGCTGGCCAACGGACGCGAACCTCATCCCCCGACCCTTGCGACCTTCCGCGAGGCACTCGAGGCCGTGTGCGCACACCTCGCCCGTGCCGTGGTCGAGGACGGGGAAGGCACATCCAAGGTCGCCGAGATCCGAGTGACCGGAGCAACCCGCGAGGGCGACGCCCTGGCTCTCGCCAGGGCCATCGTGTCCTCGACGCTCGTGCGTGCTGCCCTCCACGGCGCCGACCCCAACTGGGGGCGAGTCCTCGCCGCCATGGGCTCGTCAGGTGTCGAATTCGACCCCGAGCGGGTGACGGTGACGTTTGGGATCGGCGGGACGCCCGGCCCCGACGGGCAGGGTGCGAGCAAGGCGATCACGGTCTGCCGCTTCGGTGTCGCCACCGCCTTCGACCGGGGGCAGGTGGCGGCGCTCCTGGCCGGACCAGCCGTCGAGGTCACGGTCGACCTTGGTCTCGGGCCGGCCGAGGCGAGCTTCCTCACCGCCGACCTCACCCCCAACTACGTCGCCGAGAACGCCTATTACACGACGTGACGCCCGCGAACGCGGTGCGACGGCGAATGGAAGCAGCCAAAGGAGGACGGTCGATGGCAGCGGTCACCCCCCCCAACATCCTCGCGAGCACCGCCCAAGCGAAGGCTGCGGTGCTGCGCGAGGCGCTGCCATGGATCACCCGCTTCCACGGCGAGACGGTCGTGATCAAGTATGGCGGGAGCGCCATGAGTGACGAAGACCTGAAGCGCTCCTTTGCCGCAGACGTGGCGCTTCTCCACTTCGTCGGGCTGCGCCCGGTCGTGGTCCATGGGGGCGGCCCGCAGATAAGCGAGGTCTCCGGCCGGCTCGGACTGCCCACGACCTTCGTCGGTGGGATGCGGGTCACCGACGAAGCGACCATGGATGTCGTCCGAATGGTCCTACTGGGACGGATCAACCCGGAACTCGTCGGCCTCGTCCAGGCTGCGGGCGCACCGGTGGTCGGGCTGGCGGGGACCGACGGCAAGCTCCTGACGTTGAGGCCAGCCCGAGGGCCTGGGGGGGAGGACCTCGGCCGGGTGGGCGAGGTCGAGGACGTCGACCCGACGTTGGTGCGCCGGTTGCTCGCCGACGGCTTCCTGCCGGTGGTAGCAACCGTGGGTCGCGACCGCGACGGAGTCGACCGCAACGTAAACGCTGACCTTGCGGCCGGGGCCATCGCCGCCGCGCTCGGCGCGGCAAAGCTCGTCTACCTGACGGACGTCGCCGGCTTGTACCGGGACGTGCGTGACGACTCTTCCCTGCTGAGCGAGGTGAGACTCGACGAGCTCGAGGCGATGCTCGCCTCAGGCGAGGTCGGAGCGGGGATGCGTCCGAAGGTTACTTCTATCGTGGCGGCGCTGAAGGACGGCGTCCCTCGCGCGCACATCATCGACGGCCGCGTGCTCCATGCGATCCTCTTGGAGATCTTCACCGACGAGGGGGTCGGGACCATGATCACCGCCGGGCTCACGACGAACGGCACCGGCGACTGGCGCGGGCCCGGTCCCCACCGCGGAGCCTGGCCGCGCCCCGGACACCCTGACTGATCGGAGCTCGTGTGGCGGACGCCGCCGCTCACCTCGCCGACTTGCAGGCCCGCTGGGCCAAGCACGGCCTCCCGACCTATCGGCTGCCGCCGCTCGCATTCGTTCGCGGCCAGGGTTCCGCTCTGTTCGACGCCGAGGGGCGGGCGTACCTCGACTTTCTCTGCGGGCTGGGGGTGACGAGCCTCGGTCATGCCCATCCTGCGGTCTCTGCGGCCGTCACCAGACAGGCCGCGACGCTCATGCACACCTCGAACCTCTTCCTCACCGAGCCGGCGGTCGCTCTGGCGGAGCGGCTCGCTGACGTCCTCGGCTGGCCCGACGGCAAGGCCTTCCTCTGCAACAGCGGGGCCGAGGCGAACGAGGCCGCGATCAAGCTGGCTCGTCGCCACGGACGTGAGCGACATCCCGGGAAGTACCGGGTCGTGACCCTCGAGGGGTCCTTTCATGGCCGCACCCTCGCAACGCTCGAGGCGACCGGTCAGCTGGCGAAGCATGAGCCGTTCGAACCTCTCGCGGGCTACGTCGACCACGTCGCCTTCGACAGCCCGGAGGCGTTGCGCGCGGCCGTGGGTGAAGACACCTGCGCCGTCCTGCTCGAAGTGGTCCAGGGTGAGGGAGGCGTGCGTCCGGTATCCGACGCCGTGCTCGTCGCGGCCAGGGAGTCCTGCGACCGCCACGGAGCGCTGCTCATCATCGACGAGGTGCAGACGGGCATGGGCCGAACTGGCAAGTGGTTCGCCTGGCAGCACACCCCGGTAACCCCCGATGTGGTGACCATCGCGAAGGCGCTCGGGAATGGCCTGCCCATCGGGGCCTGCGTCGCCCGCGGTGGCGCCGCGGACGTCTTCCAACCCGGGGATCACGCGTCCACCTTCGGCGGCAACCCCTTGTCCTGTGCGGCAGCGTTCGCTGTGCTCGACGTCATGGAGGGTGAAGGACTGGTTGCCGCCGCGGACGCGGCGGGGGAGACGCTGACCTCGCGACTCCTCGACCTGGTCGGACAGGTGCCGTACGCGAGCGGGGTGCGGGGAAGGGGATTGCTGCTCGCCCTGGAACTCGATGCCGGGGTGGCTGTGGAGGTCGAAGCCGCCTGCCGCCAACGGTTTCTCATCGTCAATGCGGTCGGGCCTGACGCCGTCCGGTTGGCTCCACCGCTGACGGTCACGGACGAGGAGATCGGGTTGGCGGTAACCGCGCTTTCCGCCTCCCTAGAGGCGGTTCGAGCGGCCCGTCCCACAGGAACGCCGGTGGCGTAGCGGAGGCGGACTGATCGGCGGAAGCGTGCAACCCGACTTGCGGCATTTCCTCAGCGTCGCCGACCTCGACGCCGCCGAGCTCGTGCGACTGCTCGACCTTGCCGACGTCCTCAAGCGCGAACGGGGCGCCGGGGGCAAGGCAGGCACGCAACTGCTCGGGGGGCGCACCATCGCCCTCGTGTTCGAGAAACCGTCGACCCGAACCCGGGTGTCGTTTCAGGTCGCGGTGTCGGAGCTCGGCGGCAACCCTCTGCCGCTGTCTGCCCAGGAGCTCCAACTCGGTCGTGGCGAGACGATCGCCGACACCGCGAAGGTTCTCTCCCGTTACGTCCACGCGCTCGTCGTGCGCACGTTCGCACAGGACCGCCTGACGGAGCTGTCGGTAGCCGCGAGCGTCCCGGTCGTCAACGCTCTCAGCGACCACGAGCATCCCTGCCAGGCCCTTGCCGACCTGCAGACCATCCGCGAGCAGCGCGGTGGGCTCGCTGGCACCACCCTCGCGTACCTGGGAGACGGCAACAACGTCGCCCACTCCCTGCTGCTCGCCGCGGCGCTGGCCGGAATGAAGATGCGCCTGGCACACCCGGACGGCTACGGGCCTGACCCCCAGATCCTCGCCCTCTGCCGCCACCTTGGCGGTGACGTGCTCGTCACCCTAGATCCCATGACGGCCGTCGAGGGCGCCCACGTCGTGTACACCGACGTCTGGGCCTCGATGGGGCAGGAAGCCGAGCAGGAGCAGCGACGCCGGCGCTTCGCCCCCTACCAGGTGGACGCACGGCTCATGGCGCATGCCGCCCCGGACGCGATCTTCCTGCACTGTCTTCCAGCCCACCGGGGCCAGGAGGTGACCGGGGAGGTCATCGACGGTCCCGCCTCCCGCGTGCTCGCGCAGGCGGAGAATCGGCTGCACACCCAGAAGGCGCTGCTCAGCATGCTTCTCGCGGACAGCGCGCCGGGAGGGCCTGGATGATGAGCCGTCCCGTCGACAAGGCCGAACGCCAGCGGGTGCTCGCCGACCTCCTCCGCCGCCACGACGTGCACTCGCAGGACCAGGCTCGCGAGCTGCTCGCCCACAACGGCATCATGACGACACAGGCGACCGTTTCGCGTGACCTCGACGAGATCGGCGCGGTGAAGGTGCGCGGCTCCGACGGCACACTCGTCTACCGTCTCGTGACCGAATCCAGTCAGGCCGGATCGCTCGACCAACTCGTGGCCGTCATGCGCCAGTTCGTGCTCCGAGTCGACGCGAGCGGAAGCCTGACCGTGCTGCGCACGCCACCGGCCGGAGCAGGGCCGGTGGCGAGCGCCATCGACCAGGCTGGAATCGATGGGGTGCTCGCCACCGTTGCCGGCGATGACACGGTCCTCGTCGTCGCGGAGGAGGGGGTCGCCGGTGCCGAGCTCGCAACCCGCTTCCGACGCCTGCTTACGTGATCGCCGTCATCCCGCCTCCAACCGAAGGAGCGTGCAGTGGCTGAACGCTGCGTCCTCGCCTACTCCGGCGGCCTCGATACCTCGGTGGCCATCCGCTGGCTTGCTGAACACAAGGACCTCGAGGTCATCGCTCTCGCCCTCGACATTGGACAGGAGTCGTCCCCTGCTGCGGTCACGGACCCGGCCGTGCGCGCCCCCGCTCCAGGCCTCGAGGACGTTCGTCAGAGGGCACTCGACTGCGGGGCCGTCGACGCCCTCGTAGTGGACGCCCGCAGAGAGTTCGCCGAGGAATTCGTTGCCCCGGCGATCAAGGCGAACGCGCTCTACATGGGCAAGTACCCCCTCGTCTCCGCCCTGTCGCGGCCGCTGATCGTCCGCCACCTCGTGAGGGTCGCTCGTGAGACGGGGTCAAGCGTGGTGGCTCACGGCTGCACGGGAAAAGGCAACGACCAGGTTCGGTTCGAGGTCGGGGTGATGTGCCTGGCACCCGATCTGCGCTCCGAAGCGCCGATCCGCGAATGGGGCCTGTCACGGGACGAAGCGATCGCGTGGGCGAACGAGCGCGGCCTGCCGATACCGGTCAAGACCTCGAACCCCTATTCGATCGATGAGAATCTCTGGGGTCGGGCCGCAGAATGCGGCATTCTCGAGGACCCCTGGCAGAAGCCGCCCGACGAGGTCTTCGCCCGCTCCCGCGATCCCCGATTGGCGCCCGACGAGCCGGAGGAGCTCCTGCTGCGTTTCGAGGACGGCTTGCCGGTGGCGGTCGACGGCAAGGAGCTGCCCCTGCCGGAACTCGTCTCCGAGGTGGATCGGCGTGCCGGCGTGCACGGCGTGGGGCGCATCGACATGGTCGAGGACCGCCTTGTCGGCATCAAGAGCCGCGAGGTCTACGAATGTCCCGCCGCACTCACCCTCCTGGCCGCCCATCGCGACCTCGAGGACCTCTGCCTCGAGCAGGAACTCGCCGAGCACAAGCGCGCCCAGGAAGGGCGCTATGCCCAGCTCATCTACAACGGTCTGTGGTGGGGACCGCTGAAGCGCGCCCTAGACGCCTTCATGGCCGAGGCGAGTCGCTACATCTCGGGAGAGGTGCGGCTCGAGTTCTACAAGGGCAACGTGACGGTGATCGGGCGACGCAGTCAGTTCGGGTTGTACGACGAGTCTCTCGCCACCTACAGCGGGGACGATCGCTTCGACCACAGCCAAGCAGAGGGATTCGTGAGGTTGTGGGGTCTGCCGCTGAAGACATGGGCACGGCGGATGGCGTCGGGCGCCGACCTCGGAGTGTGATGTGGGCGAGGATGAGGTCAGGCGACCTGGGCGCGATGAGCACTCGGCGCCGCCGAGGGCTGAAGCGACGCCGGGGCGGCTGTGGGGAGCACGCCTCGCCGAACAGCCCGCCGAGGCCGCTTGGCGGCTCGGAGTATCGACCGCATTCGATCGCAGGCTGTGGCGGCAGGAGCTGGCCGGCGCCAAGGCCCATGCCCGCGAGCTGGTACGGACCGGGCTGCTGGCGGCGGGCGAGGGCCTGGAAATCGAGCAGGCGCTCGACGAGTGCGCGGAGCTCTTCGTGCAGGACGCGTTCCCTTGGCGTCCCAGTGACGAGGACCTCCACGGGGCCGTCGAACGCTGGCTCATCGAGCGGCTCGGCCCGCTCGGAGGCAAGCTGCGAGCCGGACGCTCGCGCAACGACCAGATCGCCAACGACCTGCGGCTATGGGTCAAGGACGAGAGCTCGACGATACGACTGCTCGTGGCGGACCTGCAGGAGGCTCTGGTCGACCTCTCCGAGACTCACCTCGGCTGGGTGTCACCCGGTTACACCCACCTCCAGCGCGGTCAACCCATACTCCTGAGTCATCACCTGCTCGCCCACGTCTGGCCACTCGACCGTGACGTGGCGCGGCTGCGTGCCGCGGCGAGCCGGGCCGATGAGTCGGTGCTCGGCGCCGGCGCCCTGGCTGGGACGACCCTGCCGCTCGACCCCGCCGCCTACGCCGAGGCGCTCGGGTTCGCACGAGTGGCGCCGAACTCGATCGATGGGGTGGCGGCGCGCGACTTCGCGCTCGAGTGGTTGGCGGCCGCGGCCATCCTCGCCAGTCACCTGTCACGCTTGGGCGAGGAGATCGTGCTCTGGAGCACGAGTGAGTTCGGCTTCGTCCGAGTCGGCGACGCCTTCTCGACCGGCTCGTCGATGATGCCTCAGAAGCGCAACCCCGACGTGGCCGAGCTCGTACGCGGCAAGACGGGGCGGGTAGTGGGCAGACTCGTGGCCCTCCTCACCACGGTCAAAGGACTGCCGCTCAGCTACAACCGTGACCTTCAAGAGGACAAGGAGCCTCTGTTCGAAGCCGCGGACACCCTTGCGCTGTGCCTGGGTGCCACCACCGGCATGGTGAGATCCTTGCGGTTCGATCGTCAGCGGCTCGAGGACGCCGCAGCGGGCGGGTTCTCACTCGCCACCGACCTTGCAGAGGAGCTCGTCCGACGCGGCGTTCCTTTCCGCGAGGCTCACGACGTCATAGGCGGGCTTGTCAGGCTTGCCGAAAGTCGTGACGGTGGCCTGGAGACGCTCGACGCAGCTGAGCTCGAGGCCGCCCACCCGGCCCTCGACTCCTCAATAACTGAGCTGCTCGACATCCGCCAGGCGGTAGAACGGCGCGCCAGCAGCCTCGGAACGGCCACCGCCGCGGTCGTCGTGCAACTCGAAGCGGCACGAAACGCGATCGCACGCAATCGTGGAGACATCTGAATCGCCAGCGCACTCGCTGGCCCAGCCCTACTCGTTCTGCACCACGGGACGAATGCCGATGAATCGGGCACCACTCGCCCCATAAGCAGGACGGTCGCCCTCGAACATCCAGTCCGCTCGCAACGACCCGAAGACGACCGGCTCACCCGCGATGCACGCGTCCACCACGACACCGGCAGTCTCCGCGTCCCACCCGACCATTGCGGCGACGACCTCGAGCGGTATGAACGGGCTCTTGTGGCGCTGCATGAGGTGCAGAGCGGTGGCGCAGAGATGAGCTATGGCCTCGTCGAGGCCAAGCTCATGGGCGTCGTCCAGATCCTTCACTACTGCCCTCGGTCCCGGCTCCATGCTGCTCGGACGCTACCAGCCCTCGCATGGCCCAGCGGGGGGGCACTTTCGGGCCGAAACCCGTCTGAAGCAGCAGGCCAGCCAGCCCTAGGTCTCATCGCTTTCCTCTTTCAAAGGAATAAGAAACCTCTGGGCATTGTTCGAGGAGGTGAGTGTCCTGAGCGATGTGAGGGAGGTGATGGTCGTGTTGCCGGTTCTGCGGCGAGACGGGGAGGCGACTACCTTCCAACCTTGGGATGAGTTCGAGCGGCTGCGGCGTCAGATGTGGTCGCTGGTGGACGCCTGGCCGACCCTCCCGACGATCACGCAACCGCTGTTCGCTGAGCTGGAGGAGACCGAGGACGCATTCGTCGTCGAGATCGAACTCCCCGGCGTCAAGAAGAACGACGTCAGCATCGAGCTGGAGGGCCGGCGCCTCATCGTCCATGGTGAACGCAAGGAGCGCGAACGCAGCGGCTCTCTGCGCTGGCGGACCCGGCGCGTGGGTGAGTTCCACCGCGCGGTGGTCGTCCCTGCCGACGTGGACGAGGAGGGCATCGCAGCCACCCTGGAACAGGGGATGTTGAGCATCCGGCTGCCCAAGTCACATGCCGCCAAGCGGCGGCGCATCCCCGTACGTTGAGGCTGCCCCCCCGATGCACTTTCCCGGCCGGAGGCTCGCGCCCAGGTTTCAGAGGCGCGCCGGTTCACTCTTTCACGTGCCCCGGGTCGTCCGGCAGGATCCCGGGCGGCCCAGGCAAATCGTGCAGCAGCCCGATGAATGAACCATGCGCCCCGCCCTGCCCCAGGACCCGGGCGTCGCGCGCGTCACCCGCGAAATGGAAAGATGGCGGCGGTGCCACGAGTCGCGCTGTCCAGCTGCTTACTCGGAGCGAAAAGCAGATAGGTAGCCGCGCGCACCGGTCGGGATGCCGCGTCAGGTCGTGAGGGTTCGGACGGGAGGGCTGTCCATGAGCGCGCGGGATCTTCTGTGGCTCTTTCTCATCCTGTCCAGCCTGCAACCTGCCATCTCCCAACGGGTGCTCGCCATGCAGCGGGCGCAGGCGCTGAGGTCGCTCGAAAGAAGGCACGGGTCGCGGGCCATCACGCTCATCCACCGCCGGGAGGGGTTTGCCTTCCTCGGAATCCCCTTTCGGCGGGTTCATCGACATCGACGACTCGGAGGCGGTCATCAGGGCCATCGAAATGACGGCTGATGACGTCCCCCTCGACCTCGTGCTGCACACACCAGGTGGACTCGTCCTCGCGGCCGAGCAGATCGCGTCCGCGCTCGCCGAGCACCCGGGACGGGTGACCGTCCACGTCCCCCACTATGCCATGAGTGGCGGAACGCTCATCGCGCTGGCCGCCGACCGCATCGTCATGGCGCCTTCCGCCGTGCTCGGACCCGTCGACCCGCAGCTCGGAGAAATGCCAGCGGCGTCGATACTGGCAGCCGTCGCCCAGAAGGACGTGAACGAGGTGGACGACCGCACGCTCATCCTCGCCGACGTGGCCCGCAAGGCGCAGTCCTCCGCGGCTCCGTGATGACCCTGCTGAGACGGCACCTTCCCGAGCAGCAGGCACTGGAGACGGCGGTCGCGCTGTCCGAGGGCCGCTGGACGCATGACTTCCCCATCGATTGTGAACTCGCCCGCGACCTTGGCTTGCCTGTCGAGGTGGACCTGCCTGACGAGGTCCGTCGCCTCATGTCCCTCTACCCTCAGCCTCGCGGCCGGCGACCGTCGGTCGAGTACATCCCCGCGCCTTACGAAGCACCGGCACCGCAGCGGCCCCTTCCGGGCAGGTCGGACCAACGGGAGACGATCGCTCAGGTAGTCGCCATGTAGCCGAGGCGCCGTCGGGCAGAAGACTCCGCCGGTTCTTGACACCGCGTTGCGGGGGTCCCAGCTACAGTCCTCCTACGGGACACCTCCCTGTGACGTGTACAGCGCAGCTGGCAACTGCACTCGGGACTCGAGCGACTGGGAGGAGGAAGCGTGCCCGCGAATGCGGAGATCGCCCGGCTCCTCCACGAGCTCGCCACCCTCACCGAGCTCGAGGACGGCAGCCGTCAGTCCTTCCGTGCTCGCGCCTACCACGATGCGGTGCGAGCTATCGACGCACACCCCCGTGACGTGACGACGCTCGCCGAGGGTGAACTCGTGGCCATCAAAGGGGTGGGCAAGGCGATCGCGAAGAAGGTGCGGGAGTACGCCGAGACCGGGAGGATCGAGAAGCTCGACCAACTGCGTGACAAGTACCCGCCCGGCTACCTCGACCTCGTCAGGATTCCTGGCATCGGGCCGAAAACCGTTGCGCTCCTCCACGAACATCTCGGAATCACGGGTGTCGACGAGCTCAGGTCTGCCGTGGCTGCGGGCCTGCTCGCAGACGTGCCGGGCCTCGGCAAGAAGACCGAGGAGAATCTGGCACGTGATATAGAGCGGCTCGGACTCATCGGGAAAGAGCGGCGCACACCCATAGCGGAGGCTCTTCCCTTGGCCCAGGAGATCGTCGCCTCCCTCGAGCGTCTCGAGAGCGTGGAACGTGCCGCCTACGCGGGCAGCCTGCGCCGCTTCCGCGAGACGATCGCCGACATCGACGTGGTGGCAGCCGCGACGCAGCCAGCCGCAGTGACAGAGGCCTTCACACGCATGCCCATGTTCCGGGACGTAGCCGCTCGAGGCGACAAGAAGGTCTCGGTTCTCACTGCCAAGGGCCTGCAGGTGGATCTGCGCGTCGTCGCACCCCATCAGTGGGGGGCTGCTCTGCTCTACTTCACCGGTTCGCAGGCCCACAACATCCGGGTGCGGGAGCGAGCTGTACGACGCGGTTGGACACTGAACGAGTATGGACTGTTCGACGAGGACGCCAGGCTCATCGCCTCGACCACAGAGTCGGAGGTCTACGCGGCGCTCGGCATGGCATGGGTGCCTCCAGGCCTGCGTGAGGATCGGGGGGAGTGCGAAGCCGCCGTGGCCGGCACCCTTCCCATCCTCGCCTCCGAGTCGGACATCATCGGTGACCTGCACGTCCACACCGACCTGTCGGGCGACGGCCGCAACACCCTCGAAGAGATGATCGAGGCAGCCATCGCCCGAGGCCTGCGCTACATCGCCATCACCGACCACGCGGAAAACCTGCGCATCAACGGTGCCTCCCGCGAAGAGATGCTCGCTCAGCGGCTGCGCCTGCGTGAGCTGCGCGAGGCCTACCCTGAGATCACGCTCCTCCACGGCTCCGAGTTGAACATCGGCCCGGATGGTGAGCTCGACTACGACGACGAGTTCCTGCTGTCGTTCGACTGGTGTGTCGCGAGCGTGCACAGCCACTTCAAGCTGGACGAGGCTCAGCAGACGAAGCGAGTCCTGAGGGCGATGGCTCACCCCGCGGTGAACGCGATCGGGCACCTCCAGGGCCGGAGGATCGGAAGGCGCAGAGGCATCGACCTCGATGTGGACGCCGTCCTGGAGGCTGCCGCCGAGACCGGGACGGCGATCGAGATCAACTCCCACCTGGACCGTCTCGACGCTGCCGCCGAAGTGCTGTGGGCCGCCCGCGAACGTGAAGTCGTGTTCGTCATCGACTCCGACGCGCACCGCACGGTCGAGTTCAACCACCACCGGCACGGCATACGGCAGGCCGAGCGCGGCTGGGTGGCGGCCGAGCGGATCGCAAACACCTGGGAAGCGTCGCGTTTCCTCGAATGGGTGGAGATGAAGCGACGGGGCCTGCGCTGAGGTGGGACTGGAAGGTGTCGACAGAAGGGGGGCCGCCCCCGACCGAGAGGTCTCCCACCCTGGCTATCTGGAGCTGGGGCCGAAGCGCCGGCTCCTGACGCGAGGGTTCGTCGCCCGGGCCTCTCCCCGAGTCGCTGCCGACCTGCTCGGCAAGCTACTCGTCCGAGACGAAGCGGACGGGTCGACGACGTCGGCTCGACTCGTCGAGACGGAGGCGTACCGCGAAGACGATCCCGCAAGCCACTCCCATCGTGGGCGCACCGAGCGCAACGCCGTCATGTTCGGCCGAGCCGGCCACCTCTACGTCTACTTCACCTATGGGGCGCACCACTGCATGAACGTCTCCTGTGAGCAGGAAGGCTTCGGCTCCGCCGTCCTACTGCGCGCCGCCGTCGTGCTTCAAGGACACGGCCCGGTGCGCGCTCGCCGGGGCGCTCAGCATCCCGATCGAGACCTCCTGCGGGGACCCGGCCGGCTCAGCGCCGGGCTGGCCGTCGACCGTTCCTTCGATGGGATCGACCTGTTCGATCCCAACTCGCCCCTGCGACTGGAAGACGACGGGTGGCGACCCGACCCGGGGGCCGTCGTCAGCGGCCCCCGCGTCGGCATCCGGGTTGCGGTGGACACGCCCTGGAGATACTGGCTCGAAGGTGTCCCCGAAGTGAGCCGGTACGTGCGGCATCCGGCCGCCGCAAGGTGACGCCGGGAGGTGCTGGAGCGGCGCGTGGCCGGGCCGCTCCAGCAACGCGAGGTATCTTGCGCGGCTGCGGTGCGACGAGCCCGGCTTCCCGCCGCCCACATCCGCTTGGCTCGAGAGGGCGGAGAGCACGTCGCCGGCGTGGGCGCAAGCGCCGTCCGATTGACAGTCATGGAAGGCGGGGGTACCTTCCAACTTTGGGCCCGACGCCTTCGTCGGGCCCAACGGGTCTGAGCGCTGAGGCTCCCGACGACGCGCCTGCATGGCGACCGGGAGAAGGGGCGCGAGGCTCAACTACCTCGGGCGGACCAAGAGCGGCCGCTGTTGGTACTGCGGTAGTCTGGATTCCCCGCGGTAGTGGGGTCTTTGAAAACTGCACAGTGTGCCTGATGCCAGTGTGTGGTTTTTGTTGGTTCTGTTCTGTTCTGCCATGTGTGGCTGCTGTGGTTTGTGGTGGCTGTGTGTGGTTTTGAGCGGAGAGTTTGATCCTGGCTCAGGACGAACGCTGGCGGCGCGTTTAACACATGCAAGTCGAGCGATCGGCCTTGACTTCGGTTGGGGTACGGAGCGGCGAACGGGTGAGTAACACGTGAGGAATCTGCCCTACGCTTGGGGATAACCTCGGGAAACCGGGGCTAATACCGGATAGTCCTTTCCTGTCGCATGGTGGGTTGGGGAAAGCTTTTGTGGCGTGGGATGGCCTCGCGGCCTATCAGCTTGTTGGTGGGGTGATGGCCTACCAAGGCGGTGACGGGTAGCTGGAGTGAGAGCTCGATCAGCCACACTGGGACTGAGACACGGCCCAGACTCCTACGGGAGGCAGCAGTGGAGAATCTTGCGCAATGGGCGCAAGCCTGACGCAGCGACGCCGCGTGCGGGAAGAAGGCCTTCGGGTTGTAAACCGCTTTCA
>JBHELG010000038.1:0-6540 GCA_046263195.1 Nitriliruptorales bacterium | reverse complement strand
TCGGAGGCGAGCAGGCTGATCATGTTCGGGCTTCCTTTGCGAGTCGTGGCGTCAGCGCGGCCTCAGATGTCTGTTCCCGCCTGACATAGATCTGTCGCGCGACCTTCTCTCCCAGTGTTCGGTCGTCGTCCCCCAGTCGTAGAACGATGGGGCCATCGAAGGGATGCTTCTCGCGAACCTCGACGACCACCCCCGGATGCAGCCCGAGCGTCTCGAGGAACTTCACGACGTCCGGATCGGTCGATCCGGGCACGGCGATGACCGCACGGTCGCCCGGCTCGAGGTCGTAGAGCGGCGGGAGCGCCGGCATCTCCGCGACCTCGGGCTCGGGTATCGGGAAGCCGTGTGGACATGTCTCGGGCCGGTCGAGGGCCACGAAGAGACGGTCTTCGACCTCCTGCGGCAGCTCATGCTCGAAGGAGGCGGCGAGGCGGTCGGCCTCGTTCCACGGGTAGCCGAGCATGTCGGCCAGGAAGCGCTCGACGATGCGGTGGCGTCGTATTGCGGAGATGGCTACCTGCCGACCGGTAGCGGTGAGGGAGACCCCGCGATACGGCTCATGGTGAACGAGACCGGTGACGGTGAGACGCTTGAACAGAGCGGTGACGGTGGCGGGACTCACCGCGAGCGCCTCCGCGAGATCGCCCATGCGGGCTTCCCCGCCGTCTCTCGTACGTCGATAGAGCGCCTTCAGGGCTTCGCGCTCCTGCCTCGATAGTCTCGGCATCCCTCATTCCTGATTTCAGACCGCTGAAAGGTAGGTTCGGAGGCACGGAAACGCAACCGAAAGTTGCGATTGCTCCGGCCCAGACCTCTACACGCGGCTCCGGTGGGTTCGGACGCCCTGGCGATGCCCACCCCGCACCGCCCCATGACCTCACAAGCGGGCGAGCCATTCATCGAAGGGGTGGCCGGTTAGCCGCTCGTACGCTTCCGCGTAGCGGGATCGGGTCTGGCGCACGATGTCGTCGGGCAGCTCCGGTGCTGGCGGGGTCCGGTCCCAACCGGTCGAGGCCGCGTAGTCGCGCACGAACTGCTTGTCGAAGGAGGGCTGGGGGTGCCCGGGCGAGTAGCCCTCGACCGGCCAGTAGCGGGAGGAGTCGGGGGTGAGGAGCTCGTCGACGAGGACGAGGTCACCCTCGACGAGCCCGAACTCGAACTTCGTGTCGGCGAGGATGATGCCGCGCTCGAGAGCCAAGTCCCGCCCCAAGCGGTAGAGGATGAGGGTCAGTTCCCGCAGCTTTCGCGCCAGCGGGTCGCCGAGGGCGTCACTGAGCACCTCGAACGGCACGTTCTCGTCGTGGCCCGAAACCGCCTTCGTGGCCGGCGTGAAGATCGGCTGCGGCAGCTCGGACGCCTCACCGAGTCCTTGCGGTAGCGGTATGCCGCACACGCGACCGGAGGCGATGTACTCCTTCAGACCGGACCCGGTCAGATAGCCGCGGGCCACGCATTCGAACGGAATGACCTCCGCGCGTCGCACGAGCATGGTGCGGCCGCGAAGCGCTTCGGCGTGCCTGCGTGCCTGCGACGGAAAGTCCGACAGTGAGGTCGACACGAGGTGGTTGTCGACGACGCCCCCGGTGAGGCCGAACCAGAACTCCGACAAGCCGGTTAGCACCTTGCCCTTGTCGGGCACAGGCGTGGGGTGGACGCAGTCGAAGGTCGAGACGCGGTCGGAGGCGACGAGCAGCAGGTGATCCCCGTCGATCGCATAGAGATCTCGGACCTTGCCCGAGCGCAGATGAATGAGGCCTTCGAGTGTCATGGAAGTTCCCAAGACTTGGCGCTGCGGGGAATCCCGGCCAACTCCACCTCTGCCGGGAGGCAGGCTGGGACCGGGCGCAGATGATCGTACCGAGCGGCGCGGCTGGCGGCAGACGGGCTTTCCAGGCTGGGATCAGGCCGTACGGAAGCCGGTCTGGCGCTCGGGTGTTCGCGATTCCTCGGCCAGTCGCCGCTTGTACTCCAGGAATCCACGGCGCAGTTCCGGGTCGGCAGTCGCGAGGATCTGAACCGCCAGCAGTCCTGCATTACGAGCGGCGTCGATTCCGACGCAAGCGACGGGGACGCCCGGGGGCATCTGGACGATGGAGAAGAGACTGTCCGCCCCGCCGAGGTGGGCGGACAGGATCGGGACGCCGATAACCGGTAAGGGGGTGTGTGCGGCGACGACACCGGGGAGGTGGGCAGCCCGCCCGGCACCGGCGATGAGTACCTCGTAGCCGGCATCGACCGCCCCTTTGGCCCAGGCGGCGCACTCGTCGGGGTTGCGATGGGCGGAGATGACCTGGACCGAGTGGGGCACTCCGAACTCGTCGAGAACCTCGCCCGCTGGCCGCATGACGTCCGCGTCCGATCGGGAACCCATCACGATGCCGACGCGCGAAGGTGACATGGCAGATTTCTCCTCTGGCTAGGTCCTTGGTTGAAGTGGGACAACCCCTTGCTCGTCACGGTGCTGAGGGGTCTCTGGGGTGGGAAGGCGGTCTCGGGTTGCCCGGGGGAGGGCCGCAGGCCCGGACGGTGGGGACGGACCGGCCCGCCGGCAGGACGAGCATCCGGACCCGTCTAGCCCGCTGCCTGAGCAGCGGCCGCCGCAATGTCATCGCGACGTTGCATCCCCTCCCATCGGATGAGGTCAGCCGCCCCGTAGGCGGCATCACGGGCGGTTGCGACGTCGGCGCCCCGTCCCGTCACTGCCAGGACTCGCCCACCGGCCGTGACGAGCCGGCCGTCCTCTTGGCGGGTCCCGGCGTGGAAGACGAGGACGTCAGGGTAGTGGGCGGCGACGAGGTCGAGCCCCGAGATGGTTCGTCCCACCTCATAGGTGCCCGGATAGCCGGAACTGGTCAGGACGACGGTGACGAACGCGTCGTCCGAGAAGCTCAATGGAGCATTCCGCATCCCACGAGTTGGGTCGACAGCCGCCGCCAGCAGGGCACCGAAGTCGCTCGTGATGCGAGGGACGACGACCTGGGTCTCGGGGTCGCCGAAGCGGCAGTTGAACTCGAGGATCTTCGGTCCCTCCCGGCTCAGGGTAAGCCCCGCGTACAGCAGGCCGACGTACGGACTGCCGCGTCGGGCCAACTCGCCGATTACTGGGCGGAGCACTGACACGCCGAACTCGCCGGCCTCACCGAGCCCGAAACCCGGCACCGGGCTGTAGGCCCCCATGCCGCCGGTGTTTGGGCCCTGGTCGCCCTCCAAGGCGCGCTTGAAATCCTGGGCGGGTGGCAGCACGACGAGATCCCGCCCGTCCGAGACGGCGAAGACGCTGACCTCCGGACCTTCGAGGTACTCCTCGAGCAGGATCTTCTGGCCGGCTTCAGCGAAGATGCGCCGCACCAGGGCGTCTTCTATCGCGGACTCGGTCTCTTCCCGAGTCTCGCAGATGACGACCCCCTTCCCGGCGGCGAGGCCGTCCGCCTTCACCACATAAGGTGGCGCATAGCCCTCGAGCGCCTCGAGAGCCGAAGGCGCGTCCGCAAAGACGCCGTAGCGGGCGGTTGGAGCGCCGACGGCGGACATGATCTCCTTCGCGAAGGATTTCGAGCCTTCGATGCGAGCGGCCGCGGCGCTCGGCCCGAACACGGGAATCCCGCGGCGGCCTAGCTCATCCGCGACTCCGCTCACGAGCGGTGCCTCCGGTCCTACGACGACGAGGTCGACGTGACGGCGCTGTACGAGGCGGGCGACTTCGGAGGACTCGAGTGGCTGCACCCTGTGGCAGGGACCGAACTCTGCCATGCCGGGGTTGCCTGGTGCCGCCTCGACCGCGTCAACCGAGTGCGAGTTCGCCAGCCGCCAGGCCAGCGCGTGTTCCCGGCCTCCCGACCCCAGGACGAGGACGCGCAACCTCACCTCCCGAGATTCGACGAGGCCGCCTCTGCGCCTCTCACGAGGGTCTGGGAGCGCTTCGGTCCGATGGAGACCCAGCGGATGGCAACGCCCGACTCCTCCTCCAGCAACTCGACGTAGCGGCGGGCCGCGGAGGGCAGGTCCCGCCAGTGTTCAGCTTCGGAGATGTCTCCTCCCCACCCGGGTACGTCGACATAGAGGGGTTCCGCATGGTGGAAGATCGACTGGTGCGGCGGGAAGTCACGGTACTCCTTTCCCTGGTAGCGGTAGGCGACAGCGACCCGCAGGGTCTCGAAGCTGGAGAGCACGTCGAGTTTCGTGAGGAACATGGCGCTGAGACCGTTCACTCGGTTGGCGTAACGGGCGAGCACCGCATCGAACCAGCCGACACGCCGTCGACGCCCCGTGGTCGTGCCGTACTCGCCGCCGCGCTCGACGAGACGGGCCCCCTTCTCATCGGTCAGCTCCGTGGGGAAGGGCCCCGTGCCGACCCTTGTGACATATGCCTTGGCGATGCCGATGACCTCGTCGACATGGCGCGGTCCGATCCCGGCGCCGGTGAGCGCGCCGCCCGCGACCGGATTGGAGGAGGTGACAAACGGGTACGTGCCGTGGTCGAGGTCGAGGAGGGTGCCTTGCGCACCTTCGAGGATGACGTGTCTGCCGGCCTCGAGTGCCTCGTGGATGAGGGCGGTCGAGTCCGCGAGTTGAGGTTTCAGGCGCTCCCCATAGCCGAGGTAGGTGCCGGCGATCTCCTCCGCGTCCAAGGGAAGGCGGTTGTAGATGCGGGCGAGGATCTGATTCTTCAACTCGAGGGCGGCGTCGAGCTTCTGGCGGAAGATCTTCTCGTCGAACAGGTCCTGGAAGCGCAGGCCGATCCGGGCAGCCTTGTCAGCGTAGGCGGGTCCGATGCCTCGGCGGGTCGTCCCGAGCTGGGCATCGCCGAGACGCCGCTCCACGAGCAAGTCGAGCTCGCGGTGGTAAGGCATGATGAGGTGGGCGTTGCCTGACACCCGTAGTCGAGAGCTCGCTTCCAGACCCTTCGCGTCCAGTTCGTCCAGCTCCTGAATGAGCACGCTCGGGTCGACGACGACACCGTCCCCGATGACCGGGGTGACGTGGGGGTAGAGGACCCCCGAAGGAATGAGGTGCAGCTTGAGGACTGTTTCGCCCACGCTGATGGTGTGACCAGCGTTGTTTCCGCCCTGGTAGCGCACGACGAGGTCCGTGCCGTCAGCCAGAAGGTCGGTGGCCTTGCCCTTGCCCTCGTCACCCCATTGCACACCGACGATGATGGTCGCGGGCACCCGGCTTCCTCCGATGAGAGGGTCAGAGGTCGGCACCCGGCAATCCGACCTGTGACTACGTGAGCCTAGCTGAGTACGCCCCGATCCTCCCCGCCAGCCACGCGTCGAGACCGCTGGCTGGGGCGCTATCCTGTGCTCCACCGGGCCCATTCAGGACCTGCAAAGGTTCGAGTCGAATGTCCTTGACCGGGACCTGGCAGAATGTGCAACGTACCGTGACAGCGTGATCGCACTGCTCATCGCACTGCACCCGAACGCCCGGAGGTCCGCATGCGTCCTCGGCCCCTCGTCCCTTCATCTCGCAGGACCCTCGCCACCCTCGCTACGCTGCTCATCTCGGCGGCGCTCTCGCTCGGCTTCACTCCCCTCCCCGCCGGCCTAGGCCTCGGCGAAGACATCTCCACTTTGGCGCTGGGCGGTGAGCCCTGCGACCTCGAGAAGGTCGCCATGACCGACGCGGCGATCACCACAGCCAGCCCGGCCACATCCTCGATCGACCCCGTCGCTGCCACGCCCAGCTCCGTCGCATCTACACCAAGACCAGCCGAGAAGATCCCAACTGTCGGTCGAGCCGTAACAGTCCCGATGGCTAGCCCCGTCGGGCTGCTACAGACCTGCCCCGGGGTGCGACCCGGCGGGCTCGCCATCACGGAGCAAGAAGGCGGCGGTGCCGGGCTGTGCACCTACAACTTCGTCTTCACCGACGGCATTCACCGCTACATCGGTACCGCCGGCCACTGCGCAATCCCTACGCCCACACTTTCTGATCCAAGGCAATTGCCTGCCGTCGAACGGTCGTGGCCGGTCGGCGCCGGTCCCGTCGCGAGTGACGGTCAGGGCAACAAAATCGGGAGGTTCGTCTACGCGCGTAGACAACTTCCATTGGACTTCGCGCTCGTCCGAGTCGATGACCGCGTCCCGGTGGACCCCGCCATGTGCTATTTCGGCGGCCCGACGGGCATCAACGACGACCTCGCGGACGGACCGGAAATTCTCCATTTCTACGGCAACGGGATCGTCACGACAATCGATCCCAGTCTTGATGATCTCCGTCGTTCGGTCGCGCCGGCCCGCAGCGCTCTGGCGTTGGATATGAGTGACCCGAACGAGGTGACGGCACATGGCCCCGCTGTACTAGGCGACTCGGGCGCCGGGGTCATCAGCGCGGACGGTCGCGCCGTCGGCAACATTTCAGCATTGAGCATAGGTACGTCCACGGTCTTCGAACCACTGTCGATCCCGCGCATCGGCCCGCAGATCGCTCGGGCGGAGCAGGTGCTCGGCCTCAACCTCGAACTCGTCACCGCCCCGCTTCAGTAACTTCAAGCCCCACAACGCGCCCGGGCCGATCGCCCGGGCGCGACCCGTTCCC
>JBHELG010000037.1:0-18719 GCA_046263195.1 Nitriliruptorales bacterium | reverse complement strand
CACTCAGGGTGGGCAGAGCTCCGGGGGTGGCCAGTTCCACCGTCCCAGCGGCAGTCGCGGTGACGTTGGCCAGGTCGACGTGGGCGATGAGCAGGGGGCGGGCACGACGGCGTCTGCCCCTGCCCCCACCCAGCCAGTCGGTGCAGATGCGCACCAGCCCTCGGGCGCGCTGCTTCGCCCGGCTCGACGCCTCCCCCGGTTCGGTGGGCTCGCTGTCAGGCAGGCCGCTGGCAGCATCCAGCGCGTTCAGACAGGTCGCGCCCGCCACCGGGTCGAGTTCGCCGTACAGGCGCACCGACCCGTCAAAGGACGGTTGCACAGACAAGAAGCTCGTCTCGACTTGGCCCTGCTCGCGGCGTTCGACTTTGCGCGGACCGTCGATCTCGTCGGCGGCACGCTCCACCGCCCAGACCAGCTCGTCGGGCGAGTACTTATCCACCAGGTCCAGCGAGGCCTCGACCCGTTCGTCGATGACCGGCAGGTCGTCGACTTTCATGCGCCGCAGACGGGCGACGATGCCGCGGACCTGCCCCCACGACAGTTTCCCCTCGGCGAACAGCGTCTTCGTGACGGGCATTCGCTCGAGCAGACGTGCCGCTTCCAGAAGCATGCGAGCATCGCAGGAGACCAGGCGGTGCTCGAGTGCCAGCAGCAGCTCCAAGGGCAGGCCTTCGATAACCTCCACCACCCCGGCGCGCTGCACCCGTCCGGCCAGGTCCACCGCCTCCGCCGTCGCCTGCTGCATACGCCGCAGCGCGTCTGACAGACGGGCCAGCAGCCCCGTACCCTCCGCCAGGCTCACCTCCCCCTCAGGCGGAGCCGCGGTCTGGTCACCGTGTGTCGAAAACGTGCCGCTTTTCATACCCCGAACATACGTTCACCCTGCGACAGGTAGGAAGATTTGGAGGGCACGGCTGGGGAAAACGCGGCCAAATATTCGGGTTGTAGGACACGCCCCGCCGTGCGACGACTCCGAGATCAGAGTTCCGACCTCGTACACCTCCTGACCTCCCGAACTTTCACAGCGGCCAAGCCTTAGTAGCCTCTCGAACGGCGAGGTGCCGGAATGAAGCGGCTCAACGCCGGCCTCGCCGATTGATGCCCGCCCACAGGACTCCCACTGACATGACCGTTTCCCCTCAACAGAACGCCGCCGGATCCTCGGACGAGGTCGTCCGCTTCGCGTCTCGTTACGGCTTCCCCCTCGATCCCTTCCAACTGCGGGCGATCCGGGCGCTCGAGGCCGGCCGCTCCGTCCTTGTGGCAGCCCCTACAGGTGCCGGAAAAACCGTCGTGGGCGAGTTCGCCTGTCACTACGCGCTCGCCAGGGGCGGAAAGTGTTTCTACACGACACCGATCAAGGCGCTGTCGAACCAGAAGTTCCGCGACCTCGTCGGCCGTCACGGACAAGCCAAAGTGGGCCTGCTGACCGGTGACCGCTCAATCAACGGTGAGGCGCCCCTCGTCGTCATGACGACGGAGGTGCTGCGAAACATGATCTACGAGGCTTCGACGACGCTACGCGGCCTTCGCTACGTCGTGCTGGACGAGGTGCACTACCTCGCCGATCGCGCCCGCGGCGCGGTGTGGGAGGAGGTCATCATCCAGCTGCCGGCGTCAGTGCAGATCATTGCGTTGTCAGCGACCGTCAGCAATGCGGAGGAGTTCGGGGCGTGGCTTCGGACCGTACGCGAGCCCGATGGGCCGACGCCGGAGACGCGGCCAGACGGTGAGCACCAGGTAGCGGAGACCTGGGCCAGCGGGTCATCGGTCGAGGTGATCATCGAGGAGCGTCGTCCGGTGCCGCTCCGCCATTACTACTACGTCGGCGACAGTGTCTTTCCGATGTTCGTCTCGACTCGGAAGGGCAAGAGTGGCAGGGAGCAGCGTGAAAGGGCAGCACAGGGACTTGCCGGGATACCGAACCCAAAGGTGCTCATGCTCGAGCGCCAGGCTTCCCAGCGCAACCGGCTGACGCGAACGGGACGCCGGCTCGAGTCCAGCGTGCGGCTGCGTTATCCCCCACGCCCTGTTGTCGTCCAAGAGCTCGCCGAGCGGGGCTGGCTACCCGCGATCATCTTCGTGTTCAGCCGCAGCGGCTGCGAAGGGGCCGTCGACCAACTCGTTCTCGCCGGGATCCGTCTCACCAGTCGTCACGAACGCGAGCAAATCCGCGCGATGGCCGAGGAGTCCGTGGCGGGCATCCCCGAGGACGACCTGCGGGTGCTCGGATACGACCGGTTCCTCGACGCGCTCGAGCATGGGGTCGCTCCCCATCATGCGGGTCTCGTTCCGGCGTTCAAGGAGACGGTCGAGAAAGCCTTCCAGTCGGGATTGCTGAAGGTCGTGGCGGCCACGGAGACGCTTGCGCTGGGCATCAACATGCCCGCGAAGAGCGTCGTCATCGAGCGGCTGGAAAAGTGGGACGGCGAACGTCACGTCCTGCTGACCCCTGGCGAGTACACCCAGCTCACCGGCCGAGCCGGCCGTCGCGGCATCGACCCCGTCGGCCAGGCGATCGTCCTCTACCAGCGCGACATCGACTTCCGCTCGGTTGCCGGGTTGGTCGGCACCCGGACCTATCCGCTCACGTCGTCGTTCGCGCCTTCGTACAACATGGTGGTGAACCTCTTGCGCCGCCACGACCTCGCCCACGCTGAACGCCTGCTGTCACGCTCGTTCGCACAATTCCAGGCCGACCGCTCGGTTGAAGGAACGACCCGCCGTCTGGGGGAACTCGAAGAAGGGGTGACCGGCTACGCGCGTCATCTTCACTGTGACCGCGGTGACTGGGGCGAGTACTGGCAGCTGCGACGCGAGCTCGACGCGACCCGGCGCCGGGAACGGCGGGAGGTACGTGTCAAGCGTGAAGGCGATGTGAGCGAGCGACTGACGAGCCTCGTCCCCGGCGAGGTCATATGGTGGTCGAACGCACCACGGCGAGGTCTCGCCGTAGTCGTCAGTACCTGGATCACGGACCGGGGGACACCGCTCGCGCGCGTTGTGACAGAGGACCGCCGGATCAGCCGGCTTGGTCCTCGAGAACTCGACCGGGCCCCTGTCCGAGTTGGTGCGATCCCGCTTCCGGCTCGCGGCACCCCCCGTCAGCCGGCCTACCGGGCCGAGGTAGCCGCGCGGCTACGGGAGATTGCCGATCCTGATGTGCCGCGGCAGGAGGCCTTCGAGCCGGCGGAGGAATCGGAAGCGGTTCTTGCGCTGCGGGCTGCCGTCGAGTCGCATCCCGCTCACGTGTGCCCGGAACGGGATGAGCATGAGCGCTGGCAGTCCCGATACGACGAGATCACCGATGAGGCCCAGCGTCTGCGGGCGCAGATCTCGCGGCGCACCCACTCTCTCGTACGCCAGCTCCGGAGACTCATCGACGTGCTGCAAGAACTCCGCTATCTCGACAACCGGCCTGCGCCCAACCGCGACGGCCTGCTACTGGCTGGCATTTATGCCGAAACCGACCTCATCGTGGCCGAATGCTTGCGGCGCGGCATCTTCGACGGTCTGGATGCATCCGAGCTTGCAGGGCTCTGTGCGCTTTTCGTCTACGAAGCAAGAGGCGAGGAGGCGGCGGTCCCGAGCGAGATGCCAAGCGAGGCGCTGCGAGAGGCCGTGCGAGCCGCACTCGACGTAGCCGGCGAGATCCGCACGCGTGAGGAGGCAGCGGGCCTGAGAACCTTGCGTGAACTCGACCCGGGTTTCGTGGGGGCGGCCTGGCGGTGGTCCGAGGGGGCCGACCTCGACGCCTCCCTGGGCATGCTCGAACTGACCGGCGGAGACTTCGTGCGAACGATGAAGCAGGTCGCCGACCTCGCCGGTCAGATCCGCGACATCGCACCGCCTCCTATCCGGGCGGCCGCGAGACAGGCGGTCGACCGGTTGCGGCGGGGAGTCGTGGAGGCCTGAGCCTGTAGGCGGAAGGCCAGCGGATGCGTCCCCGACGTGGTTCGGTCGACGCCATGCGATAGCCGTGGCCGGGCGTGGCAACGTGCCCGCCGACCCTGCTACACCTGAAAGGGTGTTGAGATCAGGGAGACGTGCCAAATGGCCAAGTACCTGTGGGAAGCGACGTACAGCGGTGAGGGGATCGAGGCCGTGCGACAGGAGGGTGGGACCAGCCGTCGCAGGGCGGTGGAAGAGGTGATCGAAGGCCTCGGTGGGACGGTCGAAGCCTTCTATTACGCCTTCGGACCCAACGACACCTACACCATCTTCGAGTTGCCCGACAACATCTCAGCTGCGACCGCGAGCCTTGCCATCACCGGGACGGGGGCCGTGCGCGTCAGGACTACCGTGCTGCTGACACCCGAGGAAGTCGACGAGGTTGTCGAGAAGAGCGTGGAGTACCGCCCCCCCGGGCAGTGAGCCTCACCGAGGCGACGAGTGGTCAGCCCATTCGGTCTCATGCTACTCATCGCGAACCCGACTGCCGGTCGCGGTCGTCATCCCCTGCTGGGTCGGTTGCAGGGAGCGTTGGAGGCGCGCGGGCTCGACTACGAGACCGCCACGACGACCGGGCCTGGCCATGCGACGGCGCTCGCTCGTTGGGCTCTCGAGGAGCGCGGCATCCGATTCGTTGTGGCGGTCGGTGGCGACGGCACCGTTCACGAGGTCGTCAACGGGCTCATCGATCCAGAGACAGGGGCGCGTGCCGACGACGTCGTCCTCGGGATCGTGCCAGCAGGTTCAGGCAGTGATTTTGCCCGCACGTTCGGCCTCGACCGCTCGCCCGAGCAGCTCGCCCGTCACTTGGACGGCGCCGAGCTCTATCCGATCGACCTCGGCCGGATCCGTCTGACCGGTCGGGACCGGCGACCCGTCACCTTCGCATTCGCGAACGTCGCCGAGGTGGGCTACGGGGCGATCGTCGTGGAGCGTGCCAACCGACTGCCACGTTTTCTAGGCGCGAGTCGCTACCTGTTCGGCGTGTTCGCGGCCATTCGCCACTTCGGGGTACGACCGGCCAGGGTGGTGCTCGACCACACCGAGGTGCCCGGTCCGCTCAGCAATCTCGTCGTCGCAAACGGCCAGTTCTTCGGCGGGGGGATGAAAGTCGCCCCGCGCGCCCTGCCCGACGACGGACGCTTCAACGTTCAGCTGTGGCGAGGCGCCCCCAAAGACGTCTTCCTCATGACCCCGCGCATTCGGAAGGGAGAGCATGTGCCCCACCCGGAAGTCCGGGAGTACCAGTCGGCGCGCGTAGAGGTCCACAGCGAGGAGCCGCTGCTCGTCGAGGCCGACGGGGAAGTGCTTGGCACGACGAGCGCGACGTTCGACCTGCTGCCGAAGGCGTTGAACCTCAAGATTTGAAGTCTGGCAGGGCAATGGAGGACAACAATCCGATCCGACCGGACCGATGGCTCGCAGCGCCAGATTCTCCAGCGCCTAATGCGCCTGTTCCCGTCGATTGGCCTCTCTTGCGAGCTCGCGAATCAGCCGGTTGACCACCCCGTGTGTCTCCAGCGGTGTCATGTGTCCGACACCCGGAATCTCGACGAGCCTGACGTCGGGGTTGGAACGCGCCATGTGACGCGCGTCTCGGACAGGGGTGAGGCGATCGTCACTGCCCACGACGATGACCGTGGGAACGTTGATTTTCGCGAGCGTCTCCTCCTCGTTCATCTCCAGGACGACGGGTAGGAGCTTCAAGATCGTCGCCAGTTCGGTGTCGAGCACGAGCCGTTCGGTCAGCTCGACGTATCGGGGATCCGCGCCCCGCACGAGCCCGATCCCGCGGGTCAGCGCAAAGGACAGGTCACTCGGGCCGCGGTAAACACGCGCAAGTCGCTGGCCGCGCACGGCGAAGAAATCGCCCGCTGCCGTCTGCAGGGGGACGAGCAGACGGAGACCCAGCCCGAGTGCGGCGTTCTGGGATTCTGTGCGAGCGGTGGTCGAGAGCAGCAGGAGAGCTCCTACACGCTCCCCGAACAAGGCCTCATGACGCCGGGCGAACCCCAGCGCGGTCATCCCACCCAGAGAATGCCCCACCAGGACGAGTCTGCCCCGCCCGGGCTGGGTTGCCCGCTCAACTACCGTGGCCAAGGCATCGGCGAGCAGGTCAAGCGAGAATTCTGCACTGGTGGGAGCCGAAGACCGGCCATGACCGGGCTGGTCGTAGGTCACCAGACGGTGGCGGTCCCTGAGGCCGATCACCTGCTCGTGCCAGGCTCGGGCGGTCTGAGCGAAAGCATGCACAAGGACGATCTCCGTCGCGGCCTCGTCGCCTCCACCCTCGGGCCCGTACGTCTCAACCTGCAGGCGGACGCCGCCCGGGCCGGCCAGGACCGTGGCGTCGCCCGCGATGTCACCGATTTGGGCAGCTGAGCCCTTCCGCTCATGCCGCCGCCTCATCAGCAGCCGTTCAGCCACCAAGCCGGTGACGGTTCCGGCGGTGGCCGCAGCGCACGACAACCCGACCCGGCGCCAGTTCGGCATCAACCGGGCCCGGCGTCTCGCGCACCGACCCAGCGCCATGCAGTGTCCAGCGCAATGGCGCCGCGTTCACGCCCCACCTTCTCCAGGTAGCTGTCGACCTGCCTGTCTCGTTCGGCCTGCGACCACCCGAGCTCCTCGGCGAGCGCCTTCGCGGCCCAGGCAACAGCCCCGCCACCGGCCTGAGGGTCGCGTAGGGACACTCGGAGACGCCGCTGCAGGACGTCATCGAGCGTGCGGGCAAGCTCGCGACGAGCGGCCCACCGGACCTCACCCTTCAGATAGGGAAGTTCGGGTAGGAGCCGTTCTGCTTCTCCATGCTCGGCACAGAAGGTGACCACCGCAGCCGCGTCCGAGCCGTGCCGGTGGAGGAGGGAGCCGGCCAGTTGCGGGTCGAGTCCCACCGATCGGGACACCTCGTGCAGGTCACTGAGGGCGTCCTCCACAGACCCACGCACGCCGATGGGGAGTCGATGCGTGACACAGCGCGCCTTGGCACCCTCCGCCCCCATGATGCGGTCGACAAGCTCTTCCGCCATCCGCCGGTAGGTCGTGAGCTTGCCCCCGGTGATGGTGATGAGCCCCTTGGGCTCCTCGAAGATGGCGTGCCGCCGCGAAAGGTCAGTCGGGGCGGTGGTGGCACCAGGAGCGCGCAGCAGGGGCCGAAGGCCTGCCCACGCGGCAATGACCTGCGACAGCGTGAGGCGCGTGTCGAAGGACTCGTTGATGGCGTTGAGAAGGTAGCCGGCCTCGGAGGCCGTAACCGAAGGCTCCTCGAGGTCTCCTTCGTAGCGCTCGTCGGTCGTGCCGACGATGACCTGCTGACCCCATGGGATCACGAAGACGAGACGACCATCATCGGCTCCTGAAGGAATGAAAGCCCCGTCCCTCACACGCAGGTCCCGCCCGTGGAACGTGAGATGCACTCCTTTCGAGGGCGTCAGCAGGGGGGCACGCTCCTCAGGGGTGAGTGCTCGAACGCGATCGACCCACACCCCGGTCGCGTTTACCACCCAGCGGGCGGTGAGGTCGAACACCGCTCCACCGAGTCGATCCCGGACGGTGCAGCCGACAACCGCTCCTTTCAAGCGCAGGAAGTCGACGACCTCGGCATGGGTCACGACGAGTGCACCGAAGGCGTGGGCGGCCTGTGCCACCGCCAGCGTGAGCCGGGCGTCGTCCGTCTGACAGTCGTAGTAGCGGTACCCACCACGCCCCCTGCCCCTGGCGACATCGGGCAACGCCTCGAGCAAAGCGGCCGGGTCGAGCCGTTGGTGGTTGCGCACATTGCGGCCTGCCGCCATACCGTCGTACATCGATAGGCCCACCTTGACCGCAGCCCGTCTCGCGGTGTCGTCCGTGGGAATCGCGAAAGCGAGCGGGCGGACGAGATGGGGGGCCAGGCGGCGCAGCAGGTTGCGCTCGCGCACCGCTTCGTAGACGAGACCGAACTCGCGCTGCTCGAGGTATCGCAAACCTCCATGCACGAGCTTCGACGACTTCGAAGAGGTTCCCGAAGCGAGGTCGTCGCGCTCCACCAGGGCCACGGAGTGACCGCGGGAAGCCGCATCGAGCGCTATGCCGACCCCGGTGATGCCGCCACCGATGACGACCACATCGAGAGCAGTCGTGGCCGCACGGTCGAGCGCCTGCTCCCGGTCGACCAGGGGCGAGACCGGTGGGCGGGCCGGGGGAGACTGCGAGGCCACATGCACCTTTCGCGCTTGTACTCCGAGGATATGGCTCCCCGCGACGGTTGCGTCGCTACTCGCGATCGCGGCCCAAAACCGCGACTAGGGCCTCTGCCCAAACAGGCCCAAGACCGCTGCTACGACCCCCCCAAACAGGCCCAAGACCGCCACTACGACCTTTGCCGCCAAACAGGGCCCAAGACCGCGACTACGAACGACCTCTACCCCCAAGTCAAGTCCCCGCCTCCGTCGGTCTCCAACCGTAGGATGCAGGCTGCAGCGAAGGAGGGAGCGTGTCGGACCTCGGGGCGCGACTCGAGCGGGCACAGCGGGTGCTGCGAGAGCGTGACGTGGATGCTCTGCTGGCCGGACCGTCAGCGGACCTGTACTGGCTCGTCGGCTACCGGGCACCCCCACTCGAGCGGCTCACCTTGCTCGTCCTGCCCGCGAACGGGCCAGCGGCACTCATCGTCCCCGAGCTCGAGGCTCCCCGTGCTCGTGCCAGCGGGGCGGGTGAGCTGGTCGAGATCCTCACGTGGCAGGAGCACGAGGACCCAATCGGGATGGTGGCGCGGGTGCTCGATGCCTCTGACTGTCTTCCCGATGGGCGTCTGGCCGTTCAGGACCGGCTCTGGAGTGTCTTCCTCCTGCGACTGCAGGCAGTCCTACCGGGGGCCGCATGGCTGACAGGCGGAGACATCTCACGCGAGTTGCGGGTGTGCAAGAGCCAGGACGAGATCGAGAAACTACGGCAAGCCGCAGGCGCGATCGATCGGGTCCACAGCCACATGCCGAGCTTCCTGCGACCCGGTCGCAGCGAGGTGGCCGTCTCGCACGACATCGCCGAAGCCATCCTCGAGGAGCACGATGAGGTCAACTTCGTCATCGTCGCGTCCGGTCCGAACGGCGCCAGCCCACACCACGAGACCGGCGATCGCATCCTCGAGCCAGGCGACCCGATCGTGGTCGACATCGGCGGCACGCGAGAAGGCTACTGCTCCGACATGACGCGCAACTACGTGATCGGGAACGTGCCCGACGACTATCGGGAGCTGCACGAGGTGCTCGAGGAGGCACAGCAAGCAGGTGTCGAGGCCGTCCGCCCTGGTGTCTCCGCGGAGGAGGTCGACGCTTGTTGCCGCGGCAGACTCGCCGAGGCCGGTTACGGTGAGATGTTCATCCACCGGACCGGTCATGGCATCGGGGTCGACGAGCACGAGGAGCCTTACCTGGTGGCCGGCAACAAGGAGCCTTTGCGGCCAGGCATGGCCTTCTCCGTTGAACCCGGCATCTACGTCCCTGGACGGTACGGGGCTCGTATCGAGGACATCGTCGTCGTCACCGCTGACGGCTTCGAGCGCCTCAACCACCTGCCCCGTGGTATTCGCGAGGTGCCGAGCTGATGACTGGAGGCGTGGATGCCGGGCCGACACCGCCCAACCAGGCGGAGGCGGTACGGGTACGTCGGGCACGGATAGAGGAGATCCGCGTCCTCGCCCAGGAGTACGGTCGCGAGGCGGCCAACCTCAGCTGGTACATGCGCCCCTCCCCCCACCCTATCCCGGAGGGCGGCATATTCTGGATCGCCGAGGACGGCGAGGGGGAGGAGATGCTCGGCTACGCCGCCGGGAGCCTGCGCCAAGAGGGCTTGACCGTCGGCCCCGTCTACGTCCGGCCGAACGTCCGTCGCCGCGGGGTGGGGCAGGAACTGCTCCAAGCCATCCAGGCTTGGGCCGAGGAGACGGGCATTCCGGTCGTGGAAGTCTCGGTGGCCGCTGGAAACGAGGTTGGACGCTCCTTCCTCGAGTCGGTCGGTTACGTGCCCCGTCGCATCCTCTTCTCGTATGCGAGCAGCCGGGAAGCCAGCGGAGGGAGCCTCTCCGACGATCTGGAGTGGTGATGACGGCGGCGTGGCGCGCAACGGATCGCAAGGCCCGCTTGGCGTGGCGGATCGCGGGATGGGGGACGCTTGTCGCCGGTGGCGGCCTCACCGCGGTCTCGGCGGCTTCGGGTCTGGGAGGCCGCGCAGGGCTGCGCTTCTTCCTGCTGGGGGCGCTCCTGGCGTGCGCCGTCGGGGCGCTCTTCGCACTGACCAGCGGTGCCCTGGACGCCATCAGCGGGCGCCATATCGGGCGAGATCGGGTCGTCGCCGCGGTGGTGCTGGCTGCGCTCGCCATCCTGCTCCCGGCGATGGTGATTGGACTGGCGGGCTAGCGCGATCCTCAGGTCCCCGCGCTGCCGATAGAAGCCCTCGGACCACGTTCTGTGAGCGTCCGGGCGAGCCTGTCCCAGACTGCCTGCGCCTCATCGTCTCCGTGGACCTCGAGGTCCTCCCATTCTCCCCCCCGCCGGAAGGCTGCCCGCCACACGAGCTCACCATCACCACGGATGGTGGCGCGCGCGGCCTCGGAGGAACCGCGCTCGACGCGGTGATCCGGCGGCACGCGGGGCTGCCACCCGAGCAACGCCTGCCACACCTCGACATCGTCGCGTTGAACCGAGTTCGGCTCGTCGAAGAGCAGTGCCCAAGTTCCAGCACCGGGCGCCGCGGTCACGATCTCGAAGGTCATCGGCCGGGGAACGACCTCGCCGCCCGCCCTGGCCAACACGTCGAGGATGAACTCCACAACGAGACGGACGGTGCTGTCGTGGCGATCCAGCGGCTGGTCGAGAGCCAGGAGCACATCCTGACGGTGGACGTAATGGTGGCCGAGCCAGCGGCGGGCAGCCTCAGCGAGGGTCTCCACACCACCGAGCGGGGTCATGGCCGGCCAGGCCCACTCTTCCTGCCGCACCTGTCTCAGCAGGCGGCGGAGGCGCTCCATTCCCGCCCGGTAACGGTCACGGGCCTGCATCGGGTTATCGGGTACCTGTACGAGCTCCGGTTTGAGGTCCGGCTCCTCGAAGGCGTGGAAGAGCGGTTGGCCGGCCTCGAGGTCGTGGCGCTCCCATGCTCGGGCGACCGCTTCGGCCTCCTCCGTGAGATGTTCGACGACCTCGGCGATCGTCGAGCCCCCCGCGTTGGTCCCCCGACTCCAGACATCGTGCCCTGCGCGCCGCAGGACCGTCAGGAGTTCCCCGGCTTCACGTCCCAACAGGTGCTCAGCTTCAGGACCGAGGACATCGGGGGCGATAGGGCGAGTCGGCATGCCACCACGCTACTCACTGGGACATGAGGCGGCGCTACCGCCCTTCGGACTGTTCCGGCGGCTGCTAGCGCTACTCGTTGCCTGTGAGCGAGTGAGGCCGGTAATGGGCTATCGCCCGCGCCCCGAGCGCCCGCGCGTAGGCCCAATCGACCCCGAACCCGATCGGCGCCCCAACGAGTGGCAGGACGGTAGCGAGCGCTGCCACCGGCCGTCCTCGAACGACTACGCCGACTCCTCTTCCGAGGACAGGATCGAAACGGCGCCAGGTTGCGGCGGCGAGGGAACCCTCGAGCGCTCGCCACGCCAGCGCCCGTGAGGCCTCGACCCCCATGTGCTTGACGACCTCCTTCGCGGCGTCGCCGGCCATGATCAGCAACACGTCGGTCTCGAAGTCGCGTGTCTCGGGCGTGTGCCCGTACAGACGGGCGATCTCGAGGATCATGCGGATCTGTAGAGCGAGCGCTGACACGACATTGGCAGGGACGGCTGCGCCGAGGCCCGAGACGCCAGAAAGCCCGGTGATGGCGCCGACGGCGCCGCACCTCAGCGCGTAACGCTGCACGATCTGCTCGGCGCGTTCGTCTGCTCCAAGCGCCGGCTGACCGTGCGAGGCGAGGGATAGCAGCCTCGCTCGCGACGACTCACGACGGACCAGGCGGCGCACGAGCCGCTCCCAGACGCTGGTGCGAGCACGCGACTGGGTCAGCCCTTCCCGATGCCAGGCCATACCGCTCTCCTCGACGGCCTGATACTCGCACCGTGAAGGACGGCTCGCAGCCCGCTCGGGCCGTCCGAGCGCCCAATGCGCTCCGCGCCCGACGGCATGCCGGAGAAAGGGCTGATTGTGGGGGAGAGGTCGTAGTCGTGGTCTTGGGCCTGTAAGGCCGCTGCTAGGGTGGAAAATCGCAGGATTGATCTTGGACAGGGGCTTCGCCTTGACAATCGAGGGCTCCAGTCTCGGCGTGCACCGCTCCATCGACCCGGTCGCAGTCCTGCCGCGGGCGGCATGGCGGCTGGACAACCGCCCGCAGCTGTGGCCGAACGAGGCTCGTCTCCACGTCGAGATACTCGCACTCGACCCGGTCGTGTTCCGCCGCTTGCGCGCCAACGCGGCAGGCGATCCCGGCAGGCTGCGCGCGGGTGTCCTCGAGACGGTCGCCGAGCGGGGCAAGCTCCAAGACCCCACCTCGGGCGGTGGCGGCTCACTGCTCGGGACGGTCAGCGACGTCGGTCCCGACCATCCCCGCGACCTACCTCTCGGCGCGCGGGTGGCCCTGCCCGCAGCGCTCGGACTCACCCCTCTCTGGCTTGCAGACGTGGCCGGCTGGGACGGTGCGACCGCGCTCGTGCCGGCAAGGGGGCATGCCATCATCTTCCCCAGCAGCCCACTCGCCTGCCTCCCCGACGATCTCGAAACCCGGCTCGCACTGAGCCTCATCGAGCTCGCCCCCATCGTGGGCGTCGTGACACGTCGAGTGGGCCCCGGAGACAGGGTGGCGGTACTTGGAGGGGGCCATGCAGCCGGGGCGTTCGCAAGCGTGGCCGCGCGTGAGAGGGGAGCGGCTGGCGTGTTGTCGGTCGTCACCAATTGGCAGGAGGTCTGCCTCGTCGAGGCTCTCGGTGCGGCAACCCCTGCCGTCGCCGACCTTCGAGACCCCCTCTCAACCGCCGCCGCGGTGCGTGAGGGGCTCGAGGGGTTGTGCGACCTCGCCGTCGTCTGTGACGGGGCCAAGGGCGTGGAGGCGGGTGCCCTGCTGGCGATCCGTCCTGGCGGGACGGCGGTGTTTGCCGCGTCGCCGCTGACCTGCGCCGACCTTGCCGACGCTGCGCGGTCTCTCAGCTGCGACGTCGAGCTCGTCATCGCCGGCGGTCAAGTGAGTGGCTCTGCCGAGGTCGCATGCGAGCTGCTCGCCACCTATCCGAGGCTTCGAACGATCGTCAGCGAGGAGAGCAGCCTTGCACCCGGGTCCCCGGCGCCAGTTGCTGACCGGGGGGACGCCGCCAGGGGCGGTGGGAGGGCGGGCAGACGCGCGTGAACTTCCAGCAGGCACAAGTCGAGTCTCCGCCGGCCCGAGAGGCGCCCCCCCGGGGCACCCTCATAGTCGCCGAGCGGGTGGTGACGTTGGGATATGCGCGTTCGGAGGCTCGGGCCGTGCTCGTACGAGGTTCTCGAGTCGTCTGGGTCGGAGACGACCTCGACGCCGCCCCGGCGCACGCCGCCCGGCTCGAGCTCCCAGGCTGCACGCTTGGCCCCGCCTTCGTCGACGCCCACGTCCACCTCACTCCGACCGGCATCACTCTCGGTGGCATGGACCTCACTCAGGTCCGCAGTGGCGCCGAGCTGCTCGAGACGGTACGCGCCTACGCCTCAGTCGAGCCTGGACGCCTGTTGTGGGGACATGGCTACGACGACCACGATTTTCCCGACCGGCTCCCAACCGCTGACGAAGTGGCCGAGGCCGCCCCTCACCGTACGGTCTACCTCGCCCGCCGCGACGGCCACTCCTGCCTCGTCGACCGGCACACGCTCAGGGCCGCACCGCTCGCACGCGCCGACGGAGTGGAACGTGACCCGGAGGGGCGTCCCACCGGCGTCCTGAAGCGAGAGGCGCTACACATTGCTCGACGTTGGACGATCGGGGCCATGAGCGAGTCGGCCTTGGCGGAGGCTCGCGCGCGTGCCGCCCGCCACGCGGTAGCCCTCGGGATCGGGTCGGTCCACGAGATGGGCGGGCCCGACATCATGGGAGCGCAGGACTTCGACGCCTGGTTGCAGGGTCGCTGGCCGGTTGAGGTCGTCTGCTACTGGGGGGCCATGGATCTCGGGTTCGTCGCCCACCGCGGCCTCCGCCAGGCTGGTGGCGACCTTTTCCTCGACGGTTCGCTCGGCTCCCACACCGCCGCGCTCTGCCAGCCCTACGCGGATGAGGACGCGGTCGGCCACCTCGAACTCGACGACAGGGATCTCATCGCGTTCTTCCGCGAGGCGACCCTCAGCGCGATCCAGGTGGGCGTACATGCCATCGGTGACGCCGCCATCCGGCAGGCGGTGCGTTGCTGGCGGACGGTCGCAGATGAATTGCCGGACTACCTGCAGGGGGAGCCGCGGCGTCTCCGCCATCGCATCGAGCATGTCGAGGTGGTTCCGCCCGACCTTCTCGATGAGATCGCCGAACTCGGACTCGTCGCGAGCGTGCAGCCCGCCTTCGAGACCCTCTGGGGAGGAGAGGGCGGCATGTACGAGGCCCGCCTCGGTTCCCAGCGGTCAGGGTGGATGAACCCCTACCGGGCGCTGTCTGATCGCGGTGTGACGCTGGCCTTCGGCTCCGATTCGAACGTCTCGCCTATGGACCCCTGGGGAGGCGTTCATGCCGCTCAGCACCGCCGCCGCAGCGACCACAGCCTGTCGCGCGCCGAGGCCATCGCAGCCAGCTGCCTGGGGGGAAGGCACGTCGCCCGCCAGGAACGGTATACGGGCACGGTGTGGGCTGGTATGCGCGCCGACCTCGCAGCCTGGGAGGGCGACCCGTTTGCCGCCGAGGATCCGCGTGGAACCCGCTGTGTCCTCACCGTCGTGCGAGGACACGTATCGCACGGGGAGGCGCCCCTTCCCGGTTGGGACGAGGACGTGACGTCGCCGCGCGCGCACGCCCCCTCGTAGACGACCTCCTCCAGGGCGACACTCCGGGGGCCAGGCCCCCGCCGAGTGGTGGCCACGGCCTCGCATGCCTCCACCCCGCACGAGCGTCCGCGAGCCGCACGGCCCGCGCGGCTCGAACTGAGCCTGCCACGAGTTCCGGTCAACCCCCTGACCTGCGCATATGTGGGGCTTGGCCACGAGGAGCCGCAAAGGGACGTGGGGTGGAGCGGCGCGACCGGCTCTATTGGCCCTCACCCTCTTGACGTGCCGGCCACCACCCGTTCATCCTGCGCTCATGTTCTCCATTGGGGGCTCGGGGCGGGCGCGGGGAGAAGGAAGGCCTCCTTGCGGACCGCCAGCGGTCGCTGTATCGGCCGTGTGAGGCCGCGGCGCAGGGACAGTCTCTCATCTGTATGGCTGCGTCCGGGGGCGACCGATGGAGAGCGCCTGGGAGACATGAGAGGGGACACGCGCACTTAGTAGACAACGTCCTACCGCAATGGACGGCACCAACGGTACGTGGTCCCAGCGTCGAGGCCCCGGGGAACCCCCGGGGCCTCCTCTTGCACGTCTGGCGCTGCAGGAGGGAACACGGACTCGCGGCATGACGTTGCGTCGCGTACGAAGAAGAAGCTAGAAATCGCCGCCTAAGCGAACCTCGTGGTGCATGGCTCGCGGGCACGGGAGACATGCACCAGGTGTCGAGGCGGGATCACAAAAACGAACGAAGGCAGGGTTGAGGTGGCAGTTCCAAGGTCCGAGGACACGGAGCTCGACGAACTGGTCGAAGACGCGCCTCTCGACGACGACGACGAGCTCGGGGAGCCGGATGAGGATGTCTTCGACGAAGAGGACTTCGCCGAAGCCCCTGAGGATGAGGCCGTCTTCGGACCAGACGTGCCTGACGTTGCCGACGTGGAGGATGTCGACGATACCGCCGGCACCGACATCAACCTGACCGTCGTCGAAGCCGTCCCCGAAGAGGACAGCGAGGAAGAGGACGTCCTCGTGAGAGTCGTGGGGGAGGAAGACGAGGAACTCGACGATGTTGACGGCCTGCGGGAAGGCGAGTTCATCTGCGCCTCGTGCTTTCTCGTCAAAGGCCCGACCCAGCTCGCTGATGCGACGAGGATGATCTGCGTCGATTGCGTCTAGTCCTCGCCTTTGCGCTCGCCCTGGGAGCGGGCCTCGCAGGCTGGGCGGCTCATGCCCCTCTCGGGGCGGGACCGCTGATCCTGCTCGTCGTACCGCTTTTCCTCATGGCCCTGGAACGGGCCGAGCCCGAGAGGGAGGGTGGGTCAGGAGCTGAGGGGGTCGCGGTCTCGACCCCGCGGGGTTGGCCTCCCGCGACCGCGAGGACCGTTCCGACTCGACTTGCCGCCGGACTCGGTCTCGTTGCCGGGCTCGTGACCTTCCTGCCCATGCTCGCATGGGTCATCGAGCCTGCCGGAGTGGCGGCCTGGGTCCTCCTCTCTTTCATCCAGGCCCTCTGGTACGCACTCCTGGCCGCCCTGTTGCGGCGCTGGGTCCGTAGCGCGTGGGTCGTGGTCGCGGCCCCCGTCCTGTGGACCGGAATGGAGGCGTGGCGTGCGGTCGTACCTCTGGGGGGATTCGGATGGGGAGCGCTTGCCTACGCACACGCCGCTGGGTCTCCTCTGTTGTCCACCGCGCGCCTGGTCGGCGCAACGGGGCTGACCTTTCTCACCGCCCTGCTCGGAGCCCTGATCTATGCGGCGGTACGTCGCGTTCAGGCTGCGCGGGCAGGGAACGGGGCGACGCTCGCTGCGGGCCTGTCGGCCGTCCGGCCGCTGGCCGCCCTCGCCCTCATCGGAGTTGCGGCTGCCGTCCTCCCCCCGGACGCCCCGCCACCCAGCGGACGCAGCGTGGATGTGCTGGCGGTGCAGGGAAATGACCTGGTCGGCGTCGTCAGCTCCCGTGAGGCGGAGGACGCGACCATTGCGGGGCGTCTGCTCGAGGAGACTCGCGCGGCCATCGACGCTGGTGGGCGTCCCGAGCTCACGATCTGGCCGGAGAACAGCATCGACGTCGACCCGTTCACGCCCACCGGGGCGTTCCTGCGTCGTTATGTGACCGAGGGAGCCAGGACGGTTGACGGGCAGCTGCTTTTCGGCACGAACCTCGATGGCCCCGATCCGGAGCGCAACTTCCTCAACGCCGCGGTTCTGGTCGATCGTAACGGTGAGCCGCTGGACCGCTACGTGAAGCGTCGCTACGTCCCGTTCGGAGAGTACGTGCCCTGGCGGGAGCTGTTCGGCAAGGTCCCGGCGCTGCGCCAGGTGCCCCGGGACGGGCTTGCCGGAGCAGGACCGCAGACGGTCGAGACGGAACTCACCGACGTCGCGGTCATCATCTGTTTCGAGACGCTGTTCTCGGACGTCCTGCGCACGAACGTGCTAGCCGGCGATGCCGGCCTCGTCGTGGCGATGACGAACGACGCCTCGTTCGGTCGGAGCTGGGAGAGCGATCAGCACATCGCCCAGAGCCAGCTGCGGGCGGTCGAAACAGGGCGTTGGGTCGTCCATGCGGCCATCTCCGGGGCGTCGGCTCTCATCGACCCGGACGGACGCGTTCAACGTCGGACCGGCCTGTTCGAGCGTGCGACGATTCGCGCCGAGGTTCCGGTGACAGAGGTCACGACGCCCTACCTCGCAGTGGGGGATGTCGTGGGGCCCCTCACGCGCTGGGCAGCGCTTGCACTTCTGCTCGTCGCGGTCGCGTTACGGTTGAGGGCCCGGCGTACCACACACGCCCGTACGGATCTCGAGCAGCCACTCGAGTCTTCCGAGCGCAGAGCAGACGGACGGCAAGGCCCGCGAGCCGGCGTGGCCGTGGAGGCGGGAAGGTCCGAGGAGGGCGCATGACCGGCACACTCGTGATCCTGCCGACGTACAACGAGCGCGAGACGCTCGAGGCGGTCGTAGACGGCGTGCTCGCTGCTTCGGCCGACGTCGAAGTCCTCATCGTCGACGATTCTTCGCCCGACGGGACCGGTGATATCGCGAACAAGCTGAGCGCCGAGCATGGGCGGGTGAACGTGCTCCACCGGCCCAGCAAGCGGGGGCTGGGGTCTGCTTACCGCAACGGTTTCCGCTGGGGGCTGGATCGCGGATTTGACGTGCTGGTGGAGATGGACGCCGACCTCTCACATGACCCGGCGGCTCTGCCTCAGCTGCTGACGGGCACGAGCTGGGCCGATCTCGTCGTGGGCAGCCGCTACGTCGCGGGAGGGCGCACGGAGAACTGGCCTTGGCACCGGCGGGCGCTGTCGCGGGGGGGTAACCGCTACGTGCAGCTCGTTTCAGGCGTCCCCGTACACGACGCGACCAGCGGCTACCGCGCTTTCCGGCGCGAGGTGCTGGAAGAGCTCGACGTGGAATCCTTGCGCTCAGAGGGTTATTCCTTTCAGCTCGAAACGGTCCTGCACGCCTGGCGCAAGGGCTTCACCATCGCGGAGGTCCCGATCACCTTCGTAGAGCGGCGCAGCGGAGCGAGCAAGATCAGCCGGGCCATCATTCTCGAGGCGCTGTGGCGGGTGCTCATCTGGTCATTCACTGGCCCCCGGCATGCAGCACCAGCCCACAAACGCTCCGTCGACACCTCCGGCGCCTGACCCCACGCCAGCGACCGACACGACCCTTCGCCGTCGGCCCTTCCACCACCAGCTATGGGGTAGCCTCCCGGGCACCGGCAGGCTGGGCCGCACGCCCCCATCGTCCAGCGGTCTAGGATCCCACCCTTTCAAGGTGGTGACACGGGTTCGAATCCCGTTGGGGGCAC
>JBHELG010000036.1:0-4887 GCA_046263195.1 Nitriliruptorales bacterium | reverse complement strand
GCGAGGGTGAGGCCCCGGTGGTGGGCGAGGCGCTCGGCCTGTTCTTCCACGCGACGGAGCTGCCGCGCGGGCATCTTCTGCCATGGTTCGATCGCGACGCGGAGACGGCTGCCTGAGGCGCGGGGCCGCCAGAGGCCGATCACTTCACCGTCGGCGACGATCGCGCCGGGTCGTCCGAGAACCGGCCACAGCGCCTTGCGCTGGGTGGCGTCGGGGACGAGGACATCGCGGTCGCGAAGCTGAAGGCACGGGTCGTAGGGGCCGAGCAGCCGGAGCTGGGGATCGGGCCCCCCGCTGGTGGCCGTGAGCTGGGCGAGATCCTCGGCCAGGACGAACCGGGGCTCGGAGCGCGGGGAGGAGGGCTCGTCAGCGAGCCGCACCACGGCGACGTCATGGGGCCAGTGCTCTTGAATGGTCTTCGCCGGGGCATCGAGGAACTCTGCAGCGTCGCGCATGCGCGCCGGCCCATAGAAGCGGAGGTAGTTGCGGATCACGTGGAAGCGAGCGTCGGCCTCGCCTCCGAGGTGACGGTACATGGCAGGGCTCACGCCGGGGATGCGGCGCAGCACCGGGGGCGAGGAGCCGGGTTCGAGCTCCAGGCCAGCTTGCAGCGCGGCGAGCCGAAAGGTGTTCTCGTACACGTGGGTCGCATTGCACGCGCGGCAGAAGCGCAGGTAGGGCGCGTCCACGAGCCCGCTCAATCGCGTCGACGCGTCACCCTTGGCAGTGGGCTGGTCGACGATGTCACGCAGGTGGCCGGCGACCGTTCGGAGCGCCTCGAGCGCCGGGATGCCGGCCGCCTTCAGCGACTTGGCGGCGTCGAAGATGCGCTTGGCCGCGTCGCTCTCAGAGAAGGGAGCGGTCGCCACCGCCACAGCCGAAACTTGTGGGCGCCGGTAGGCGTGCGGCGCCCCCCGCAGGGTCCAGGCGAAGACGAGGTCGTCGAGCACACTGGTGCGGGCGCCGCGGAGCACCAGCGCCCAGGCGGCACCGTCGCGCCCGGTGTCCTGAACGCCGAAGTCGAGCACGGTAATCGCAGTCCCGTCGGGGAACGATCCGTCTTCGGCGTCGAGCTGTTGGCGACGAAACCGGAAGCGCAGCACAGCTCGCCGGTCGACCACGACGTCGGTCATCGGACCCCGCGGCATGCTCATCGGGCGCGCCTACCGACGTGGCGGACCTGCGCAAGATTCCCGCACAGCTCCATCGAGCACCAGTATCGCGTCCCCCGGCGCGACTGATCCACGAGCAATCGACGACGTCTACTCGTGGCGCTGAAGCCATCGGTAGATCTGCGGCGCGATCAGGGCGACTACGAGCCAGAACAGAGCGACGAACACCCAAGTGACTGGCCCCTCCAACTCGATACCCAGGAGCAGCAAGAGGGCACCCGGAGCGGCGAAACCTGCGGAGGTTGAGACAAGCACTCGAGAAGGCTATGAGTCCGTAAGAAAGGCGCCTGAGACGAGAACGTGCTCTGGACTCCTGACCTTCGAACACCACTATCTACCGGGAGACGTGGCCGGACCAGTCGAGGGTTGTGGGTTCATACGCGAAGACGGTGGTCTGCCCGCCCTCCTCAGGCGAGTGGATGCACCTCGCGTGGAATGAGTAGCGGCCCGCCGGTTTCTCGGCGCCCCAGTGTTGTTCGAGTTCCCATGATCCATCGCGGGTGGTTGCGGCCCCGTCACCGTCGACGGGTTCGCCGCTGGAGTCTCGTATTTCCAAGCTCACGGCGTAACCCTCACCGGCACAGCCACCTCCGCTCACGGTGATCACCGTGAAGGACTCGCGCGGGATGGTGGAGATGGTGATGGTGCGGCTGGTGGGTCGTGGCGGGGGGGTGGCGGTCGGCGAGGCCGGCGTTCCCGGAGTCGTTGTTGTTGTGGCGGACAGTTGAGGCGGTGCAGTCGGCCTGGCGGCAGGCGCTTGGGAGGAGGTCGACGCTTTCAGGTCTTCGGACCCCCCGGTAGTCGGTGTTGGTGTTGGACTGGTAGGCGCCGTCGGGGCCATGGTCGGCGCCTCGGTGACGTCAGGTTGCCGGACATTGGGCGTGAGGGTCGAGTCCTCGGGGAATCCAGCCGACCCGAAGGGTCCTACGGGAGCGTCGCCAGACACGACGACGCTGACAGCCTCTCGGCGAGTGAGGAAGGCGAGCCCGCCAGCGGCTACGAGTCCAAGCAGCAGCAACGCGGCGACCTCTCGCCGCCAGATCCTTTTCAGCCCCGCCATCTCGCTCTGTCCGCTCCAGGGTGGCCGTGCCGCATCCGAGCGGGCACCAGCGAAGCACGGACGGTAAGTCTACGACTACTAATAGTCAAGGGCGGCTGAGGTTGAAGGCGTGCCAGGGCTCCGGTCGTTGCAGGGAGTCAAGGTCGTCTCTGAGGACGCAAGAGCGCAGTCCGGGTGGCAACTGGGCAGGATCCACGGCTCGTGCCGATTGTCGAGTCGGTGGTGACCTTGCCAACCCCGTCACGCCCCAGATAGCCAAAGACCTGACGGGGGGCGACCGTGAAGGTGACGCCGTGCCCGGACCCCGCCGCGGTACACCTTGGTGAGCGCGTCCGCCCTGGGCGCCACCTCCACAGCTTGGGAACCCTATAGTTCCACGAGGTCCGCGTGGACGGCGAGGTTTCCACGCTCACTCGGGCGGAACCGCAGCGCCGACCAGGTGTCGTCGACAGCGACCTGCCGGACCGGCCGCACCCCCCCGCCCCTCGAGATGCTTCCAGCGCCGGTCACGATTGAGGTCGGTCCCCAGCTTGCCCGCCTTCGGGTAGGCGATCCCGCCAGCGCATCCCGCCAAGCCGCCTGCAACGCCGGCTCGGCCCGCTCATCCAGTTCCGCGGCGTCGTGCACGAACACGACGACCGGCATCGGCCCTATCGGGCGAAGTCGTTGACATGCTCCCCGCGGGAAGCTCGATCCTCATGTCTGTCGGAACGTGCAACAGGGCGACGGCGTGCCCGACTTGAGCTGCAGTTTGCTCGCCAGTGACAACGCCAGCCTCCCGGTCGGGGTCGCCGCAACGGCGCCTTCGTGTTCGGCCGTATCGATCACAGCGTTCCTCGAGTCTCGGCTGCCGTGTGAGACGGCACCGCCGCCACGAATTCAGCGGTGATCACGTCGAACGGTCGTCCTGCGATGTGCGGAAGATGAGGACGGGGCAGGGCGCGTGGAGGGCGCACTGGAGGCTCACGGAGCCGAGGAGCAGCGAGGCGAAGCCCCCGCGACCGCGTGCGCCGACCACGAGGAGGTCCGCCCCTTCGGCGGCGTCAAGCAGCTCTTTGGCCGCTGGCCCGAGCACCGCGTGCGGTTGCACCTCCCCGGGCGTCGGCTCGCCGAGTTGCTCCTCGAGGATCTGTTGGAGTCGCGCCTGTGCCCGCTTCTGCACCGATTCGTACGACTCCACAGGGAAGGCTGCTCCGGGTACGCCCACCACGTCCGAGTAGGGGACGACCATGACCGCCTCGAGGATCGCACCGCGCAGGCGAGCCTCGCCGGCTGCCCACCGCAGTGCCCGGATCGAGTGCTCCGAGCCATCCACACCAACGACGATTCGCTCCATCGCCCCGACCACGCCACGGCTGAGCCCATACGTTCGCGGAACCTACTTCACCCGTCGGGATGGCGCCCAGCAGAGGGGACGGACGAAGCCGAAGACCCCGGATCTGGCGGCGAGCTCTTAGGATACCGCCGTCTCGATGGGAGCCGGAGAAGACGGTGGCGGTAGGGGCCAGTTGAGGCGGTTCGCGGCGGGAAGCCTGGACCCCCAGGGGCCGGTCGCCGACGCGATCGCCGACCTGTGGTGGCTGATGCTCGGGCTTGGTACGGCCGTCTTCGTCGTCTTCGCCGTGCTGCTCGCGCTGGGCCTCTTCACGCCACCCGCGAACGATGTAAAGCCGGACGCTCGGAGGCGGGTCGGCCGCTGGATCGTCGGTGGCGGGGTGATGATGCCTGTCGTCGTGCTCGTCGTCGTGTTCGGCGCGACCGTGTATGCGATGCGAGTCATGCCCGCGACCGGCCCGCCCGACGCGCTGGTGGTGAACATCGTCGGCCACCAGTGGTGGTACGAGATCCACTATCCCGAGGAGGGCATCACTGCGAAGGACGAGCTCCACATCCCCGTGGGGCGCCCTGTCGCCCTGAAGCTCACCTCGGCGGACGTGATCCACAGCTTCTGGGTGCCTGCGTTGGGCGGCAAGATGGACATGCTGCCCGACGGCACGAACACGCTCGTGCTGCAGGCCGACGAGCCGGGCGAGCACCACGCCAAATGCGCCGAGTTCTGCGGGCTGCGGCACGCGGACATGCAGCTGCTCGTAGTCGCCGAACCAGCGGACCGGTTCGCCGCGTGGATGGCCGAACAGCGGTGAGCAGTGAGCGGGGCGCGCCGGGGCCAGGAAGCGAGAGGCCATCCGCCGCCGAGACACTCACCGACGAGGAGCTCAACCGTCTGTGGGCCGATCCCCAAGGCTTGCGGGGGCAGCTCACAGGGGTCCAGAACGACAAGATCGGCGCGCGTCTCCTCCTGACGGGATTGTTCTTCGTGCTGCTCGGGGGGAGCTTCGACTCGCTGGCGATGCGGCTCCAGCTGGCGGTGCCCGAGAACACCCTCATCGGCCCAGAGCTGTACAACCAGCTGTTCACCAATCACGGCTCGGTGACGATGTTCCTCGTCATCCTGCCGATCTTCGAGGGCTTCGCGATCCTCCTGCTGCCGCTGCTCCTGGGCACCCGGGAGATGCCGTTCCCGCGCCTGGGTGCCTTCTCCTACTGGACCTTCCTGCTGGGCGGCTTGCTCTACTACAGCAGCACGCTGTTCCAGCTCGTCCCCGACGCCGGCTGGTTCGCCTACACCCCACTCAGCGGGCCGGAGTTCTCACC
>JBHELG010000035.1:0-22428 GCA_046263195.1 Nitriliruptorales bacterium | reverse complement strand
CGCTGGTGGAGAAGTGCGCCTGGTGGGGGGCAGTCGAGCTCGAGTTTGGACCATCCGGGAGAGCCGTCCGTGTGGACACCGAGGTTGCCGCCTGGTGCCTGTTCGGTCCGCCGGAGGTCTTCGCGCGACGGCCGGCGCCCATCCCTAGACTGTCCTCAGACGCGCTTTTCCTGGCTACGGTGTGGGTCGAGCGGCCCTTCCGTGGCGCGGGGTTCGGTCCCCTGTTGCTCCGGACCGTGGTGAAGGAGGCGCTGCGGCGGGATCGCCGGGCCGTCGAAGCCTATGGCGACCGTCGCCACCGCGAGGCCGGCTGTCTTTTGCCAGCGACCTGGTTGCTTCACGAGGGGTTCGCCATTCACCGGGAACACCCGCGCTATCCGCTGCTGCGACTCGACGTGCACAGCACTGCTCGCTGGTCCGAGCCGATCGAGCAGATGCTGGAGCAGGCTTCCCTGCGGCTGGGGCGGCGAATGCAGCCGGAGCTGTCCCCGTGACGAGGCCCTCACCTCGCCGCGGCTGCGACGGCCTCTCGTCGCATGGCAGTACAGAGGGTGGCCTGGTCAGGAACGAGGGTCACGAGCCGCTTGCGGAGCCCACCCGCAGCATCGTCCGGCGACCAGTCAGGAACCTCGCGACGGCGTCGGTCAGGGCGTCAGCGATCACCTCCTGATGATCGGCCTCCTGCAGACGCGCGCCCTCCAGAGGATGCGTGAGAAAGCCGGGTTCGATCACCACCGCGGGTGCTCGTGACTCGCGCAGCAACGCGCTCGAGGTCGGGTGCGTTCTGCAGTGTGGTGTGGCGGTGTGCGCGGCGACGGCGTCCACCGCGAGGTCCGCCAGTCGACGTCCTGCCTCGCTCACGAAGGAAGCGTTGCCGAAGTAATAGGCCGCGGCGCCGCGAGCGGATGGAGAGTCGAGGCCGTTGAGATGCACCGAGAGGATGAGATCGACTCCTTCGGCATTGGCGAGACGCGCTCGCTCCGAGGGCGATGGGGTCGTCCGAGGTCCACGGGAGAGAATGGTGTGCACGCCCCGTGCCAGTAAACGACCTTCAAGCCGATTCGTGATCTGCCAGCAGAGGAAGTGCTCGCGCGCACCGTCAGGGCTCGTGACTCCCGGATCGTCCGGCCCGTGTCCGGCGTCGAGAAGGATCCGGGCGCCGGCGAGAGAGGAGCGGCGCGGAGCCTGACGCAGCGCCTCCCGCTCGCGGACGGAGATCGCGGCAGCGGACTGGTGCTGGCGGTGTAAGCGGCGCAACCCGTCGACCACCTCTCGGCCCGCGATACCGTCGACACGCAAACCGACGTTCAGTTGGAACTCCCGTACCGCCGCGGCCGTTTGTCGCCCGAATACTCCGTCCACGTAGCCTGCGTCGAAGCCGAGGCGGTTGAGCCGATCCTGCAGTTCCCGGACGTCGTCGCCGCGCAACAGTGGTTCAGTGAGATAGAGCCGGCGGTCACCGAGACTGCGGCCCGCCTCGACTAGGGCCCGCCAAGTCTCGTCACTGACAAGGCCATCGGCGTTCAGTCCACGTGACTGCTGGAAGGCGCGTACCGCAGCTTGCGTCACGGGGCCGAACACGGCGGGGTCGTCCGACTCGCACGAGAAGCCCAGCGTCTCCAGCCGCGACTGGACATCACGCACGGCTGGGCCGGCCGCGCCGAGGCCGATGTGCATGACGACATCGTAGGGGAGGACGCTCCACCCGCAGGAATCGCCGGGATCACCCATCGGAAGGCTGGTAGCCGCGCACCCTGGTTGTCGCCAGGATCAGCTCGTGAGGAGCGAGTTACGCCCCGTGCTGGCCGGTGGTCGAAGATCCTCGCCCAGCTAGCCGAGAAACTCTTGCAGATCGCTCAGGAGAGCCTGTTTGCCCCTTGCACCGATCATGCGCCTCGCGACCGCACCACCCTTGAACACCATCAGCGTCGGAATGGACATGATCCCGTAGTCGCGGGCGGTCTGAGGGTTTTCGTCGACGTTGAGCTTCACGACCTTGAGTTTGTCCGTCTGCTCGGCGGCGATCTCTTCGACGACAGGCGACACCATGCGGCAGGGGCCGCACCACTCGGCCCAGAAGTCCACGAGCACCGGCTTGTCGGCCTCGAGCACCTCCGCCTTCCAATCAGCTGTGCTTACGGGCTTGGCCGCTCCCATCATCGCTCCTCTGACTCCAAGTCTTGCGCGCTGTGACAGTTCAAATTGGACGACACCACTCGTGGGGGAACGGGACGGGGCGCCTCCTCATTCCACCTTGTCCCTGGTTACGGGCCTATCGCCGCCTCTCGTTCTACTCGAGGGCTGCGAGGTAACGCTCGGCGTCAATCGCGGCGCGACAGCCGGTACCTGCCGCCGTGACGGCTTGTCGGTAGATCGGGTCCATCACGTCGCCAGCTGCGAACACGCCCGGGACGTTGGTGGCGGTTCCGGGCTCCTGGACCATGAGGTAGCCGCTGGGATCCATGTCAAGTTGCCCTTCGAGTAGACCCGTGTTCGGGATGTGTCCGATCGCGAGGAACACGCCGTCACAGGCGAGGACGCGCTCGTCGCCGCTGCGTGTATCGCACATCCGGACGCCGGTGACCCTGCTCGCGTCACCGAGTATCTCGCTCACGGTGGCGTTCCAGACGAATTCGACCTTGTCGTTCTTGAAGGCCCGCTCCTGCATGATCTTGGACGCCCGCAGCTCGTCACGACGGTGCACTACGGTGACCCTGGCAGCGAACTTCGTGAGAAAGACCGCTTCCTCCATCGCCGAATCGCCGCCGCCCACGACGACCACATGCTGTTCCCTGAAGAAGAAGCCGTCGCACGTGGCGCAGGCGGAAACGCCAAGGCCCCACAGACGGTCCTCCCCGGGCACCTCGAGCCGCTTCGGACGGGCGCCGGTCGCCACGATGAGCGTGTGGGCGTATACCTCCCGGTCGCCGGCGCGAATCCGGAAAGGACGGACGGTGATATTCACCTCGTCAGCATCCTCGGTCCAGTAGTGCGTGCCGAAGCGTTGTGCTTGGGCGCGCATGTTCTGAATGAGTTCCGGTCCAAGGATGGCCTCGGGAAATCCGGGATAGTTCTCCACGTCCGTCGTCAGCGTCAGCTGCCCCCCCGTCGGACCGCCGGCATGCAGACCTTCGATGACGAGAGGACCGAGGTTGGCGCGGGCGGCATAGACGGCCGCCGTGAGCCCTGCTGGGCCGCCGCCGAGGATGACGACCTCCCTGGTAGGGGTGTCCACCACCGGGCCTGTCACTGTCTGTATTTCCTCATCCGTAGTTCTTCACTCAGTGCGGGCTGACAGGCTAACCGCTTGTCTCCCGGTCGCATTCCCCGGGCCCACTTCGAGGAGGGGTACCCTGCCCGCAGAAGGGGGGAGACCGGTGAGCGGTCTTGACCTTGTCAAGGCCGCGACGTCAGGCGCGAGAGGGCCCCAAAGCTTGGCCACGACCACCTGTAAGCGGCACCCGGGCGCGGAGACGCGTCTTTCGTGTTCCAACTGCGGTGATCCCATCTGTCCGCGTTGTGCGGTGCCCAGCGCGGTGGGTCAGAAGTGCCCTGCCTGTGGTCGCCCCGGTCGGGCGGCACGCGTCCGGGGCAAGCCGCGTCAGTATCTCAAGGGCGCCCTCTTCGGCTTGGCGGCCGCTGCCGCCCTGGCAGTCCCGCTGTGGTTCGTGTTCCAGTTCGGGTTGTTGTCGTGGATCGCCAGTGGTTTCGTGGGCTATGCAGTTGGTCGTGCGGTACGCAATGGCGCCGAGGGCAATGCCGCTCCTCCGTTCGTTGCCATTGCGATCGTCCTCGCGCTCCTCTCGGTTGCGGGTGCCTGGGTTCCCTACCGCCTCCTCATACCTCCCGGTGCGGGAGTAGGGACCTATCTCGCTGCCGGCTTCGGTGCCTGGCTCGTCTACCGCTAGCCGTCGGGCGAAGGTTGCTCGCGTCAGAGGCCAGGTGAAGCTGAGTACTGCTCGATGACGAGTAGGAACCAGCCATCGAGGTTCGATGAACTCGCAGCCTCGGTGCGGAGAGCCTGCGTCGCGAACCAGGCGATGATTGCCAGCACAAGCCCGCCAAGAAACGCCACGAACAGCCGACGACGGGTCTCTGAGGGGCTCAGCTGTTGCACCAGGTCGTCATCGGCGAAGCGACGCGGGGTCAGGTTGAGTTCGTCGGGATCCGCCCCGAGGAGCATCGCCGTGACGTCGCTGGGTCGCGTTCGGACCAGGGGAGCGAGTGCGGAGGCCATGGCCTTTCCATCGGCGAAGCGCTCAGCGGGATCACGACGCGTGGCGGTCACGATGATGCGGTCCAACGCCCGGGGGATGTCGGCTCGTACCGTGCGCGGTGGGGGCAGCTCTCGCGAGAGACGAGCGGCTGCGGTCGCGGTCGGCGTGTCGCCCTGATAGGCCGGCTCACCGGTCAGGCACTCGTACAGCAGGACCCCCAAGGCGTAGATGTCCGCACGGGCATCCACCTCGAGTCCTTCGAGCTGCTCGGGCGCGAGGTAGGCAGCGGTGCCAATCACCGTGCCGGGCGTCGTGAGCGTGTCATCCTGCCCGACGGCCTTGGCTATCCCGAAGTCGGTCACCTTCGGCAAGCCCTCGCTTGTGAGCAGGATGTTCGCGGGCTTCACGTCCCGATGCACGAAGCCGTTGAGGTGGGCCTCGCCAAGAGCCGACGCGACCTGCTCTCCCAAGGCCGCCACTACGGTGGGATTCAGAGCCCCCTGCTCTTGAATGACGTCCCGAAGGCTCGGCCCGTCGACGTACTCCATGACGAGGTAGACCAGGTCGTCCTCGAGTCCCGTGTCGTAGATGGCGACGGCATTGGGATGGGCCAACTGCGCGGCCGCTTGTGCCTCGCGCCGAAAGCGCTCGACCGTCGTCGTGTCGCCGGTGAGGTGAGGGTGGAGAAGCTTCACGGCTACCGAGCGGTCCAGCACGATGTCATGTGCCCGCCATACGATGGCGACGCCTCCCGTGGCGATCGGCTCCTCGAGTTGGTATCGCTCGGCGACTATGCGTGCGACACCCGGCCAGGCAGCGCCACTTGCCGGAGCGGACGCTCCACCTGCCTGCGTGGGCGCCTCAGACGGGGCTTCCTCGACATAGGAGTCCTGCCCGCCGCCATTTGTCAGCGTGGGCTGGTCGTGGATCGAGGGGTCTTCAGTCATGCCACCTCACCCCACTCCCAGCCGGCCGACTCGAGCGGGTTCGTCGCCCCGGGCGGGGCGGGTTCGCTGCGGAGAGGGGTGACCCCGCACACATGCCTGCTACCCATTGCTACACCGTAGGGTCACGCGGCCTCCTCCCGCACGACGCTGAGTTGAGGCCGCCGCGGACGCCGCCGTCGATACAGCCACCATGCGAACAAGGTTGCAAGCGTGATTCCGAGGACGGCGAGGGCGGTGCCGCTGATCGCCGTCGATTGCACGACGAGGGTCTCCTCCGCGAGTTGGACCCAAGGAACACCAGCCGGGTCGAGCGCACCCGGAGTCTTGACCTGCACCGTAACGGGAATACGACCCGAGGCGTGGGCAACGGTCCGGAACGATATCGTTTGTGCCCCACCTTCGCTCAACGTGACCAGTCGCGCGTCGCCATCGGAGAACTCGAGCTTCGACGAGTCCAGTACCACAACAACCTGGATTGGTCCGCCCTCGGGACGCGCGACCGTCACCGGGATGATGCCCTCGGTGTCGGTGAGCGTCACACGTGCGTCTTCCGGTAGTGCGATACGCCCGAAGCCGGCTTCAACCGAACTGATGACATCGGCAACGAGTGTCCGAGCCTGTTCGGGGTCGTCTTCGAGCCACCAGGACGACGGAGCGCGCAGCAGCGTCCGATCGAGTTCCTCGAGTGTCCGCCCGGAGATCGTGTCCGCCTCCTCCGGGAGCGCAGGTTGGAGGGCAGCGAGGCGCTCGCGCACCCCCCTGATCTCCTCAGACAGCCCTGGGGGCAGCTCACTCTGCGGTGCACGGTCGAGGCGGGCCCGGCCGGGCCGGGAGCCGTATGTGCTCACAAGCTCTTCGAGTCCAACGGGGCGAAGCCATGGGGCGAAGGCAAGGGCGCCGAGGAGTTCGCTTGCGACTCGAGGCGGAGGATCCCAATCGGGCGGTGGGAGCAGCACGAGGCCGCGTCCCGCGGCATTCGGCCGTTCGAGGTGGACCAACGCCGTCTCGGCGAGCACGCGCTGAACTGCGATCGGGGAGCCGTGAGTGTCGGGGAGGTTCGTCAGAAGCTCTTGCAGCCAAGGATCAGCGACAGCTGCCACGACGTTGGCACCACCGGCGGGAAGCGCCTGCAAGGGCTCGGGTGTCCGGGTCGGCTTGTCGTCGGTCTGACTGGGTTCCCCGGTGAACTCTTGCCACCCGAGTATCACCGAATCGACTCGCGCTGGCACGAGCACGTTGCGAAGTACCTCAGGCGTCAGGCGGCTGGTACCCCATAAGGCGTTGGGCAGTGGGCGAGCTGACAACGTCTCTTCGAGATGTCGACGAGCCTCCGCCACGTCCTGGAGCGCTTCACTCGCGAGTCCGCCCTGCACAAGCGCGGCGAGGTCGGCGTCCGCGTACGGTCCCGCCGTGGGGGTAGCACCGCGGGCTGCGAGGACGGCCTGCAGACGCGCGAGCAGCGAGCGGGCGGCGACGGCGGTTGGATCGCTCGCGGGCACCTGCACATAGCTGTCCGGGCCCGGGTGTTCGCCACGCACTCGAAAGCCGTCGGCGAGGTCGACAAGATCCTCTACGAGGTGGGCACCAACCAGTGGTTGCACGTTCACATGAGGATTCTGCTCGAGTGCCCACACGAGCCGGTCAAGTCGACCGCCGGGCATCAGTTCCGGGCTGACATGCGGCGGAAAGACGCCGTTGGCCCCCTTCCAGGGCGGCGCGTCGAGCGGCCAGCCGAACATGGTCGCAGCGGTCGCGCTCGGAGGCCGGTCGAAGAGGACGACCGCTGTGTCGACTTCATCCAGAGCGTCCCGACCCTCCAGGATCGAGACCCTCACCGGGTAGACGCCGGTGCGGCGGGACCAGCCGATATCTTCTCCCTTCAGATGCACCTCGAGCGCGTGGACGTCCCCGGGAGCCAACGGTCCCCCGTCGCCCACCTCTCTCGCCTCGGCCTCGAGGCGAGAGCTCGGCTCGCCTTCGTCGATTGCTTGGTGCAGTTGGCTGCGATGCTCCACGCGTTCGAACACCTCGACCACTACCGAGAGGTTCTCCACTTCCTGCTCGCCAAGGTTCTCGATGAGCAAGCGGAGGGTGAGGTCCTCGGTCGGTTCCTGGCCTGGTGGGGCAGGCACCCCTCTTCCCAACACGCCGTTCATGGCGGAGATGACGAGTCGCACGGAGGACTGCGGCGACCGCTCCGCAGCTGAGACTCCCCGCGCCCCGGATACCATAGCCGTCGAGGTCAACAGGAGAGTGAGCGTGACCAGCGCCCGTGCGAATCCTCGCATCAGCCGCCCCCTGGGCGTCCGGACTGCTGTTGCTCCGCTTCGTCACCTCTTTCGAGAACGTTCCGCTCCAGTTGACGGCGAACCTTCTTCACGAGGTTGCGCTCGTTGCGGTGTGCGAGCCGCACGAGGGCCACCTCGAGGGGCACCCACTCCACCGACTCGGCCTCGTCGTCACGTTCTCCGGGTGGCTTCCCGTCAGTCTCCATGAAGAAGTAGTGCACGAACTTGTGGTAACGGACCTTGTCGGGACGCCAGACGAACCAGTAATCGATAGTACCGAGCTCGTCGCGGATCACCGCAGAATAGCCCGTCTCCTCTCTGACCTCCCGCAGGGCTGCGGCCTCGGCGGTTTCGTCGTCCTCGATACGCCCCTTCGGCAGTGTCCACTGCGGTCTGCCCGCTGCGTTCCGCCGGGCGATGAGCAGGACGCAAGGGCGTCCGTCCGAACCCGAGGACACCACGACGCCACCGGCGGATGTTGCGCGCTTGGTCGGAAACGGGGCCATGGAGCGGAGATTAGCCGGCTACTGTCGGCGCTTCCTGGGAGGGCCAGCAGGTGCGGGCGCGGACGGGCTTTACGCGAGACTCAGAAGCGTCTTGCGTCGCGGGGAACATCCCCGCACCGCCGGGGGGATTCGAGCGGATGCGAATTTCCACCGCCGGCCGCGCGAGATCGCGACGGAGGCGCAGAGGTGCTGGCTCCCACCCGCGTCGTCACCGCACGGAGAGTCCCGACCTTGGCGCTGGTCTGAGAGCCTCCCGGCAGAGAGGTCGACGATGCGAGCACTCGTCCAACGCGTCAACTGGGCCCGGGTCGAAGTGGTCGGTGCGGAAAACGGCGTCACGAACGCGTCCGTTGCCACCAGTAGCAGGATCGGACCGGGCTTGTGCGTGCTCGTGGGCGTCACCCACTCCGACGATCAAGCCACCGCCGAGCGCCTCGCAGCCAAGGTGTGGCAGCTCAGGGTGTTTGCGGATGCCAACGGGGTCATGCATCGTTCTCTGGCGGAAACTTCCAGATCCGTGCTCGTGGTGAGCCAGTTCACCCTCTACGGCGACACCCGACGGGGACGGCGCCCGTCTTGGACGGCAGCCGCGCCCCCCACGGTCGCCGAACCTTTGGTGTCCCACTTCTGCACCGCCCTCGACCAGCTCGGAGCCAAGGTCGCGACGGGTCGCTTCGGGGCGCACATGCGTCTCGCGCTCGAGAACGACGGACCCGTCACCCTGCTCCTGGAGCTCTAGCCTCATGGCTCGGGAGGATGACCTCGTTCGGTCGCTGGTAGCCTCATGCCATAGCCCGTACCAGCACCCGGGCCTCCACGTCGGGCCGGGTCAGTGCCCCCTCCCGCCTGTCGAGCCCCCCTTGGATTGTCCCGCCGGCGGTCTTGGGCACGCCAAGACCGGCTCTCCCTCCCGAGGCACTGGCTGAACGATGACGCGCATGGACGACACCCTGACGCAGGAGCAGGCTGCCCAGCTGGGGCGGCTGCTCGACGTCTCTCCGGAGGCCCGCGACCTCGGTCAGCTGTTCGGGGAGGTGAATCACGAGCTCTATCTCGTCGGTGGCTGTGTCCGTGACACCTTGCTGAGCGGCCAAGCCCAACCCGACCTCGACTTCGCCACCTCCGCCCCCCCCGACCAGACTCGTCGTCTGCTGGGAACATGGGCGGAACACGTCTGGGACACGGGCGCTCGCTTCGGGACGATCTCCGCAGACCGTGCGGGACGCCGTGTCGAGATCACGACCTACCGCTCGGACGTCTACCCGCCCGGCTCCCGTCACCCAGAGGTGACTTTCGGGGACAACATCGAGATCGACCTCTCACGCAGGGACTTCACCATCAACGCGATGGCGGTCAGAGTCCCCGACTTCCACTTCCTCGACCCTTACGGGGGTTTGCAGGATCTCCGCAGGAGGATCCTGCGCACCCCGATTGATCCCCAGACCTCCTTCCGGGACGACCCGCTGCGGATGCTTCGCCTAGCCCGTTTCGTGTCGGTGCTTGACGCTGACGTTGAAGCTGAGACGCGAGCGGCTGTCACCGACTTGGCGGACGAGATCGCCACCGTTTCAGCCGAACGGATCCGGGTCGAGCTGGACAAGCTTCTCCTCGGTCGAGCCCCCGCCAAGGGCATCGACCTGCTCGTGCAGACCGGGCTCGCCCTTCACGTCCTACCCGAGGTAGCCTGCCTACCGGCCTGCGTGGATCCCCAGCAGCGACACAAGGATGTCTACAGCCACACGCTCGCCGTGGTCGAGAACTGCCACCGGGACCTCGTGCTCCGTCTCGCAGCTCTACTGCATGACATCGGCAAGCCCGACACCCGTCGCATCCACGCGGACGGGACGGTCACCTTCCACCTACACGAGGTGATCGGGGCCCGTCTCGCCGAGGCACGGCTGCGAGCACTGCGCTATGACCGCCAGACCGTCGCGGATGTCACCGAGCTCGTCCGCTTGCACCTGCGGTTCCATACCTACCGCATGGGCTGGACCGACAGCGCCGTCCGGCGCTACGTACGTGACGCCGGACACCTGCTCGAACGGCTCAACGATCTCACTCGCGCCGACGTGACTACCGCGAACCGCCACAAGGCGGAACGCATAGCGCGTCGCGTAGACGAACTGGAGAGGCGCATCGCCGACATGCGCAAACAGGAGGAGCTAGACCGGTTACGCCCGCCGATCGACGGCAACCAGATCATGCAGCACCTCGGCATAGGGGAGGGCCCACTTGTAGGGCAGGCCCGGCGTCACCTGCTCGAGTTACGGATCGAACGCGGGCCCATAGATGAGGAGGAAGCCTACGCTGCCCTCGACGAATGGTGGCGTTCCAGAGGGGAGCCTGCAGATTGAGGTGAGGGCACCAAGTCAGGCTGAAAGTCGCCTGGCGCGGCAAGAGGATGCGAGCTAGCTCTCCGAGGGTCGGGGCACGACATGCGGCGGGGATCGCGGTGGCCACAGGCCTACTGCGACCCGCCCGACGACTAGCTCTCTGGGCAGCGGACCGTACGTACGCGAATCGGTCGAGCATTCGCGGTCGTCGCCGAGGACGAAAACGCAGCTGGGAGGCACCATCCAGCTGCCGGACGGGCGCGAACGTGCCAGGCCGCGTCGGTTGTGCACATACGGTTCATCGTGAGGGATGCCGGCCACCACCAACGTGTCGCCCCGCACCGTGACGCGCTCTCCGGGCAGCCCGACGACACGCTTCACCGTCTCGCGAGCTGGGTTCCGGGGGTCGCGGACGACGACGACGTCACCTCGTCGCAGCCCTCTCCTCCGGGCCGGCAGCACGAGTATGACATCGCCCGGATGAAGAGCGGGGCGCATGCTGCCGCCCGCTACCCGGCGAACGGCACGATTGAAAGCCAGGAGCCCGAGCCATACGGCTACGAACGCGGCCAGTCGTGTGCGTCGGGCGGGCACGACGGCGCCCGTTCCGTGCAACCTCACTCGTCGAGCGTCCGGGTGGGCGGTATTCGCTGCTCGGCGCCTCCACTACCTTGAGCCTGGGGAATCATCGTCGTTCGTGACACAGTAGATGAGAGAGGAAGGTTCACATGCTCAGCAGACTCTTCGACCTGGCCAATCCGTTCCGTCCGATCCGTACGGTTCACGCCCATTGTGACATTCCTTGTGGCATCTACGATCCCGAGCAGGCACGGATCGAGGCCGAGTCCTGTTACAACATCATCCAGAAGTATCACGATTCCAGCGACGAACTCTTCCGTCAGCGCTGCGTGTTCGTGAACGAGGAGCGAGCTGAACTGGCGAAGCGGCACGTCTCCATCCTCTGGAGCGACCGCTTCAAGCCAGATCACCTCGAGCAGTTCCCGAATCTCCACGACACCTTCCATCGGGCTGTCAAGCAGTGTTCCGAGGTGAAGCGCACGATGGACCTCGATGCTGCCCAGAAACTGCTGGATGCGATCAACGAGATCGACGAGTGGTGGAAGAAGACGGGTGGCCTCGAGGAGACCCGGCTCCATGGCCGTCCGGGTCAGATGGCCTAGCCGGCGGCCGAGTGCCGTCGAGAGCAAGAGGATAGGCGGGGCCGGCGGCACGCCGTCATCGGCGGGCCGCCGGTTCCAACCCGGTCGGAATCTGCAGCCTGTGATGGGTTTGCGGCCGGGCTCGAAGGGAGACGTTGGTCGCTAGGAGGCCGACCGATCCAGTACCCGCTCGGCAGCCTCCCAGGACTCGAGTTCCACCGGAGGTGGCAGCCGCCTCAGCCAGGGACGGGCCAGCCCGGCTATCAGCAGGGAGACGAGCCCGCAGGCGATCAGAACCGGTTCGGCGGCTCGCACGCTCGGCATGGCCGCGGCCGTCACGATGCCCCCCGCGAGAAATCCCAGGTTGTAGAGCACGTCATAGGCGGCAAAGACCCGACCACGATAGCCGTCGGGAAGTGCGCTTTGGACCAGAGTGTCGCCGGGGATCTTCGCGGCTGCAAACGCGATCCCCATGCAAAAGTTCGCGGCCATCAACGCCCAGTAGTGCAGACCGGGCGCGAACCCGAGGGTCGCAAGCCCGCCGATGAGGAGCGCAGCCAGAATCGCACTCTCAGGACGGCTGGCGAAGCGACGCTCCGAGAGGCTGACCCCCGCCGCCCCGATGAAGGCCCCCACCCCGAAAAGCGTGAGCACTATTCCGATTTCCGTGGGACCGGCTTGGTAGAGGTTGCGAAAGACCAGCAAGGCAGCGATGGCAGCGACCGCCGTGAGGAAGCGCAGGAGTGTGAGCGTGACAATCGGGGCCCATGCTCGACGGGCCCGAGCTATGCGGCGCACCGCGTCGATGAACTCGTCGAAGGCACGCCGCACTTCTCTGCGCAACGAGGGCATTCTGGCGCTTCGGGCGGGACCGAGAGCGCCGGCCGGAAGCCGAGTGGCTGCCACGACACTCGCAGCGAAGGCTACGAGTGCGAGCAGGATCGCCGCCTCGGGCCCGCCCTCATCCTCCCCGATGAACCCGGCAATGAGGCCACCTAGCGCTGCACCGAGCAGGCTCGCGATCGAACCGCCAATCGTCGCCACCGCGTTTGCCGGCGTCAGTTCCTCGCCAGGCACCAGCCTCGGCAGGACAGCACCAACCGTAGCGAGAAAGAAGCGATTCAGTGACAGAACGGCGACAACGGCCACGAGGAAGACGAGCTGGCCCAGCGTGCCGGCATAGGCGAACGGCAAGCCGATCGCGATCACGATGACCCGGATGAGATTGGCCCATACGAGGATGCGCTGTCGCCGCCAACGATCGATGACGACTCCGGCGACCGGTCCGATGAACGAGAACGGCAGGGTCGTAACCGCCAGCACCCAGGCGAGCTGCGCACCTGACGTGGCCTCGCTCGGGGAGAGCGTGAACAGCAACAGTGAGGCGGCTCCGAGCTGGAACATGCCGTCTCCGGCCTGTGACGGCCAGCGCACGGCCAGCAACCGCAGAAAACCAGGGAGCCGGAGGAGGTCGACGAGACGACGTCGCCCCAGCAACTCATTGCCGCGACCCGTCGGGCCACCTCCCCCCAGTCAAGGCCTCGGTCCGGGGCGAGCCGTGCCGCTTGGATCAGCCTAGAGCGCCGTCTCAGTGGCTGCGCGCTCGAGCTCCGACGCCAACCGACGTTCGTCGACGGGGGCGGACACGAACTCCTCGATCATGCGCCGGGCGACGTCGTCGCGGTACTGAACGGGAGGGGATTTCATGAAGTAGGCCGAGGCGCTCAGGATCGGGCCTCCCAGTCCACGATCCTTGGCCAGCTTCGCGCACCGGACGGCGTCAATGACGACCCCTGCCGAGTTGGGGGAGTCCCACACTTCGAGCTTCAACTCTCCCGAGATGGGAACGTCACCGAACCCCCGGGCCTCGAGTCGGATGTAGGCCCACTTTCGGTCCTCGAGCCACGGCACGTGGTCGGAGGGACCTATGTGGATAGAGCCGGTGGGAAGGTCGTAGGAGAGTTGCGAAGCGACGGCCTGGGTCTTCGAGATCTTTTTCGATTCCAGTCGCTCACGCTCGAGCATGTTCAAGAAGTCCATGTTGCCGCCGAAGTTCAGCTGGTACGTGCGGTCGACGGCTACTCCTCGATCCTCGAACAACTTGGCCAGTACGCGATGCGTGATGGTGGCCCCGACCTGGCTCTTGATGTCGTCGCCGATGATCGGAAGACCCGCGTCGGCGAACCTTTGCGCCCACAACGGGTCAGAGGCGATGAAGACAGGCAGGCAGTTCACGAATGCGGCCCCCGCCGCCAGCGTCTGTTCGGCGTAGTGGCGGGCCGCCTGCTCGGAGCCAACCGGAAGGTAACAGACTACGACGTCGGTACCCGTCGCGCGTAGGACGCTCGCGACATCGACGGCGGGCTCCGGTGACTCCTCGATCGCGGTGCGATAGAAGTGGCCGAGACCGTCAAGGGTGGGCCCGCGAAGTACCTCTACTCCGAGCGGGGGCACGTCGGCGAATCGGATGGTGTTGTTCGGTGGGGCGACGATCGCCTCGCCCAGGTCTCGACCGACCTTTTTCGCGTCGACGTCGAAAGCCGCCACGAATCGTAGGTCCCCGACGTGATAGCCACCGAGTTCGACATGCATGAGCCCCGGCACGCTGGTGTCGGCGGGCGCGCTCCGGTAGTAGTCGACCCCCTGCACCAGGGCACTCGCGCAGTTACCGACGCCGACAAGGGCGACGCGCACCTCGCCCGTCCGATGGGAAACCGCAGCTTCTGGCAGGCCTGTTCCGGCCAGGACAGCGTCATCCGGGGACCAGATGGGTTCGCTCATCGTTTCCCTCGCTCTTCACGCACGGCCGCTGGCGGGTGCCCTCGGCCCAGTGGTGCGGCCCGCGGTAGGGCTTGTCCCGTCGGAGGCCTTGGAGTCTGATTCGATGGCCACGACCGCGTCCTGGGGGTATCGCTCCCCACGATCCTCAGACGGATGCCCACGATCAGCCGGTGCGGTTACGCCCGTCTCGGGGGACGGCTCACCGGCGAGGAGCCGTCGTTCAGCGGCGATGAGCTCGTCCAGCCAGGCGATGTCGGATGCCGTCGATTCCAGGCCGTGGCGCATTAGCGACAGCGTGTAACTGTCTATCCGCTCGTGCGCCTCCCGCAGCGAAGCGCGGAGGTCATCTAGCTTCTCGTGCAGGTAGGCCTTGCGTCGCTCGAGCAGGCGGATGCGTATCTCGGGCTTGACGTAGCGGAAGAAGGCGAAGCGCAGCGGGAACTTCTCCTCTTCCCACTGTGTCGTGGCCCGGTCATCGATGAGCTTGAGGAACTCCTGCTCCCCACGCTCGGTGATGCGATAGACGTTCTTTCGCCTCGGAGTGTCCTCACCGCTGAAGATCGCTTCGATTGCGCCTCGTTCGGAGAGGCGACTGAGTGTGGGGTACAGCGAACCTAGAGAGACCTGCCAGAAGTGCCCGAGCTTCTGGTTGAGCTGTTTCTTCAATTCGTAGCCATGCATGGCCTTCTCTTGCAGAAGACCGAGGATGGCGAGCTCGAGCACGGTCGTCCTACGTGCCGTGGGTCCGAGGCCGGCTTACCGGTCAAGGACTCGGTGGCGTCGCCCGAAATCGATCGCGACGATATATCGTGAAGATATATCGGGACGATACATCTGGGCCATCGCGTGCGCAAGCACCGACGACAGGACCCCCAGTCGAGACGTCCACATGGCAGGGGAGCAGGGCGCCGCAAGCATAGAGGAAGCTTCTCGTCAGCCTGGGAAACGACGGCTCCCGCAGCCGCGCACACCGGCGTAGTCTGCAACGAGCAGCTCGGTTGCCAGCCCCTCCTGGACGAGGGACCCTGCGGACGCGACGGCTGCACCGTGGGAGACCAGGCGAGTGCGACAAGGACGTATCGATTACCGCATGGCGCGACGAGCGCTCCTGCGTGACGTGGAGGTGGGTCTGCTCTCACCCCGCGAGGTGTGCGACGCACATCCCGACCTCGTGCGTGCGGGACGTCACGTCGGGGAACTCACTGATGACGCCTGCCCCATCTGCGATGGCCCTGGCCTGCGCCTCGTGACCTACGTGTTCGGCAAGGAGGTCGGAGGCCACAGTGGCAAGGTCGTGGCCCGCACGAGCCTGGGACCGCTGTCGCAGCGTTACGGCGATCTCAACGTCTACACGGTCGAAGTCTGCACTGCGTGTTGCTGGCACCACCTGCGCGAATCGTTCCTGCTTGGGAGAGAGGCGGGTTGAACCTGCCGAGCCGTATAGCCTCGTGGCGGGTCCGGCGGGTCGAAGGCTGAAAAGATGGCACCGATCTCGGCCTGCAGGGAATGCTCAGCCGGCGAGTGCGGCAACAACGGCAGCTAGCCTCGCTCCGCCTCGCGGTCGCGGAGGAGGGCTCGTTGGGCGACACCGGTGGCGCGCGGGACAGGGGTGCTGGCACGACCACCTCAGGCGAGACCTCCGCGACGACTGCGGTCGGACAATCGGCAATCGTTGCCCTCATGCGTCGCCTACCCGGTGCCGTGCCATGGTTCGCGCTGGGCGCGCTCGTCATCACCCTCACCCTCTCGTATCTCGTGAAGGCTGTCTGTCTCGAGGGCGAGGTTTACGATCGTCTGGCCGCGATCTTGGGTGGACAGGGCTTCTGGGACAACACCCGGTACTGCTACTCGGACGTGCACGTCCTTTGGTTCTGGCGCGGCTTCGACGTCGACGCTGTCCCGTATGCGCCTCTACCGGCTGACTACGCCACGGACCGAACCTTCGAATACCCGCCGGGGATCGCCTTCCCCGCCTGGCTCATCGCTCGCGTGACCTCGAGTCGGGCCGCGTTCTTCAACGTGCACGCGCTCACGTTCGCGGTCGCGGCCTTCGTCACCCTGTTGGCCCTGGCACACGTCCTACGGGTCGCCGGACGCTCGCAACGGCGGCTGCTCGGGTACGCGCTGTCCCCGGGACTCGTTCTGCTGGGGATGCAGAACTGGGATCTGTGGCCGGTCGCGCTCGCCGCGGCCGGGCTCATGGCTGCGAGTCGAGGACGCTCGAAGTGGGCGGGATTCTGTTTCGGACTTGGGGCTGCTACGAAGTGGTGGCCAGGCCTGCTTGTCGTCACTCTCCTCGCAGGTCCTTGGGCGCCCAAGGCCGAGACCGGGGGGTCGCTGACGAGGATTCGGGTCCGAGCGGAGCCGCTGCTCGTGTGCCTGATGGCTTGGGCGCTCGTCCAACTGCCGGCGGTGCTCGTCAGCTTCCGTGGCTGGGCGGACGCCATCCTCTTCCACCTCGGTCGTCCGGCGAACCTGGACTCCACGGGAGCCGCCGTTGCCGCCCTTGGAAGTTGGCTGAAGCCTGCAGCGTTCTGGGAGGGGCCGTTCGCCGTCGTAACCACGGTCGTCTCGCTGAGCGTTCTGGTGGTCGGCGTGCTGTACGTGGTCTCGCGCCTTTCCCGGGGACGTCTGGACCCGGCCGATGGGTCGCTCGCTCTCGTGGGCTTGTTCCTGCTCACCGGCAAGGTGTTCTCGCCACAGTTCGTCCTCTGGCTGCTGCCGGTGGCCGTCGTGGCAGGCGTGTCATGGTGGCCCATGGCCGCGGTCGAGGTCTCGAATGCAGTCGTCTGGTTGCTCTACGGACCCTGGTTCGCCCACCAGGGCAATCCTGCCTTCGCGCCGCTGGTCTCCGCCTTCCAGGGCGCGTCGGTCGTCAGAACGGTGGCGGTAGCCTGGCTCGTGCTCGCTGCCCTTCGATGGCGTCCCCGCGTGTTCGTCTCCCGTCCTGATGAGGCCCGCTGCCCTAGTCCGGCAGGAAGATGCCGACGAGCAGCAGCCCGAAGCCGCTGACTCCGGCGAGCAGGCGCAGATGGCTGTCACCCACCTGCCAGGCGAAGAGCAGTAGGAGAATGGCCACAGCTACGAGCGCGGGCCCCACTATGCGGTCGACGTCCTCCTCAGCCTCTTCCTGGGCACGCGCCACCCGCAGCCGGCCGTCCCGATCGACCCAGACACCATCGGGCGTGTCGTCCCAGCCCGGCAGCTGACCGCCCTGGGCGCTCAGTTCGGCCTGGTCATAGGGGGAAAGACTCGCTACGAGCGCATCCCACGTGAGTAGGAGTTCGGCACGCAGGGCATCGCGACGATCCTGGGGCACTCGGACTTCGACTTTGTCGTCCACGACGTCGACCTGCACATCGACCCCGCGTCGTACCGCAAGCTCAATCACGGCTCGAGCGGCAGCCGGGTGGAAGCGCCCCACTCGGGCCGTGCTCGAAGCTTCGTTCGCAACGAGACTTGTCCCGCAGGTCGGACAGCGGACGACCTCCGGCTCGAAATCGTCTCCGCAGGCCGGGCAGCGCATGGGCGGATGCTAAGACGCGCCCGGCCTCGTCGCGCTCCCTGGCTGTGACATCGAGCGGTGATGTCTTGCGTGGCTCAAGCCTCGTCGAGGTCATCAGCGTCCTCGGCGAGGAGGCGGGCGAGGAGCGGTGTCCTCCACGGGAGGAAGGTCCACGCGCCTGACGGACAATCCGCCGCACTCGGAGCAGTGCTCAACCCAGGCGGGCAACTCCCGGTGACACACGGCGCAGACTCGCTCTTCCAGATCGAGGTTCAGGCCGCTGGCTGTCCGCTCCTCTTCCTCCCCCGAGCGGCGTGACAGTGGGCTCATGTGCCATCCTCCGGGTGCTGCCCGGTCGAGTTGCCCCATCCAAAGATGTCGGTGGTGCCCCAGAGTAGGCAGCCGTTGGTTGTCTTGCGCTCCACGCAGGTACCGTCGCCATGTGGCCGCATTCGCAAATCCGCTCGACGTCGTCCGTGATCGGGGCTTCGTACAGGACGTCACCGACGCGGAGGGCCTGCGCCGTCTGTTCGAGATCGAGCGGGTGACCTTCTACAGCGGTTTCGACCCGAGCGCCCCATCGCTCCATACGGGCCACCTCGTGCCGATCATGCTCATGGCCTGGCTGCAGCGGCTCGGACAACGCCCCATCGTCCTCCTCGGAGGTGCTACCGGGAGGATCGGAGACCCCTCGGGCCGGGACGCCGAACGGTCCCTACTCCCCGACGAGGTCATCGCGGAGAACCTCACTCGTCAACGGGCGCAACTCACCCGCCTGCTCGACCTGTCCCATCCCGACCGGGGCGTCCTCGTGGACAATCATGACTGGCTCGGAGGGCTTGCCCTTCTCGACTTCCTACGCGACGTCGGCAAGCACTTCTCCGTGAACCAGATGCTGGCTCGAGAGTCGGTGCGCCGTCGTCTCGAGCAGCGTGAGCAGGGCATCTCCTACACCGAGTTCAGTTACCAGCTGCTACAGGCCTACGACTTTGCCCACCTCTATGCGAGCGAGGGATGCCGTCTGCAGATCGGGGGTTCGGACCAGTGGGGCAACATCCTGTCTGGCGTCGAACTGACCCGCCGCCTGGAGGGAGCCGACGTCTACGGCTTGACCACCTCGCTGCTGCTCGACGCCGAGGGCCGCAAGTTCGGCAAGAGCGTCGGACGGCCGACCTGGCTCGATCCGTCGCTCACGTCTCCGTATGCCTACTACCAGTTCTGGATCAACACGCACGACGACGACGTCGTGCGCTTCCTACGGCTGTTCACTTTCCTGCCCGAGCAGGAAATACACGAGCTAGCCCGAATCCACGGCAACGACCCCGGTGCGCGGGTGGCACACCGACGCCTGGCCGAGGAGTGCACTCGCCTCGTGCACGGTGAGCAGGGTCTCGCCGAGGCACAGCGGGCCACGAGGGTCTTGTTCGGGGGGGAACCCTTCGGTGAGCTCGACGACCAGGTTGTTGTCGAGGCGTTCGAGGCTGCCCCTTCCGTCGAGCTGTCGCGAGGGCGCCTCGAACGTGGCATAGGGGTTCTCGAGTTGCTCCTGGAGGCTGGTGCGGCCCCGTCGGTGTCCGAGGCGCGGCGTCTCGTGCGTCAAGGCGGCATCTACCTCAACAACATCAGAGTCGACGACGAGCACCGCGTGGTGGACGTCGACGACCTCGCGAGCCCTACGACCCTGGTCCTGCGGGTGGGCAAGAAGCGCTACTTCCTGGTGCGGTTCCCGGGCCTGGGCAGCCAAGCACTGATCTGAGGGGCGACGCGGACTTTTCGGTCGGCACCCCCTGGGTCGCTGCTCGTCGCATTGCGCTTCCGGACAGCGACTCCCGTCGCCATGGCGCAAGATTGCCGAGAATTACGGATCTTGGCCTAGTCATGGGGACTGCAGCGAGCGTATCCTCTGAAGATGCTCTCTCCCAGTGAGGAGCTTGTGACAGTCTGTGCGCACAGGGGAACGCTTATGGCCAGCTCGGGTCGTCAGCCAGTCGTCAGGCGACGGACAGTCGTCGCCCTCACCATCGCAGCGACCATACTCCTGCCGCTCGCCCTACCTGCCGTGGCAGAGAACCTCTCCTCGGGAACGGCTGCGGGTACGGCTCCGCTCGCAGACGGCCTCCTGAACACCGCGAACAAGGGCGTGGCCACAACCACGGGCGCGGTTCAGCAGGTCGGGACCGGCACGCCGCTCCAACCGGTGACGAACGCGGCCTCGAGCACGACTCAGAAGACGGTCACGGGAGCCACGGGGATCGTGAGACAGCCGGCAGGCCCCGCTCCTGCCGTGGTCCCAAACCCGCCGCCGGCACCTGCGCCGGCCCCGGCGCCTCTCGCCGTGGCGCCTAGTGCGGCGTCACCGGGGGCCTTGGGTGACGTGAGCAGCCTCACTCCTGTAGCCGGCAGCGCCTCAGGCCTGCAGGTCGGCGCCGCCACCCTGCTGCTCGCCAACGAGGCCAGCATCGCGCCTCTGGTCGCCGAGGCGCTATCCGCGGCACCGTCTGCGCTCGTACTCGTTGCGGAACCGCTTGCGCGAAGCTTGAACCTGCCGCTGGCCTCACCCGACGGCCCGACGTCGGACGCCCAGCAGGTTGAGCCCGTGAACTTGACCCAAGGCCTGCTCACCGAGGCGCTCATCGCGATGGTCCTGCTGATCGCGGCGACCGCGGCACTCATCGCAGAGATGGGCCTGAAGCGATCAGCCCCGCGGCCAACCTGACATATAGCCCTAGCTGTCAGCCGACGTCGTCCGACAAACAACTCAGAGCGGATAGCCGGTTCCAGATGCCGGCACTGAGTCCATTCGCTCGCTCGGAACGATCGGCGTCTGCCCCCTCTAGTGCAGCCGATGGTAGGCGCCGCGTGGCCGTTCGCGTGCTTTGGATTCTTCTGACGGGTCCATGGCTGGTTCCTTTCATCGTTCGAACGACAGCGCTTCTCGCTGCGGTTCTGGCTGTTTGACCCCACCAGGTCAGGTCGTCGCTGGAAGAGCGCGTTGCGGCGCTCGTTGAGGTCGTCCGCCGTTTCCTGGGCTGGCCGCGGGATCTGGAAGGCGGGCCGGTAGCTGTGCTGGCCGAGTGGGCCCTCTCTCGAGGTCCTCTTTGAGAGCGGGTGGCAACGACAAGCCCGCCCGCCGAGTAGCGCCCATACTTGGTCACGATTTGGTCACGAGATAAAGAGCGGTACGCATGTGCGACTTCTGAACCGCGCCGGGTTCATTGGAGGCTCGTTGGTGTGACTCCCAGTGCTTCGACGGGTGCGGCTTGACGGTAGTAGTTGTCTTCGTGTTGTGCGGGTGGGATGTGGCCGATGGGTTCGAGTAGGCGGCGGTGGTTGAACCAGTCGACCCACTCGAGCACGGCGAACTCGACGTCGTCGATGCTGCGCCAGGGGCGGCGGCGGCGGATCACCTCGGTCTTGAACAGCCCGATGACCGACTCGGCGAGGGCGTTGTCGTAGCTGTCGCCGACTGACCCGACCGAGGGTTCGATGCCGGCCTGGGAGAGCCGTTCGGTGTAGCGGATCGCCAGGTACTGCACCCCGCGATCGGAATGGTGGACCAGCCCCTTGACGTCGCCGTCGAGGCGGTCGTGGACGGCCTGCTCCAGGGCGTCCAACGCCAACTCGGTGCGCAGCGAATTCGACACCCGCCAGCCCACGATGCGACGGGCATAGGCGTCGATGATGAACGCGACGTAGACGAAGCCGCGCCAGCTCGCCACGTAGGTCAGGTCCGAGACCCACAGGCGGTTGGGTGCCGCGACCGCGAAGTCTCGCTCGACGAGGTCCTTAGGCCGACCAACGGTGGCATCGGACCGCTGAGTGGTGCACTTGAACGCCCTGCCGCGCACCGCTCCGGAGATTCCCAGCTCACGCATCAGCCGCCGCACGGTGCAACAGGCCACGGCGAACCCTTCCCGCTGCAGCTGCCGCCACACCTTGCGGTAGCCGTAGACGGCGTAGTTGTCGTCGAAGACCCGGCGGATCTCGGCCTTCAGTTGATCATCACGCAGCGCCCTCACCGAGGGCGTGCGCCGCTTGACGTCGTAGTAGGTCGAGGGGGCGATCGGCAGCACCGCGCAGATCGGCTCGACCCCGAACTCGACCCGATTGTCATCGATGAAGGCGACCATCACCTCTGTGGGCGGTCGAGCTCCGCCGCGAAGAAAGCTGATGCTCGCCTAAGGATCTCGTTAGCGCGACGCAGCTCGCGGTTCTCCTGCTCAAGCTCCTTCAACCGCGCACGCTCGTCGCTAGCCAGGCTCGGATGCTGCCCGTCGTCGCGTTCGGCCTGACGCACCCAGTGGCGCAGCGCCTCACCCGAGCAGCCGATCTTCTCGGCGATCGAGCGGATCGCGGTCCACTGGGTCGGGTACTCGTCCTGCTGTTCGAACACCATCCGGACCGCACGCTCACGGACCTCAGGCGGATAAGGCTTCCGGTAGCTCATGCTCCAATCCTCTCAAGGGCTGGAGCCTCCGGGAAACCCGACGCGGTTCACTTCGGCTGATACTCGACACGTTGGCTTCGGTTGAGGCTTGACGGTGTTCCGGTTGATGGTTGACACCGGTTTCGGTGGAGCCTTGACACCACGACCCGCTGCTTCCGTTCCGGTGCGACCGGACGGGAGGAGTCGGGGTGGGGCTGGTGGTGCTCAGCGTGGTCGAGCAGCGCTATCAGGCGGTGCTGGAGGT
>JBHELG010000034.1:0-5380 GCA_046263195.1 Nitriliruptorales bacterium | reverse complement strand
AAGACGTAGCGTGGGTTAGTGCTTCGGAAACGTCTGTGACCTCACGAGCATGGCGGTGTTCAGGACGCCAACTCGGAGGCCACAGACGTGGACAACGTTACAGATCTTCGCGTGCTTCTTCTCGGACTCGATGGCTTCGTGGTGCTCGCGGCCGTCGAGGATGGCGGTGAACTGGTGCTGCTGGTCGAGACCACTGCCGATCGTGATTGGTGCCGGGACTGCGGTGTCCGAGCGGGTTCGAAAGGTCGTTCTTGCACCCAACTGCGTGATCTTCCTGCGGGTGGTCGGCCAGTGCGGCTGGTGTGGCGCAAGCGCATCTGGCGCTGTGAGCAGGTGCAGTGCCCGGCCAGCTCGTGGCGGGAGATCTCCGACGTGATTGCGCCACGGGCATCCATGACGGAGCGAGCCCGTCGCGAGGCGTGCCAGCGCGTCGGTCGCGACGGGCATTCTGTGGCGGAGGTCGCACGCGAGTTCGGGGTGGGCTGGCACACCGTGATGCGTGCGGTGATCGACCACGGCACCCCGCTGGTGGAGGACGCGACCCGCGTCGAGGGGGTGCGGGCGGTGGGACTCGACGAGTCGAGCTTCATGAAGGCAGCACGCTGGTCACCGACTCGGTTCGTCACCAGCTTCGTCGACATCGAACGCGGGCGGCTGCTCGATGTGGTCGCAAACCGCACCGCAGCCGCCATTTCGACCTGGTTGTCGCAGCGCAGCGTCGGCTGGAAGGCTGGCGTGGAGGTCGCCGCGATCGACCCTTACCAGGGCTACGCCACGGCGCTGCGCCGTGCCCTGCCCCAGGCTCAGGTAGTGGTCGACCACTTTCACGCGGTTCGCCTCGCCAACCAGGTCGTCGACGAAGTCCGCCGACGCACCCAGCAGGAGACCACCGGTCACCGCGGCCGCAAGGGCGACCCGCTGTATGGCATCCGCTATCTGCTGCTTGTGGGACGCGAACGCCTCGATGAGCGCGGAAAGGAGCGCATCGCCGAGGGCCTTCGCGCCGGAGACCGCTTCGACGAGGTTGCTTGCGCCTGGACCGCCAATTAACCGGCCCTCGGGGGTCTGTCAAGGAGGATGGCCTGTTGCGGGTTTTCTCGTTATTCGTCGGAGGTGGGCTTCGAGGCTGGTGATCACGCGCTGGTGACGGGCGGCTTCCGAGGACCAGCCGCGCTGCTCGGCATCGTCGCGGAGTTGGTGGACGTCGGCGAGTTGCGCGGTCAGCGCGGGCGCGAACTCGGGGGTCGGGATGAAGTTGGGGCAGGTCTCGCAGATGTTGGCGTAGGGGCAGGCCTCGGCGGCGAGCTCACGGGCGCAGTAGCCGTGGGCGACCCGGGTCTTGAGCATCTCGGAGCGCAGCCACTCGAGCCGATCGGGCATCGCCGACATACTGACAGTCGCGATCGGGAGGAGCTTGCGCATCTTCCCGATGGCCTGGTCGTAGGCAGCTTTGATGGTGGGCGAAGCGAGCCTGGCATAGCGGATGGTCATCTCGGGGCTGCGATGTCCCAGCAGTGACATCAGTGCCTGCAGCGACATCCCGGCGTTGACCAACGAGGTGGCGTAGGTGTGGCGGAGCTGATGGCTGACCACCCGCAGCGGCTGTCCATCGGGGCCCATGAACCCGGCGGCTCGCACCGCACGGCGCAGTCCGCTGCTCAACCGCCTGGGTCCTAGCCTTCGGCCGCGCTCGACGAACACGAAGTCGGCCAGCCGCCCGTCTCGGGGATGTGGTAGGGGCCGCTGGTGGTTGCGCTGTGCCAGCCAGGCGTCAAGAGCGTCAAGCGCCGTCCGGTCGAGGGGGACGGCACGTTCGTTGTTGAGCTTGCCCAGCGGGACCCGCAGCCAGCTGCCGGCCGGCCCGTAGTCGACGATGCAGTCGAGTTCGAGATCGAGCAGCTCGCCGATGCGCAGCCCGGTGTGGCGCATCACAGTCAGCCCCACCCGGGCGAAGCGGTCGTCGAGGTCAGCGACCGCAGCCATCAGCGCGCCATCCACGTCGGGAGGCAGCGCCCGGGGCAGCGTGTCGGGCTGGCGGGGGATGTCGGTGGCGAACACCAGCCGCCGTCGGGGTGCTTGCGCCCACCCCCAAGCGGCGATGTCATCGAGGAAGCCGCGCAGTGAGATCGCCGCGTGAGCGGTCACGAACGGCCCCACCCGCCGGCTGCCGTCCTGCGGCCGTCTGCAGGGACGGGTCGCAGTCCAGGTCAAGAAGGCCTCGACGTGGTGGCGTTGCAGATCGGCCAGCGAGGCCAGCTGTGGGAACCGCTCGGAGAGGAACTCTCCGAAGATCGCCAAGGCGCTCGTGAGCTTCTCGACTGACTTGGGTCGCAGCACCGCGGAGCGGGCATCGAGATAGGCCCGGATCGAGCGGCGGATCTCGGGTGCCGCCACCGCCGCCAGCCCTGCCTGGCGGCTAGCCGGCCCGTCTTCTCGGCGATGCACCGGCGGCTGGTCGATGAAGCGCCCCTCGAACAGCAGCCGCCGCAGCGCGAACAGGTGGGCACGCCGGCGACGGCGAACCGAGTAGGTCAGAACCTGTGTGGCCTCGATCGCCTCGGCGAGCGCTTCCAGATCGGCCACGGTCAGTTGTGCAGGCGGCCTTCCCGCGAACGCGACGGCCAGCGGCAGGTCCTCGCGCAGCAGCTTGCCGGCAGCATCCGGGCTCATCCCGAGCCGCTCGGCCCCGTCGGTCAGCCGCTGCCACTCCTGCGGGAACAGCGCCGCGGTCCATCGGGCCATGGTGTGCCCGAAGTTCTTCGCGAATAGGAAGTCGGCGTCCGCGCGGCACCGGCCAGTGAGCAGCGCGAACCCGACCAGCGGCCACGACAGGGGTCGGCGTCGCAGCTCGGCCAGACGGCCCTGCAACGGGCCCGCCATCCACACGTCCAGGTCGGGATGCGCGTCGAGGAACCGGCGAGCCGCGGACAGCCGGTCACGCTGATAGTCGAGCTGGCCGCCCAGCAGATGCTGGCTCTGCGCGTACGCGTCGAGCAGCCCAAGCGGGGTTTCCACAGCGACGAGGTTCATCGTTCGATCACCGCCCGGGCGGCCGCGTACTCGGCGGCCAGCCCTTCCGGCGAGAGATGCACATAGCGGGCCGTGGTCTCGGGCGAAGCGTGCCCCATCAGCTCGCGCAGCACCAACAAATCAATCCCAGCGCCCGCGAGCTCGGTGCCGTAGGTATGACGCAACCGATGCGGACGCACCCTCGTCGCGCCGGACCTGGAGCGGTGCACCCGGAAGATCTTGCGCATCCCTGCTTCGGTCATCGGCTGACCCCGCGTCGGGCCACGCAACACCACGAAACACTCGGCGGTCGAGCAGCCCGGACGCTCCTGATGCAGATAGGCGGCGCACTCGGTGAAGAACGCGTCGTCGACCGGGACGATCCGCTCGCGGCCACCCTTGCCGAGCACCCGTAGCCGTCGCAGCCCCATATCAACATCCGCCAGCCGCAACGAGCGGACCTCTCCGGCTCGTAGCCCACCCAGCACCATCCCCAGAACCATCGCGCGGTCGCGGTGCGTCTCCAGATCCAGCAGGAACGAGACGACGTCGTCACCCTCGAGGCTCTCGGGCAGACGCTGCGGCTGGCGGACCAGCCGACCCCCACCCCGTGAACGTTCCGGGCCTACATGCCCCAGCAGCCCTCGCGGTGGTATCCGCAACCCGTTGGCTCGACGGGCAGCAGGGACTGGATTGTCGGCACGCACCCCGGTGATCACCAGATGCTCGAACAGTCCACGCACCGCGCTGATCCGACGGTTCATCGTCGCCGGTGCCGGCCCTGGCCGCTGCAGCGCCACCACCCTGCCGCTCCCACGACGACGCGCGACCTGCCAGTCGAGATACTCGAACAGGTCGGTAGCCACCACCTCGGTTAGCGACAGCGAACGCTCGCCGAGGAACGCCGCGAAGTTGGCCACGTCATACGCGTACGCCCGCACCGTCGCCGGCGAAAAGCCCCGCACCCCCAGATGATCCAAGAACCGATTGGCCGCATCCACGGTCGGGCCAGCACCGCCAAGACGATGCCCCTGCTGGGTACGTACAACAGCAACGCTCATCACACAGCCCCTCCGATCGCGGAGTATCCGGCCCCGGTGACGACCAAAGCTGCATCTCTGTCCGCCACCGACTCAGGGCCGGTTAACCGATAGGAACTCCTGCGTGACGTCTACGCCGCCGACTCCCACGAGCAGGCCACAGATCGACTCGAGGCCTTCCTGGCCTGGACCGGCGAGGCCGATGTCGAAGAGGTCACGCGTCTCGCCCGCACCATCCGCCAGTGGCGCAGGAAGGTCCTCGCCTACCACACCACCCACCTGTCGAACGGCCCGACCGAAGCAATGAACCTGCTCATAAAGAAAGTCAAGAGGGTGGGGCATGGGTTTCGGAGCTTCGCCAACTACAGGCTGCGCCTACTGCTGCACTGTGGCGTCGTCTGGAACACTGCCCCCACCGCCAAGATCAGAGGCCGCACCCCCTCATTGGTGGCGTAGAGCCGGTTTACCGTCCAATGCCGGGCACGGCTGGGCCCGGTGTTCGGGTGCAGTCGGAGTATTTTAGGTGAAAATGCCCTTGAGGGGCGCCGTGCCGTCAGGTTCATGCTGCGTCGGCCTTCGCCAGGGTGACGTGGTGGCCGAGGCGTTCGAGCTTGCGGACCAGCGCGCGGGTTTCGCGGTCGGGGTCGCGACGCCAGTCGAAGTAGTCCTGCCAAGCTCGGCCGCAGGTGCTTGTCGAGGATGTGCCAGCAGGCCACCAGGATCGAGTGGCGGACCGCGCCGGTGGCTTTGGCGGGTCCATGACGGCCCGTCCGTCCACGACGCGCACGTCGTGGTCACCTGCGCCTTATGCACGTCCAACCCGCCGCAGCGCTCGACAAGCGTTCCATCACTTCTTCCCGATCGACCAACCGACACGACGACGTCGCCTGGAGGAGCCTCGCGTGAAGAATCCTAGGGTTCGCGCTCGCAGCAGCAATCCGTGGTGCCTGAGACCCCTAGGTCACACTCACCACGGGCTCTCAGACCAAGAAGAGCCGACGTCGGCCAGGAGATCGCAGCTTTTCAGACCGCCGAGGTGACCCCGCCAGGGGCCATGACCGCTAACCCGCCGCATCAGCCCCGGTTGGTCGAGTGCTTGCGAACCTCCCCGTCACCCATCTTGGTCATCGTCGCTGAGGCGGTGACGGCGTGCTACATCGTGCAGACCTCCCTAGCTCGACGTCCTGCGGGATGCACGCCCATCCGAGAAGGCCTCTCGGAGCGGACTTTTGGCGTGGGGAGCGTTCAGGCGAGAAGCTGCCGGAGACCTCCTACGGGGGACCGACACGTGTCCAGGTGGCAGCGACGCGCTTGAAGCGAACCCACCGCGC
>JBHELG010000033.1:0-109183 GCA_046263195.1 Nitriliruptorales bacterium | reverse complement strand
CGTGGGCCTGCCGATCTGGATGAGGCGGCCCGTGTTCGCCCCTATCGCCCGGCCAGGCGGCAGCGGAGGCACGCTACCCGGTTTGACGCCGAAAGCGGTGTAGTCGTAGGGGTCGGCGAGCCGGAACAGCCATTTCTGGGCCACCGTGGCCGCCAGCGCGGTCGGCACGCCGCCCACCCGGTCGGCGGTGACGACGGTGAGAACCCCGAGCTCCGGTCCTTCGGCGACGATGCGCGTGACGTCGTCGACCACCGCAGGCGCGGCGGGGTCGTCGAAGTCGGCCCTGAAGGCCGTGTAGCCGTCGAGCAGTAGCACGATCCGAGGCTCGTCGAGTCGTGCCGCCCCCAGCTGCCGCCGCCGGCCCAGCTCCTCACGCAGAAAGCGGATCAGGCGCAGCTGCCGCTCGCGTTCGGTTGCGCCGACCACCGCCCCGGTGTGGGGCAGGTTCGCCAACGGCAGCAGCTCACCCGCCCCGAAGTCGAGTACGTAGAGATGCAGGTGGTCGGGTGAGGAGTGGACGGCAAGCGACAGCGCCAGAGCAGCCAAGGTCGTGGTCGTGCCACTGCCCCCCAGGCCATAGAGCAGCAGGTTGCCTTCCTCCCATCTCCACCCCGTCGGATATTGGGCCTGAGCGTCCGGGTCGTCGGCCAGGGCGACCGGGACGGTCCCCGATGGAAGAACTGCGGACTCGATCAGCGGGTGCAGTGGGAGGTCCGTCGGCAGCGGCGGCGGCCAGGGCTGCCGCGGGGGTCGCATGTCGTCGGCGTCGAAGGCTGCAAGCACGGCGGTGACGATCCGGTTCAGGTCGCTCGGGGTCTCCTCGGTCACCTCGGCTTCGGACTGCGGGGGCGTGGGGGGTTGCGGTCCGAATCGGAAGGGGAGCACCTCGATCGGGGACGCGTCCTCGCGGGTCACGCCGGTGACGATCGCGGTCTGGATGGGTACGACCTCGCCGGGGCCGAGCCGCACGTAACCACGACCAGGCTGCGCGCGGCTGATCTGTGCGGCGCTGGGCACTCCGATGACGTCGGTGGAATCGGCGGCGTCTTGGACGCGCAGGGCGATGCGTAGGTTCGTGTTGGCGCGGATGTTGTCTTTCACCGCCCCGGACGGCCGTTGAGTAGCCAGGAGGAGGTGCACGCCGAGGCTGCGTCCACGCTGGGCGATGCCCACCAGCGCGTCGATGAAGTCGGGCAGCTCGGCCGCCAGGGTCGCGAACTCGTCGATGACCACCATCAGTCGCGGCAGCGGCGCGGTCCGGGCCACCGGCAGTTGCAGGTAGCTGCGCAGGTCGGGAGCACCGGCCTCGCGCAGCACCCGCTCGCGGTGGCGGAGTTCCGCTTCCAGGCAGCGCAGCGCGCGCGCCCCGAGGTGCTCGTCGAGGTCGGTGACCATGCCGACCACGTGCGGCAGGCGGGCGCACTCGTCGAACGCGCTGCCCCCCTTGTAGTCGATGAGCACGAAGGTGAGGTGGTCCGGGTCCGCGCCCAGCGCCAGGGACATCACCAGGGTGCGGAGCAGCTCGCTCTTTCCCGACCCGGTCGTACCGCCCAGCAGCCCGTGTGGGCCGTCCCGGACCAGGTCGACGATGAACGTGCCGTCCTCGCTGACTCCTATCGCTGCCAGGAGCCCCGGATCGTCACCACCAGCGTGCCACCGGGCGCGGATGGCTTCGGGGTCGAACACATCCCAGGGGAGGAGCGCCACGAGGTCGACCCGTGCGGGCAGCGAGCCGCCCGGAACGTCCACCTCGGGGTCCTCGAAGCGGGCCAGGGACACAGCGCAGTCTCGAGCGGTCGCGGTATCCATCCCGGAGACAAGGAGCCCATAGACCGCCTGACCTCGCTGCGGCCGGCGCAGGTCGGCAGCGCCGTGGGCGTCCCGCAGTTCGATGACGGTTGTCGTCACAGCTGGCAGACGGTCGACGGTGGGGGCGATGACGATGCCGGCGACCGGCCCAGCCTGACCGCGCAATACGGCCCGGGCGGGCGCGTTTCGACCTTCCGTGAGGCCGACCGCATCGACGACGGCGAGGAGGATCGGTCCGTTGTCGTGGTTCTCCTTTTCCTCTAGTAGCCCCCTCAGAAGGGCCTCGGCGTCGGCCTGTCTCCCGGCCAGCAGGCGGGCGCCGTCCCCCCCGCCCAGGTCGCGGGTGTGGGGCAGCCACTTGGCCCAGTCCCACTCTCCTGCTTGTTCGGTGTCGGTCAGAACCGCGATGCCCAGGTCGGCGGGCCCGTGGTGTACGGCAGCCTGGCACACCAGTGAGCGCGCCAAGGCCAGAGCGCTGTCGCGATCGCCCGCGATGCCGACGACCCCCCCGTCGGAGAGTTCGACCGGGACGGGAACGCGGGGCAGCGTCCCGAGCTCCAGCAGGATTTTCCGCACCTCGGGCGGGCGCTCGCCCTGCGCCAGCGGCGGCTGCCAGGGCACGTCCCCGAGCCCGGCCGACAGCCGCAGAAAGTCATCGTGGCCCGGGCGACGCTCCCACAGCCGCACGCTCGGAGCAATCGCCCGGCGCAACACCTCGGCGGGGTCGGCCAGCTCATTGCGTAGCTGGATCGCACGCGTGCGACGCATGAACTCGACGCGTTCTCGGAACGCTGCAATTTCCTGCTCGTAGCGCATCGCCTCGCTACGCGAGACCTTGGCGCCACGGCGGCGGCTCTCCCACCAGTTTCCGAGGAGCATGACGGGGCTGAGCAAGGCGAACAGCGCGAAGTAGGGGCTGACGAACGCCATGACAGCGCCGAAGACGAGCGGGGTGAGCAAGGCGGCCCAGGAGAATGGCTGGGTGGGAGTCTGGCCACGCGGGGGAGTTGGGAGGGGAAGCGGCTCCGGGGCGGGTGGGAAGGTGGCCGGCGGGGGACGGTTGAACGGGATGTTGCCAGCGGAGCTGAGGTGCCGTAGCGGGTCGAGGCCGAGTGGCTGATCCTGCGGCAACTGCTCGAGGAGGGTCAGCTGGGTCGCTCCCACCCGCAGGATCTCAGCGGCAGTCAGTTCACGCGGCTCGAACACCGCCTTGTCCCCGATCCAGGTGCCGTTGCGTGAGCCGAGATCACGCACGATCACGCGCCCGATGCCATCGACCTCGAGGGCGCAATGCCGCGACGACACGGTCGGGCTGGTCAGGACCACATCCGCGCTCGGGTCGCGGCCGATGACACTCGTGCCAGCTTTGAGGGTGACGAGTTGACCGGCCTGCAGGCCCCCGACCACGGCGAGGACCGGGCCGCCGCCCCGGCGGGAGCCGTCCTCGCGGCCGAGCCCCAGGGCGGGACGGACCACGGCGCCGTCGTGCAGTCCAGCTTCGCCCAGGGTGAGGTCGGCGTCCAGAAAGCGGCCGTCCACAGCCATGCCCCGGGCTACGGTGCCGGCGCTGTAGCCCAGCGCGTCCATGAGATCGGCGACGGTCGCGTCTGGTGATCGGATGTGCACGTCGACGTCGCGCGCGGCCCCATCCGGTGTCTCAGCTACGACTTGCACTCTCCCAGCGTAAGCCTCGGGGCTTGCTGTGGGCGAATCGCCAGGTCGGGGGTGGGCGCCATTCGCTCCTGGCCCTGAAAGAATTCTGTTCCTCACTTGAGGGATTCCCAACTTCTCTTTCGGGCAGCGGAGAGGCCCAGCCGCTCACCCAGCTCACCCCCGGTAACGCTTGCCCTGCAAGACCGCCTCGATGAAGGGATCCGGGGGCCGGTACTGGTGCGCGGTGACGTAGTGGTAGACGAGATCGGGAGCCGCATACCACACACGCCCCTGGCCCGGCAGTCCGCCGACCCACACCTCCGCGCTGCCGAGGAGCAGGTCTCGCCCGTCGTGCACCACCCGTATCGGCCCCCACGACGCTCCAGCCGCCAGGCAGAGGTCACAGACATGAAAACCTCGGGTACGACGGATGGCCGTGGCGCAGTGTTCGAGCAGGCGCTCGACGAAGAGGGTGGGCACATCGCCGGTGGGAAATGGCTCTCCCGCAGTCAACCAGCCGACATTGAGGACCTTCATCCGCCACGGCGTGCGGCCGTAGTTGTAAGGCGTGAGGTCGCGGAAGTAGGTCATGGCCTCCAAAGGGTCAAAGGTTGCAGCGCGCTTTCCAGTGAATGTTGCCCATCTGCACTTGAAGCAACGGTGAGATTTTCGGACACCTGGGTCGGAAGCCTGAGGCCCAAGCCGGCCTGACGGACGGTCCGAAGTGACACTATCCGAAGGCCGCAACCACGAATGGCGCCGGGCTATTGATCGAGGGACCCATCAGCGGCCGCAAAGTATGTCTCCCCGGTGTCCTTGTCGACGATAACCGGCGCATTACCAGCAAGCGCATGCCGCAACTCGCGGGTTTCCAGGAAGGTTCTGGTATTGTAGTAGAAGATCCAGGAGTGCCCAGTTTCACGTGTTTGTGATTCGTCGATGAGCAGCTCCTCGCCTCCGATGACGACGTTTTCCCTTAGGAAAATCTCCGCTAACTGACGCGCTGTATGGGAATCCATTGCCGTACCTCAGTTGGTTCTAAGAAAGTACAAGGCGTCGTAACCCTCCAAAGAAGCTGGCCCGCCGATCTGACCATCAAGGAACCGGACAGTACCTCTTTGATTAACTGCATTGAAGACGTGGCCAACGCCGGTGGATCGATACCCGAATATGATTCCACGAGCTCCGGGCCCCGCCTCATGGAGTGAGGCCGAGACCTCAGATGGCGAGGCCACAGCCTTGAACGTGCCGCCGAAGTGTTCCTCTAGCGCCGCGATCGGTGTGGGACTCCCGGGCAGAGCACTGGCGGGCCGCCCCGCAAGTGTGGCGTCGGTTGCCACGGCACAGTTTACACAGTTCATTTTGCGGCCAGGACTGGGGTACCCCGGATTCACGTCCCTGATGGAGTGACCCGCGACGAGCTCATCAACGCTTGTCGTGCTGCTAGGTCTAAGTCTGGCGCCGATGCTGCTGCTGACGCCGCCGGCGATGGTGTCGGCGATGACGGCGGTGGGGTTGACGTGCCCGGTGATGATGAGTTGGCCGAGGGTGGAGCTGGCGGCGTCGGTGCCGGCACCGACTGCTACTTGGGTGGCGAGGCTCCGGCCTGCGGTGAGCACGCCGGCACCGGCCCCGGCGCCGCCGGCTAGGCCGCTGATCCAGACTTGGCGGGCGTCGACCTCGCCGGTGAGGGCGACCTGCGCCCCCATCGATATGCCGGCGCCGATGAGCAGACCGGCGCCGATGGGGGCACCGACGCCGGTGGCGATCATGATGGTGCCGGCGACGACGACACCGGCGGCGAGCAGTTCGTCGCCGTGTTCGGAGACCCACCGGCCTGGGTCTTGGACGAGCTCGCTGAAGCTCTCAGCGGCCGTGTCCCAGATGGGGCGGTCAGCAGCCTCGCGCATCTGGGCGAGCTGTGCGTCGGTGAGGGGTTGCAGGCCCAGGGGGTCGACGTAGCCGAGCGGGTCGTTGAAGGCGTAGTGGTAGGGGTTGGCGACGGTTGGGGAGCCGAGCACGGGTGGCAGCGGGTCAGGCGAGAGGAACGCGGCGGTGGCCGGGTCGTAGGCCCGGTTGCGCAACCACACCAGACCAGCAACGTTGAGCTCGCCGCGGTAACCCAAGTCCACCTTTGCCGCGGCGACAGCGTCGATACCCGATCCTCCACCCCACACGTCGGGCGCATCGCCGATGCTGCCGCGGGAATCGGTGGCCACCCAGCTGGACCCACCGGAGGTGACGACGGCAAGGGGGTCCCAAACACCGACGATGTCGGCGGCCCCTATGCGGCGGGGGACAGGCAAGCCGCGGCTGCGGTCCCACACCAGCGTGGTGTCGTCGACTGCGACCAGGTCGCCCAGGGCATCGGTGCGCAGGTTGGTCTCGGTGACCCTGCCGCCTCGGGTGCCGCGGATGGAGGAAAGCCGGCCCAGGCTGTCCCAGGTGTAGGCCACCTCGCCGTCACGGCTGCTTTCCCCCACCCGCCGTCCCGCGCCGTCATAGGCGAGGTGAACGGTGTCGCCTTCTGATTCGACCTCGAGGAGCCGCCCGGCGGGGTCGTAGCGGAACCGTCGCTCTCCCGGCGGTCCGCTTTCCCGCACCCGCCGTCCACCCGCGTCGTAGGCCCAAGACCAGGCCCCGCCTTCGGGAGTGTGCATGCCAACCAGCTGTCCGGCGGGGTCGTAGCGGTAGCTGGTGCGCCCCTGTGGACCGTTTTCGGCCACTACCCGCCCCGCCGCGTCGTGCTCGAAACCGACACGGACGCTGGTGTCGGGCATCTGTTGGGTGAAACGGACGGTGCGGCCGTGGCGCCGCTGCCAGCTGCGCCTGATCCCTGGCCCGTCGAAGCGGACCGGCAGGCCCTCGCGGTCACGCTCGATGCGGGCTTGGCCGGCCACGGGGTGGGCCAGGGCCGTCAGCCGGCCAGCCGCGTCGTAGGCGTAGGTTGTCTCGCTCCCGTCGGGGTGGACAACGGCTGTCTGGCGGCCGTCCGCGTCGTAGCGCCAGCCAAGGGCCAACCCCTCGGATTGTCGGCCGACCAGCCGCCCCAGGCCGTCCCAGGACAGGGAGGTCATCCGGTCCGGCTCGCTGAAGCGCACCGGCCGCCCGACGGGGTCCAGCTCGAGGCGCACCAGTGGTTCGGGAAGGTCTTGAGGTCCCCAGCCGGTTACCCGCCCGGCTTCGTCCCGCCAGAACCGCACCTGGTTGCCAGCCCCGTCAACCTGCCCAAACACCCGGCCGGCCTGATCCAGTCGCAGCCGGCGCTGGTTGCCGGCCTGATCAGTGAAAGCGACCATCCGGCCGACGGAGTCGTAGTCGAGACGCTGCTCGCCCCCGAGGGGGTCAACCGTGGTCCGTAGCAGGCCAGCCCGGTCATAGCTGAAGCTGGTGGCGCCACCCAGGGGATCGACGGCCTGGACAAGACGTCCAGTGGGGTCGTAGGCGTAGCGGACAGCGGCGCCGGTGGGATCCACGATCTCGGCCAGCCGTCCCGCCGGGTCATAGCCAAAACGGGTGACAGCTCCGTCCGCCCCTCGGGAGGAGACGACTCGACCGGCAGCGTCATAATCCCACTCCACCCTTTCCCCATTGGGGGAGGTGGCCGCCACCACCCGCCCCGACACGTCCCGGTCCACCGAGCGTCGGGCGCCGGTAGGATCCAACACCGCAACCGTCTGCCCGGTGGCGTCGTACTCGTAGCGGGTGGCGTGCCCGAGCGGGCTGGTCACAGAACGCAGACGACCGGCAGGCGACCACTCGTAGCGGGTGGTGGCACCCAGCGCATCGGTCGCCTCTATGAGCCGCCCAACCGGGTCGTAGGCAAAGCTGGTTTCAGCCCCGGCGGGATCGGTGACGCGGATCACCCGGTCTCCCGCGTCATAGTCGTAGTAGGTGGTGTGCCCAGCGGCGTCCGCTTCGGTCACCACCCGCCCGCGCGGGTCGTAGCTTCGGGTGCGGCACTCCCCTTCGGGGTTGACTGCCCCGACGAGGCGACCTTCGGCGTCGTACTCGCGCAGCCACGTGCCGCCGGCCGGGTCGCTGATCGAGGTCAGCCGGCACAGCCCGTCGTAGGTGTAGTCGATCTTGTCGCCGGCGGGATTGGTGAGCCCGACCAGGTTTCCCAGCTCGTCCCAGCGGAAGCTCGTCGCTGCCCCTGCCGAGTCGACCAGTTTCGGCCAGCTCGCCGTGTTTCGCGTAGCTCATCTGCGCGGTGGTGCCGCTGGGGCTGGTCGAGGCGGCGAGCCGCCCTGCAGGCGTCCACTGGTAGCCGATCACCCCGCCCCAGGGGAGATGGCGGCGCGCTACCCGACCCGCCTCGTCGCGCTCGATACGCACGACCTCCCCGGACGGGCCGCGCAGGGCAGTGACCTCGCCGGTGGCGTCGCGTTCGATGTTGGTGGTGCGCCCCCCCGCCTCGATGACCCCTTCCAGCAGACCGTCGACGTCATAGTCGAAGCGGGTCGTGATCCCGTCAGGGTCGGTTATCGCGGCGATCCTGCCATCCACTACCTCGAGGTGGGTCGTAGCGCCGAGCGCGTCGACCGTCTGTGACGGCACCCGCTCGTCGTCGCGGTAGAAGAGGCGAACGGTGTGGCCCAGGGGGTCGCTGCGGGCGACGATTCGGTCGTGGTCGTCCCACTGGTAGGTGGTGACGGCGCCGTCGGGTTCCTCGCGGCGCAGCAGCCTTCCCCGTTCGTCGAAGATCTGTAGCGTGGTGTTGCCGAGCCGGTCGCAGACCGCGATGGGGTTGCCCCACTGGTCGTAGGCCTTGGTCATACGGGCGCCGTGGTCGTCGACCACCCCGATCAGTCGCCCCGCCGGGTCGTGGAGGTAAGTGGTGGTGGGTCCGCCGGCGTCGTCGTCGACCACCGTGATCCCAGGCGGCGTATAGCGGAACCGGGTCAGTCGCCCGAACGGTGACCGCTGGGTGAGAACGCGGCCGTCCTCGTCGTAGGTGTTACGCACCACCTCGACGCCGTCGGCGTCGACCAACCCGGCCAGCAGCCCCCCCTCGGCCATCTCGTAGCGCCGTCGCCCGGCGTTGTGGGTCATGGCCTCGACCAGGTCTCCGGCCTCGTCGTAGCGGTAGGCGACCTGGCGCCCGTCGCTGGAAACCAGAGCGACGATGCGCTCACCCTCCCAGCCCAGCTCGACCCAACCGCCCGCGGAGTGGCGCACCCCCACCAGCCGCCCCCCGTCCCACTCGAAGCTGGCCTGACCCCCGCCCGCCGCCTGCCAGCCCACGACCTGCCCATCGGGGTCGAACAGCCACCGCTCACCGCTGAACCACTCCAACGCCAGCCCGCCGTCCTCGTGGTGGCCAAGTTCGCCGGCCACCCCCCCGACACGCTCGAAGCCTCCCTCCCCCCGAAGGAAAACGGCCTGCCGCCCGTCGGGGAAGAACACCTCCACCGAGGCGTCCTCTCTGGGTTCCGCGCGCACCGACGCCCACGACGACCAGCCCCGCCCGAACGGGCCCTCCCGTCGCCAGCGCGAGTTGTAGGTGCGGACCCACCCCAGCGGTCCCGCCCGCCCCGGCAGCGGCAGGTCCACTCCACCTCGACGAAGTGGCCACTGGCGGTGCTCACCGGGTCATTGGCGAAACCGGAGGTGGGCGGCATTCCGGCCACGATCGGGTCGTCGACCGTGATGTGGACCCGAGGACCTTGAGACACCCCGGCCGCATCCAGGGCGGCGTCGATCCACCCGTCACCGACGGTCACCACCCCGCCGCTGGCGTCAGCCTGGCGGAATGCGGCGGCGATAGTGGCCACCCACTGGTCGTCGGCGTCGTTGAGCCGGATGAAGGCGGCCAGATCCGCCAGCGTCTCAGAGGCGTCGAACACCCCCCAGCGCAGGCGAGGCACGACCTGGTTGTACACCTCAGCCAGCGACCCCAACCGCCGCTTCAGCACCTCGTTCATCGCCTGCGCCGCCCGCACATAGGCGTCGAGGTGATCGGGATTGGCAGAGCTGATCCCCACGCCCACCCCGTCAGTCGCCATCAGGCCCGGGCCGCCTACACTGCAATATACTCGTCACGCTGAAACCGGACATTTTCTACGCAGGCGGGGCCATGTCGGGTTTCCACGCCGTCGCCGAGGACGTGCCCTTCGACTTCGCCGGAGCGGCACTCCTGGCCGACGAGTTCCGTTCGGCCGCACGAGTCCTCGACGAGCAGTCCGCCCAGCGGCCCGGCCTTGCGCGCGGCGCCCGGGAGCAGTGGCGCGGAAGGTACGCCGAGCAGTTCGACCAGCGCAGCGGCGTCTGCGTCGCCGACGGTCACGCCCTCGCCCGCGCCCTGCGCGCCGGCGCCGACGGGCTCGACGAACTTGCCGCCGCCGCTCGTCAGGAACAACAGCGACGAGAGGCGGCCCGCCGGTGGGAACAGCAGCAGAACGACCGGGCCTGGTACGAAAAGCTCGGTGACAACATCCACGACTTCTTTATGGGCGAAGACGACTTCCCCCCGCCCCCACCACCCCAGGACCCACCCAACTACCGGTCGGCCCCCGAGATCGCTGCCCGCCGCTGACCGCAGCATTGGCCCCGGTGGCCGCAGCGGCCCGCTGCCCGAGCCCAGCAGGCTCGGCCCGGGCGGCTCAGACACTCCCGGATGCCGGACCAACGGTCTCGGGAAACCGATGTTCACGAGCGAGGAACGGAGTTGACGGTGCCCGTCAACGTCGTCACGGAGATCGTGATCGAGCGGCCCAGACAGGAGGTCGCCGCTTTCGCCGCCGATCCCGACAACGCCACGGCCTGGTACAGGAACATTGAACGAGTCGAGTGGCGTACCCCCAGACCGCTCACCGTGGGCTCCCGCATCACGTTCGTAGCCCAGTTCCTCGGTCGCCGGCTCACCTACACGTACGAGGTGAAAGAGCACCTGCCCGGCGAGCACTTCGTCATGGCAACCGCCCAGGGGCCTTTCCCCATGGAGACCACCTACACCTGGGACGATGCTGCGGCTGGGGGGACGCACATGATGCTCCGCAACCGCGGGGAACCGTCCGGGTTTTCCCGGCTGGCAGCGCCGTTCCTCTCCAAGGCCGTGCGCCGAGCCAACCGCAATGACCTGGCCCGCCTCAAAGAGATCCTCGAGCAGACGAGGAAATCTTAGGCCGTCAGCATGCAGTGGCGGCTTGGGAGAGACTCGTCGTTCTACACAGCTGGTGGGATCGGCTGCATCAAAGGATCACCGTAACGGCTGCATCGAAGACCGGATCCTGATCCTGATCCTGATCCTGATCCTGATCCTGATCCTGATCCTGAAATAGCAATGTCGCAGACGCACAGCTCCTCTATGTCGTGACCTGCGCAGGACGTAAGACCGTCACTGACGCTCGGGCAAAGGATTTCCGCCCGCACTCTCTCACGCCGTCGATTGCGATGGTGGTCGCAGCGTGGAGAACACGGTCGCCACCCCGTGGGCGACCTGGCCGGCTTCGTGCGCCGATCTGGCTGACCGGACCCTTCACCACCTTGACTGCGAGGAAATGGCACGAGCTCGCCCAGGCGGCCAGAACCAGGTCATCGACTCCCCCTTCGCCCGGCATGGCACGCTCTAGCTTCTGGCAAGAGTGGGCGTCGCTGGCGCAGAGCCTCCCCTTTGATCATTCTGCGCACACCCTTCTGCTCGTAGCGTCAGGCCCCGGTTCGGGAGGCCGAACGGAGTTGGCCGTGGTGGTGGACAGACAGGAAGAGCCCGATCAGGTCGAACAACCGAGCGCGGACGTCCAGGCGACTCAGGAAGAGGTTCGCTCCGCCTTCTGGTATGCGGTCGAACGTGGCGGAACGCGTCTGGACCGCCACTGGCTGGGGCTCATAGCCACCGGTGCAGCTGCGGGACTCGACGTCGCAATCGGAGTATTCGGGCTGCTCGTAGTGATGCAAGTCACGAGTAACCTTGTCCTGGCCTCACTGACCTTTTCCATCGGCTTCATCATCGTGGTATTCGCGAACAGCGAGCTGTTCACGGAGAACTTTCTCATCCCCCTGTCGTCCGTCATAACCGGCCGAGGTCGCGTTTCCTCTCTTGCGCGTCTATGGGGGGCCACGCTGGTGACCAACCTTGCTGCCGGCTGGGTCATTGCTGCCATCCTCGTTTCGGGCTTTCCCAACATCAAGCAACAAGCGATTACATTGAGCCGCTTCTACTTCTCCCAGGGGTTTGGTTGGCGCTCCTTCTCGGCAGCCGTTTTCGCCGGCGCCCTGGTCACGCTCATGACCTGGATGAACTCGATTACCACCATGCAGAGCACGAGGCTCTTCTCTGCCCTCGTGGTCGGCTACGTGCTCGCCTTGGGTCAGATGCCCCACTGCATCGTGTCCGGGATCGAGTTCTTCGTCGCCCTCATCGGGGGAGCTCCCTTCGGTTACGGTATTGCTCTGGCAACGATCGGTTGGATGGTCCTCGGCAATTTCGCCGGCGGGGTGCTGCTTGCCGCCGGGATACGTCTCGCCCAGGTGGGTGGCATCGAGTTGCGAAGACGAGAGCGCGAAGCCGAATCAGAGGGTGAGCGGAGCGACGGTCACGAAGAGTCGACCTCTCCCCGTGGTGAAACAAGCGAAGGCGACCTGGACCAGTCCGAGCCGGCGAGTCAGCGAATCTTCCAAGGGATCACGGACAGCGCTCCCCCTCCACGCCGGGCCTCCGACCAAGGGGGCGATACCAGAATTCAGCCTGAGGGGTCTGGCGGACACTGAAGAGATGCTGCCGCAGACGAATGGAGACGCCCAGCGGACATCCTTTTGTGACCGCCTCGATTCGCCGTGTCACGCTCGGAAGAGTTCGGCATGGTGGCGGGCAAACCGTGAGAACGTGCGGGGCTCGTGGCCGGTCAGGGCGTTCACGGCGTCGGTGGTACCCGCGAGCGCGTCTTCTCGGATGAGCCCGAACAGACGGGTGAGGTGCTCGATGAGCCATTCCGGTGCGCCAGCCGCGACCAGGCCCTGTCTTGTCACCTTTTCGGGCACGGCGACGAACTGCACGCCACGGCCTGCAACTGCGGAGAGCTCCTCGGCGACCTGTGCATAGGTAATGGCCTGTGGACCGGTGAGCTCATAGGTCTGGCCCTCGTGCCCCGCAGTGGTCAATGTGACCGTCGTGGCCGCAGCGACGTCACGGGGGTCGATCATGGCGATCCTCCCCCCATCCGCCGGCGCGTAGAGCGCACCGTCGATCCGGACGTGCTCGGCCGATGTAAGCAGGTTCGGCATGTAGAACATGGAGCGCAGAACCACCGCTGGCACGGTCGAGCGTCGCAGATGCTGCTCTATGCGCCCGTGCCAGTCCAATGGGGGGAGTGGTGACCCAGCCTGCGCCCGCACCGTCGAGAGCTTCACGATTCGCTCGACTCCGCTGGCGGCCGCGGCGTCGATCACTCCGATCTCGTGCCCGATCTTGCGCGGGCTGTCTGCTGACGAGAGCAGGAGCCGATCCACACCTTCCACGGCGCGCCGCACCGAAGCCGGGTCCTCGTAGTCGCCAATCACCAACTCGACGCCGTCACCGAGCTTCTCGGCGGCCTTTGGTGGGACTCCGTACGAAGGCGCGGACCGGCACACCTCGGTCGCGCAGCTCCCGGACCACCTGAGATCCCACGTTCCCGGTTGCTCCGGTGACCAGGATCACGACTCACCATCCGTGTTCTGTGGCAGGTTCTCTTTCATTTTCGGCCTGAAGGGGATGTACGGCGAAAGAGCACTGAACCCTGGTGGTAGGACGCCCCCCTGTATGTGTGCCTCGCCTCCGGCTTCCACGGGTTCATCCGAATCCGCGCCACTGCTCGGAGCCGGACATAACGCTCATTTGGGTCTTGTCACCGCGGGGCCCGTTCGGCCGCCAGTAGGCTGGTGAGCTTGGCGGGAACGAGGCTGCAGTGACACTCGAGCTTTCACCCGGATCAACGTCCGCGTCCCCTCAGGGGCGGGGCGGCCCGAGGTTTCCCACTCCGGCCTCTCCCCGCTCCATGCTCTGCCCCCATCTGGTGGGGCGTGCCGAGGACGTGGCGGCTCTCGGCCGTGCGCTGGACGAGGCGTGGTCGGGGCGCGGCAGGACGCTGTTCCTGTTGGGCGAGGCCGGCGTTGGCAAGACCCGTCTCGCCAATCATCTGGCGGCGGAGGCGTCGCGCCGCCAATTGACCGTCCTGTACGGGCGAGCCGTCGAGAGCGACCAGACGACGGCGTTTCGAGCGCTGGCGGATGCTCTGCAAGCTTGTTTCCGGAAAGGGGAGCTTCCCGATTCTCCGGAGTTGGAGCCCTATCTGCCTGGTCTGGCCTGGATCCTCCCCGATCTGCGACGTCACGTCGTCGCTCCAGCGGAAGAACCGCTCATCGTCGTCAGCGAGGGCGTGCTCCGCCTTCTCCGGGTTCTCGGAAACGGTCGCGGTACCGTGCTCATCCTCGAGGACATGCATTGGGCCGATGCGGAAACCCTCGCCGTGATCGAGTATCTCACCGACCACCTTGGTGACCAGCCGGCACTGTGTCTTGTGAGCGTCCGCAGTGAAATCCCCTCCCGGGCCAGACTACTGGCTCGGGGACTGACGGGGCGACGCGCCAGCGAAGCGCTCGACCTGCGACCACTCACCGATACAGACATCACGACGATGGCGTGCGCCTGTCTGGGCGTCGATGAGCTGCCTGCAGGGCTGCCCGAGTACCTCGTCGAACACGCAGAAGGCGTGCCCTTTCTCGTCGAAGAGCTGCTAGCTGCTTCCGTGGCCTGTGGTGCCCTTATTGGTCACAGCGGTACGTGGTCATTCAATCCTTACCACGAAATTCCTGTGCCGGAGAGCTTTGCCGACAGCCTGCGTCGAAGGATCTCCCTTATCAGTGGGCCGGCTTTCGAGATTCTATCGGCAGCTGCTGTCCTTGGGCGTTCCTTTGACTGGGAACTGCTCCCGGCCGTGACCTCGTTGGATGAAGAGGCGGTGCTGAATGTCCTGCGGGCCGCGACTGGCGCACAACTGCTTGAGCTCTCCTTGCAACAGGAGCCGGATCAGGCGGTTTACCGTTTCCGTCATGCCCTGACCCGTGACGTCATGGTGCGTCATCTCTTGCCCTCGGAACGGGCAATTCTGGCCCGGCGGGCGGTCGAAACTCTCGAAGCCTCCCGTCCGGATCTGCCAGGAGAGTGGTGCCTACTTGCGGCGCGACTTTGTCAGGAGGCGGGGGAACCAATCCGCGCCGCTTCCCTCCATCTCAAGGCCGCCAGAAGATCGTTCGTGGCAGGTGACCTGGCAAGCACAGAGCGGTTGCTCGAAGTTGCACGTGGTTTGAGTGAGGGCGACTTTTCGCTCCAGATTCGTATCGACCGCTTCCTCACCGAAGTTCTCGCCCTGATGGGCAAGACAAATCGTGTCCGTGAGGTAGGAGAACGGTTGCTCGACGACCTCGGTCGCCTGCGCGACGCAGCCGCGGATCTCGCGGAGTTGCACCTCAACCTCGCACGCGCGGAGGTCACCGCCACGAACTGGCTGGTAGCCCGCAATCACCTGGAACAAGCACGTCATCTCGCCGAATCGAGTCCCGGCACGCGGCTGCTGCCGAGGGTCGACGCCTTGGCAGCCAACATGGCCATCGGCGAGGCTCGACTCAGCGAGGCTGAAAGGCTGGCGCGGGCCGCGCTCGAACTTGCCAAGGGCGAAGGGCTCGACAAGCCCGGAATGGCCCCGGCTGCATGCGAGGCGCTGGAGGTTCTCGGCCGTCGAGCTCGCCTCCGCAGTCTCAAGGAAGCGGAGAGCATCTTCTCGCGTTCGCTCGAGATCGCTGCGTCGCACGCGATGCCCCTGTGGCGCCTTCGCGCCCTGCATGAGCTCGGCGCCATCGACATCTTCGAGACATGGCGCCTCGACCGGCTGCAAAAAGCACGCAAGCTGGCCCGGCAAGAGGGCGCCTTGGCGACCGGTGCCTACGTCAATCTCAATCTTGCCGTCGTTCACCAGCAGCGCACCGATCTCGCTCAGGCGATCGAGCTGGCTGAAGAGTGTGAAGGCGCCGCGCGCTGCTTCGGCCTGGGTCTACTCCTGCCCATGTCGCTGATAATCCAGGCCACGGCACATGCGCTCGCGCCACGACGCAGTGACATGGAGACGGCGATCGACATGGCCCAGGACCTCTCCGGAGGAGACCCCAACGTGCTGAGAGGAGCCTGGGGGCAATGCCGCGCGGAGCTGTCTTTCATTCTCGACGACCGAGAACGGGCGCTCGAAGAACTCGAGACGGCGATGGACTACATACGTCAATGCGATACGGATCCGTGGCCCTTCCGTGGCACCTGGGTGCTTCTGCGTACCGTCCTCGATCGAGAGCCCGATGCTGCGAGGGATGAGCTGCGGGCATCCGTCGGTGTCATCTCGCGCTCGAACCGCGCCTACCTGGCCTATGCCGATGCAATCGCTGCAGGGCAGGAAGGAAGGCTTGCGGAAGCACAAACCTCGTTCGCAGCAGGCGAAGCCGAGATGGCCGGGCTCGAAGGAGCCTCGTGGTGGCGCCATCGAGCACGCATGCTCGTGGCGGAAGCCGCACTGGAAGACGGCTGGGGAGACCCCGTGTCGTGGCTGCAGGAAGCGGCGGTGGTCTTCGCCGAACACGGCTATGCCCGCCTCGTTGCGCGCTGCCGGGGCCTCCTTCGACAGGCAGGTGGGGCCCTTCCCCGACTCGATTCGAGCTCCGTTGACATCCCGACTGGTCTGCTACGACGGGGGGTGACGGGTCGGGAAATGGATGTTCTCGTCCTCGTCGCGGAACGCCTATCGAACCGCCAGATCGCCAAGCGGCTCATAATCTCACCACGAACCGTTGAAAAACATGTTGAACGACTCATGGCCAAGACCAGTACGAAGAGCCGCACGGAGCTCGGGACCATCCTGCGGAAAGAAGCACAGTCCGAGGGCTGATTTTGTTTTCGCTTCGCAGGCAACTCCCTCTTGTAACGATCACTCGGTCAGGGTGAGGATGACCCATGTCAGCGGAGTCGTTGCCCATCGCGATTCAAGTCTGCACACGAGGAGATTGAGGTGAGCAGGCATGAGGCGACCGGCCGGAGCGCGGCACAACTCATCCCCGAGAGCCCGACGCTCGACGGGCTGCGTGAGGCGGCCTCCGGATGCCAGGCGTGCCACCTCTGGCAACGCGGCACCCGAACCGTTTTCGGTGATGGGGCCGCGAGGGCACAGCTCATGTTCGTGGGCGAACAGCCAGGTGACCGCGAGGACATAGAGGGCGAACCGTTCGTGGGTCCGGCCGGCCGCGAGCTCGACCGCGCGCTCGAGGAGGTGGGAATAGACCGCGCCAACATATACATCACGAATGCCGTCAAGCACTTCAAGTGGAAGCAGAAAGGGCGCCGCAGAATTCACGAGACCCCGAACGCCGAGGAGATCGCTGCCTGCCGGCCCTGGCTCGACGCAGAGATGGCCGTCGTACGCCCCCAGGTGATCGTGTGCCTTGGCGCCACAGCGGCGAAAGTTCTCCTTGGATCGGCTTTCCGGGTGACCCGGCAGCGGGGGGAGCTGCACGCGGGTCCCAACGGTTCAATCGTGACCGCGACCATTCACCCCTCCGCGATACTTCGGGCCCCTTCCGACGAGGAGCGACAAGCGGGCCGTGAGGCCTTCGTTGCCGACCTCGACAAGGTCGCAGAGGTGTTGAGGGCCCGGGGCGGCGACCGAAGGTCGCCGGGTGGAGGGCAGGAGGACCAGCGCGGCGACCGAAGGTCGCCGCGTGGGCAGGAGCAGGTGGAGGCATTCGTTGCCGGGCTCCTCTACGAGACGAAGGCCGACCTCTATGACCGGGCGCAGCAGCTGGACCTTCCGGGACGCTCGAGCATGACGAAGCGTGAGCTCGCCGAGGCGGTCGCCCGGGCTATGGTCGAGGACCGCTGATCGCTGGCCCTGTGCGCCCCCCTCGCCAGGCTCGAACAGGGCCGGTACTCTCAGCGGGGACGCCGAGTACAGACTCCCGGCGGTGGGCTCCGGCCGTCCCTCCGGTGACGTCCTCCGGTGAACCGGGTCAGGGCCGGAAGGCAGCAGCCCTAAGCCGTTCTTGGACGGGTGCCGGATGGGGCGGCCGGAGCCGGCCGCCGGGAGCTGAGTTTGCAGCCGCGCTCACGGGTTGGTGCACGAGACCACCCTTGTGCGGTGCTTCGCGGAGCTAACGAATCCGTCCGACCTCTGATCCAATTCCCAGCGCGGTCCTAAAGCCGAGGCCGCCCCTTATGCGCTAGGCTCGGGGGTCCCGTGGGGTACCTGTCGCTCTACCGCAAATACCGTCCGCAATCGTTTGAGGAGATCGTCGGACAGCGCCACGTCACCCAGACTCTCGTGAACGCGCTCTCCGACAACCGCCTCCATCACGCCTTCCTTCTCACCGGTCCACGGGGCACCGGCAAGACCTCCACGGCACGCATTCTTGCCAAGGCGGTGAACTGCACGGAAGGCCCCACGTCTGTCCCGTGCCAGGTCTGTGAGCTCTGCGTCGCGATCGCCGACGGCTCGTCGATAGACGTGATCGAACTCGACATGGCCTCCCATGGCGGGGTCGACGACGCCCGAGAGTTGCGCGAGCGGGCGCTTTTCGTCCCGGCACGGGCACGACGCAAGGTCTACATCCTCGACGAAGTGCACATGGCGAGTAGTGCGGCATTCAACGCCCTCCTGAAGCTCATCGAGGAGCCTCCCCCGCACGTCTTGTTCGCGATGGCGACCACCGACCTGCAGAAGGTGCTGCCTACGATCATGTCTCGGGTGCAGCGCCTCGATCTGCGCCGGGTCAACAGCGATGACCTCGCCGACCACCTGCGACGGGTCGCCGCCCTCGAAGGCTTGCAGGTCTCCGACGATGCGGTCGAGGCCATGGTCCGGGCAAGTGAGGGATCGGTCCGAGATGGCCTGTCGATCCTCGAGCAGGTCGCAGCGTTCGCCGGAGGGCTTGTCGATGCCGGCCATGTTGCGCAGGTACTCGGTCATACCCCCGCCCAGTGCATCTTCGAGGCCGTCGCGCTGCTTGCCGCCCGGGATCTCGCCGGCCTGCTCGCCCTCGTGCAGGGTCTGCTCGACGATGGGCATGATCTGCGACGCTTTGCCTTCGATCTCGTCGGTCACATCCGCGACCTGCTCGTGCTCCAGGTTGCCCCACAGCGGCCCGATCTCGTGGAGGGCACTGCTGAGCAGCGTGCCCGTCTGCTGAGCCAGGCCCCGCTCCTGACGCGAGACACGCTCCTCGGAGCAGTCGATGTGCTGGCCGAGACGATCGCGGAGATGCGGCGGGGCCCCGCACGGCTACCCCTCGAGTTCGCGCTCGCAAGGATCGCCCTGTCAGAGACGAAGGGTGAGATCGGCGCTCTCGCAGACCGGGTCGCTGCCCTGGAGGCGCTAACAGCCTCCGAGCCAAAGTCTCACCTGTCGCCAGGTCCTCCAAGCCGGCCCGCGCTCGAGTCCGCTGTGGGGACCGGGGCGATCGAGACTGGGCTCGTCAGCCAAACTGACCCGGCCCCAGCGGACCAACTCGGGCTCGCGAACGTGCTCTCACAGTGGAGCCAGGCGCTCGACACGCTGAAAAAGCGCAGCCGCCGGTTGCATGGCATCTACCGCTCAGCGACGCCAGTTGGACTAGAGGACAGGACCCTCGAACTTGCCTTCTCCAGCGCATGGCACGCGGAGCAAGGTGCTCGTCCCGAGAATGCAGAGGTATTCGCAGCCGTTCTGGCTCAGGTGTGCGGCATCAAGCTCGCCCTTGGGGCGACGGTGGCCAGTGAGGGGGAAGGGGCCCTGACTTCTCCGGATGGGAGGCTGGCGGATAACCAAGAGGAACACGAGGTGCCGCCCCGGCCGGCGCCGGAGGCCATGCCAGTCGCCCCTGATGCCGAGTCATCCCTCCCGGCGGCTGTAGCCCAAGCCAGGGAAGCGGGGGCAACGGGACACGAGGAACTGCACGAAGAAGAGGCCAGGATTCGGGCGGCAGCACTGCTCCGCGAACGTCTCGGTGCCCAGCCGGTCGAAGCTGACCAGAAGCGTGGCAGGAAGGCGGTCTCCCGTCGCTCCGGCAGCAAGCGGGGCTCGGGCCACTGATGTACGAAGGCACTCTGCAGGATCTCGTCGACGAGCTCGGGCGTCTGCCCGGAATCGGTCCGAAGAGCGCACAACGGCTCGCCTTCCACCTCCTCCAAGCGGATCCAGCCGACGCCCATCGCCTCGCCGAGGCCATCATGCGGGTGAAGGAACGCATCCGTTTCTGCCGGCGCTGCTGGAACGTCGCAGAGCAGGAGGAATGCCGGGTCTGTCGGGATTCACGGCGCGATCCCAGCGTGCTGTGCGCCGTCGAGGAACCCCGTGACGTCATAGCGATCGAGCGCACACGCGAATTCCGGGGCCGCTACCACGTCCTGGGTGGTGCGATCTCTCCGATCGACGGTATCGGACCAGACCAGCTTCACATCCGCGAACTGATACGACGCATCGAACCCGAGGGAGTTCGGGAGGTCATCATCGCGACGAACCCGAACGTAGAGGGCGAGGCAACGGCTTCCTACCTCGCGCGGCTGTTGACCCCCCTCGGTGTTCGCGTCACTCGCATTGCCAGTGGCCTCCCGGTGGGAGGGGACCTGGACTATGCCGACGAGGTCACCCTCAGCCGAGCCTTCACGGGCCGGCGGGACGTCAGCCCCTGACAAGCCGAAGGCTGGTAGGCCTGATCTTCGGGAGTGGTCGTAGGAGCGGTCTTGGGCCTGCGACGGCGCCGGCGGCAGGATGTGTGAGGTCTTCGGGCTCCGCGGCCTGAGTGCTGGGCCGTACGCTCACCACATGGACCGCGTCCTACACAACGCCATCCAGGCCCTGCTCGGACTACAGGGTGCTGCTGCCTATGCGGTCATCGGCTTGCTTGCATTCAGCGAAGCAGCCGTCTTTCTCGGCCTGATCTCGCCAGGGGAAATGTCGATGGTGCTCGGTGGCGTGCTCGCGGCCGAGGGGCGGGTGACGCTCGGAGGCATGATCGCGACCGCCACGACGGCAGCCGTGTTCGGCGACTCGGCCGGCTACTGGGTCGGTCGACGCTGGGGGGCACGGTTGCTCGCTTGGGGACCAGTCCAGAGGCGCTTCAGCGACCGGATCAGCCGCGTGCGGCGTCGCTTCCGAGAAAAAGGTGGCTGGACCATCGTGGTGGGACGTTGGGCGTCCGTTGTGCGTACCTTCGTCCCCTTTGCAGCAGGAAGCGCCCGTATGCCGTATCCGCGGTTCCTGCTCTTCAGCGTCCCCAGCGCCACTGCCTGGGCAGTCTCGTTCGTGCTGCTCGGCTTCATCGCAGGCCAATCGTGGGACGTTGTCGAGAAGATTGCCGGTCGTGCGGCCTTCGTCCTCCTCCTCGTGCTGGTGATAGGGCTGCTCCTGCGCTGGTCGGCCCGCCGCGTGATCCAGCGGCAAGATCAGCTGGTCGCTCTCGGGGAGCGCCTGGGCGCGACACAGCCGGTCCGTTGGGTGCGCGAACGCTACGGAGACGAGCTGCACTGGCTCGCCCGTCGCTTCGATCCTCGAATCGCCCGCGGGCTGAGCCTGACCCTCGGGTTCGTCGTCTTCGCGGTCGCATCGCTCGCAGCCGGCGTCGTGTTCAGTGATGTCCATGGTTTCGAAGGGGTCGCGCGCCTCGATCGGCCTGTGCGCCGGTGGTTCGCCGACGTCGAGACGGAGGCAGCCGTCGTCGTCGCCAACGTCATCACCGCTGTCTTCGAACTGCCATGGGTGGCCTTCCCAGTCCTCTTCCTGGCCGCCTTCGCCGCCTGGTCTGTGACTTGGAGAGCCGGGATGCGCGTCGTCGTCGGGGCTTTCGGTACCGCCGGGTCGACATGGTTGGTGCAACAGGTCATCACCGAGAGGATCCCGGGGACTGGTTGGCCCTCGCTCCCGGTAGCGATCGCCGGGGCGCTCCTCGTGCACGCTGTCGCCGTGGCCGTCACCCGCCTGCGATGGGCGGCGGCGGTGACGACAATGGCAGTTGGGACCTTCATCGTGGCTGTCGTCGGGCTGGCTGCCCTCGTCAACGCGGATGCGTCCTTCACGGGTGTCCTCTTCGGCGCCGCCTTCGGAGCCGCCTGGGCGGCGGCGGTTGAGCTCCAGGGCCGCTTGCCGTTCCGGTTCGTCAGCGAGGAAACCGCTGCCGGATCCGAATGGGTGTTCGGTCCACCCCGCTGAGAGCTCCCGGCTGGTACAGCGGTCTGGGAGCACGGTCTGGAAGCACGAGCGGTCCTGGCGTCCAGACCGCGACAGGTCGCCCGGGGGAGGACCGCAGGCGCGGAGGGTGGGGACGAACGAGACCGCGGGCAGGACAGTCTCGAGCCTTACCGACGCTCGTACGGTCCCATCTCGAAGTGGGCTGACATCATCGTGAGAGGAGGTCCGCATGCAGTTCGATGATCGCCGCGACGCCGGACGTCGGCTCGCCGAGCGTCTCACCCGCTTCGTGGACGAGGATCCGATCGTGCTCGGCCTGCCACGCGGGGGCGTACCCGTCGCCTACGAGATCGCCAAAGCCCTGGAAGCACCACTCGATGTCCTCGTCGTCCGCAAGGTCGGAGCGCCTCACAATCCGGAGTACGGCATAGGAGCCGTCGGTGAAGAGAACGTCGTCCTCATGAACGACGAGGCCATCCGGGGCCTGCGGATCTCGCAGGATGCGCTGGACGAGGCAGTGGCACGAGAGCGCGAGGAGCTCGATCGCCGGCTCCAGCGCTACCGCAGCGGCCGCCCGGCGGTACCCGTTCGAGGCCGTACGGTCATCGTCGTCGACGACGGACTTGCCACTGGTGTGAGCTCGACCGCCGCCGCCCGGGTGGCACGCGAGCGGGGCGCCGGACGCACCATCCTCGCTGTGCCGGTCGGAGCCCCCGACAGTGTGAAGCAGGTGTCGGAACACTACGACGAGGTCGTCTGCCTGCACGCTCCGCCCTCGTTCGTAGCCGTCGGATCCTGGTACCGCGACTTCGGCCAGACTCGGGACGAGACTGTCGTCGAGCTGCTGTCACGAGCCTACGACGAGCTTCCCACCGGAATGGAGGAGGGCACCCCAACTCAGTCTGGCGAGGAACCTGGCGGCAACCCCGGCCACGGGCAACAGGAGGTCGCCGTCGTTGCCGGGGAGGTGACGCTGCCGGCAGATCTGCGTCTCCCTGCCCGGCCCCACGGCCTCGTCATCTTCGCGCACGGCAGCGGTTCGAGCCGCGGGAGTCCGCGTAACCGCCAGGTCGCCGCACAGCTGAACGAGGCCGGGTTTGCGACCCTGCTATTCGACCTGCTCACTCCACCCGAAGAGCGCGAGCGCAGCAACGTGTTCGACATTCCCCTCCTCGGCCGCCGCCTCGTCGCCGCAGTCCGTTGGGCCCACGAGCAGGACGAGCTGGAGGGCCTGCCGGTCGGCCTCTTCGGTGCGAGCACGGGCGCCGCCGCGGCGCTGGTCGCGGTCGCCGAGCTGGGACCGGAGGTCCAGGCGGTGGTCTCACGCGGTGGGCGTCCCGACCTCGCCATGGAGCGGTTGGGAGAGGTCACGGCGCCGACCCTTCTCATCGTCGGCGGACGCGACGAGCCCGTCATTGGCATGAACGAGAAAGCCGCCAAGAAGCTGCGGGTCGAGCATGAGCTCGTGATCATCCCGGGCGCCAGTCATCTCTTCGAAGAGCCAGGCGCGCTCGACGAGGTTGCCAAGTACGCCGGGAACTGGTTCTCGCGACACCTGTCCTCTCATCCGCCCGACTCTGATCCTTCCTGAGCGTATGCCCAGCCCGAGGCTCGTCCAGGAGACCCCCTACCGCTGGCGGATCGAACCCACGGGAGACATGCGGGTGCCCGGGGTGGTGTTTGCCTCCCGATCTCTCCTGCCGGACATCGAGGCCGACGAATCACTCCAGCAGGTCGCGAACGTCGCCGCGCTTCCGGGCATCGTCGAGGCGAGCTACGCCATGCCGGACATGCACTGGGGTTACGGGTTCCCAATCGGAGGGGTGGCCGCCACCGACGTCTCCGACGGTGGCGTCATATCGCCGGGCGGGGTGGGATTCGACATCTCGTGTGGCGTTCGCCTACTGGCGGCCCCGATGTCACGCGAGGAGGTGTCCGGGGCGCTACCACGACTCATGGACGTCCTGAGCGAAACGGTGCCGCGTGGCCTCGGCCGTGGTGGGGTGTGGGAGCTCGGCGACGAGGACAAGCTCGTCGAGGTGCTCGAGCGCGGGTCCAGCTATGCGGTAGAACGTGGCTGCGGAACTGAGCATGACCTCGAACGCACCGAGGACGATGGCTTCTTGCCCGACGCCGACCCCTCTCAGGTCAGCCGTCGTGCCCGACAGCGGGGCATGCAGCAGTTTGGCAGCCTCGGCTCGGGTAACCACTTCCTCGAGGTCCAATACGTCGAGGAGATATTCGATGCGGAGGTCGCTGCAGGATTCGGACTGGAGAACGATCAGGTCTGTGTCATGATCCACACGGGGTCGCGGGGACTCGGCCACCAAATCTGCCAGGACCATGTTCGGAGCATGCAGAAGGCCATGCAGCGCTATGGGATACAGGTGGCAGATCGCCAACTCGCCTGCGTTCCGGTCGACTCGCCTGAGGGACGAGGCTACCTGGGTGCCATGGCGGCGGGAGCGAATTTCGGACGAGCCAACCGGCAGCTGCTCGCGGAGGCCACCCGTGACGCCTTCGCGACGACGACCGGTCAACGTCACCTCACCCTGGTCTACGACGTGTCTCACAACCTCGCGAAGCTTGAGGAGCACGAGATCGCAACGCAGGCAGGGAGAACGGCAAGTGCCTGCCGCCGCCTAAGTCTCTGTGTTCACCGCAAGGGGGCCACGCTCGCCCTGCCACCGGAGCACCCGGACCTGTCCCAGGAGCTGCGCCGGTGGGGTCAGCCTGTGCTCGTCCCCGGCTCCATGGGAACGGGCTCGTATGTGCTCGTCGGCATGGAGGGCGGCGCGGCCTTCCACTCCGCCTGCCATGGCGCGGGCCGCACCATGAGCAGAAAGGAGGCGAAGTCGAAGCAGAGCGGCCGCGAGCTGCACGACGAGCTGGAACGACACGGAGTGCTTGTCCGCGAGGAGTCCCGGCATGACCTGCCGGAGGAAGCACCATATGCGTATAAGGACGTCGACGAGGTCGTGCGGGTCTGTGAGGAGGCAGGCCTGGCCCGCCGTGTCGTCCGACTGCGACCCCTCGGAGTCGTGAAGGGCTGAACACCCATCACACATCGATGGTCACATGGCAGCGCCAACCCACTTCGCCAGCATCCACGCGAAGCCCGTGGTAGGTGATCGCCTTCGGCACGGCTCCTGATGCCTGAACCGCTACGACGTCGCTGAGCTCGAGCTGACCACTCAGGGCACCATCCTCCTCGTCGCGCAAATCGGCCACGGCCACCACCAACCCCCGGGTGTCGAGGAGGTAGATGACCTCTTCGAGAAGCTCGACGAGCACGTCCTCCTCGGCTGCCGGACCGAATCTCACGTGAAGTCGATCGACGAGCGGCGCACGGGACACGTCGGCGAAGGATGCGACCAGGGCGCGAACCGCCTCGCCGAAACAGTCGGCACGGGTGGGTCCCCACGCCTCGAACGCCGTGTCAGCGGTATGGGCCAGCAAGCGGTGCCCGGCTGGGTACTCGGGAGGCTCGGACGTCCCCTCCCTTGGAGCCGTACCTCGCGACTCGAGGTCAGCGGCTCTGACAGCAGGTGAATCGGGCGTCATAGTGCGAGGGTACGCAGGAACGTGCCCGGTCGACGCTGGATAGCATCGACGGTCGACTGAGGCCCGTCGTGGGAGCGCGCATGGCACTGATCGTGCAGAAGTACGGCGGCACCTCCGTCGCTGACGTCGAACGGATCAAGCGTGTCGCAAGTCGCATCGCCATCGCCAAGGAAGCGGGCAACGAGGTTGTCGTCGTGGTGTCGGCGATGGGGAGGTCCACCGATGACCTCGTGGCCCTGGCTGAACAGATCTCACCGAGCCCGCCCGCTCGCGAGCTCGACATGCTGCTGACGGCAGGTGAGCGGATATCCATGGCTTTGCTCGCGATGGCGCTCGCGGAGCGTGGAGTACGGGCACGATCGTTCACCGGGTCCCAGGCGGGCATCATCACCGACGCGATCCACGGCAGAGCCAAGATCGTCGACATAGCCCCGGGGCGGGTGCGGGAATCACTCGTCGCCGGTGATGCCGTCATCGTCGCAGGGTTCCAGGGCGTGTCGCAGGACACGAAGGACGTAACCACCCTGGGGCGAGGGGGATCGGACACGACCGCGGTCGCGCTCGCGGCCGCGCTCCAGGCCGACCTCTGCGAGATCTACACCGACGTCGATGGGGTCTACACGTCCGACCCCCGCATCTGCCCAGACGCTCGTAAGCTCCACTACGTCTCGTTCGAAGAGATGCTCGAGCTGGCCGCTCAAGGCGCCCGCGTGCTTCAGACTCGTTCCGTTGAGTTCGCGCGCAACTACGGGGTCCTTGTCCACGTCCGCTCCTCATTCACTTATGAGGAGGGGACGTGGGTGGGGCCGGAGGACAAGAGAGCCATGGAAGACGCCTACATCTCCGGCATCGCCCACGACACGAGCGAGTCGAAGATCACCGTTCAGGGTGTGCCCGACAGGCCGGGGATCGCCGCTCACATGTTCGGTGCCCTCGCGAAGGCGCACGTGAACGTCGACATGATCGTCCAGAACGTTTCGGAGGGAGGCGTGACGGACATCTCGTTCACGGTGCCGCGAGACGTGGCGAAACGCGCCTATGACCTCCTCTGCGCCTTGCAGCCCGAGATAGGCGCACGCAACGTCGCCCTCGACGAGGAGGTCGCCAAGGTTTCACTCGTCGGAGCTGGGATGCGTACCAACCCCGGGGTCGCCGCGCGGATGTTCGAGACCCTCGCCGAGGCCGGGGTGAACATCGAGATGATCTCGACTTCCACCATCCGGATCTCTGTCGTCATACGCGAGGAGGACGTGGTGAAGGCGGTCCGCGCAGTCCACGAAGCGTTCGATCTCGCCACGACCAGCGCAGGACGAGCGGTGCACGCGTGAGCGTGGCTTCGCCAGGAGCGACGCGAGAGGAGCCGACGTGAGCGAGCCCGACGCGAAGCGACAGCCCAATGCCCGGGTCGTCAGGTCGGCACGCAAAGCGCCTGACAGGGACGACCGGCTCCACCATTCGGCCCAGGCGGGCGAGCAGCCGAGCCGACCGCTGAGAATTGCTGTCGTGGGCGCCACCGGAGCCGTCGGTGAGGAGATGCGCCGGTTGCTCGACGATCGTGGCTTTCCAATCGAGGGTGCACCCGTCCTCGTCGCCAGCGAGCGCTCGGCGGGGCGGCGCATCCGCTTCGCCGACCAGGATCTCGAGGTGACCCGGCTCACTCCTGATATCTTCGACGGAATCGACGTGGCTCTGTTCAGCGCTGGCAGAGAAGTGTCGCGGCAGTGGGCGCCCGCGGCGGCTGAGCGTGGCGCCGTGGTAATTGACAACTCGTCGGCGTGGCGGCGCGAACCGGACGTCCCCCTCGTGGTCAGCGAGGTCAACGCCCACGCGCTACACCGCCGTCCGAGGGGGATCGTCGCCAACCCAAACTGCACGACGATGGTGCTCATGGTGGCGGCGAAGCCGCTCCACGACGCGTTCGGGCTCGAGGCGATGGTCGTGACGTCCTATCAGTCGGCCAGCGGGGCCGGACAGAAGGGTATGACTGAACTGCTCGAGCAGACTGCGAAGCTGCTCGACGACCCCGACACCCTTCGCCGCGACGGTCGGGCTGTGACCGCCTCGGTGGCACCCATCCAGTTCAGCAAGGCCCTCGCCTTCAACGTCCTGCCCCACTGTGGGAGATTCACGGACGATCGCTACACGGACGAGGAGTGGAAGCTCGTGCACGAGAGCCGAAAGATCCTCGATCTGCCCGACCTCGAGGTGTCACCCACCTGCGTACGCGTGCCGGTCCTCGTGGGCCACTCCCTGGTCGCTCGGCTCAGGTTCTCGCGGGAGGTCGAGGTCCAGGCGGCCCTCGATGTTTTGAGAGCCGCCCCCGGACTGCTCGTCGAGGAGGGGACCGGCCAGGACGGCGAGCCCCTTGCGTACCCCACTCCGCTCGAGAGCGCAGGTCGTGACGAGGTACTCGTAGGACGAGTCCGCCGTGATCTCACCGATCCACGCTCCCTCAACCTCTTCGTGACGGGTGACAACCTGCTGAAGGGAGCCGCTCTGAACGCCGTTCAACTCGCGGAGCTGGTGTCGTTCGACCTGGCTGGTTGACTCCCACAGCGTCCCGGTCTTTGGGCGACCTGTCTTCGTCCCCTCCCGAGCCAAGTCTTCATGCTTTCGGGGTGTCGAGGCACGAACACGGACGCCGGCCGCACTTGGGGCACCCGTGCGCGTAGCGCTGCGCAGCCTGTGACAGGTCGACTCCGGCCTGCTCGGCCAGGGATGCGAGCCAAGCGAGGACGTCGGCGAACTCGGTGTGCCGGTCCGCGTCATCGCCACGGAAGAGCGCACGTGACAGCTCACCGATCTCCTCGACGAACCAGGCGAAGGTCCGTTCCAGACCCCGCGCCTGGTCGCGCTCGCCATACGTTTCCCGCATGAGGCGCTGGAACTCCGCGATGTCCACGCTACTCCCAGGCGATGGTCACGCCGCCTCGACTGCGCGAGCCCCCGAGCTCACCGTTGACCGCCCGGCCAGGTCAGAAACGGCATGTTGACCACGACGTCGCTCCGTCTGATTGTGAGCGCTCCGAGACGTTCGGCGTCGATGATCTCCTGCACGGAGTTGAGGACCACAGGGCTCGCATTCGGCGACCAGGCGACCAGGTGGACCCGTCGCAGCGGCCGGTAGGAAGAGTCGGGAGGAGCGCTGTCGAACACATCGGGCTGATAACCCAGGGGTCCTTCCCCCCTGACTCCGTTCGTGAACACGTAGACAGCCGCCAGGGCGGGATCAGGGACGAGTGCGAGCTCCGGTACCAGCAGCACGGGAGAACCACCCATCATTCCGGTGAGCAGTCCTGCGGCATAGGGGTCCGAGGCTTCGGAGTGAACGAAGAAGACGGTCTGACCGTCGAAGATCCCTCGCACGGGTGGAAGGCGAACTTCGGTCGCGGGCTGCATCCCACCCTGGTTCATCCCCTGCCCGGCCTGAACCGCCCCGGGCACTGGTTGACCACCGCTCATAGCCTGGCCGGTCATGGCGCTGCCGCCACCTGACTCGGCCTGGTCCTCAGCCCCTTGGGCCATGTGCTGCTCGGGCTCGGGGGCCTGGCGATCGAAGGCGTAGGTCCACCAGGCGCCGATCCCCATGGTGACCACGGCGATGACAGCACCTACGGTGAGCCAGAAGCGCACGGGGCGCCCGTCCACCTCCGTCTTCAGCCAGGAGCGTTCTCCTCGGAGCTGTGTCATGGCTTGTCCTCCTCACGCTCACGGTCGCCGGTGAGGTCGAAGCCCGTCTCGTGGACCTTGATACGGCTCTGTCTGACTCTTTGGCCCCCACTCTTGCCGCCCGCGAGGAGGGCGGCGGCTACCCGCCGCGCCGCCTCCTCGGCGTCATAGGCGGTCCCACCGGCCGGCTGCCTGCCAACGTCGGCCGGGTCAGGTTCCTGCCCGGTCGGGGGAGGGGTCACGGGCTCCTGGAGATCATGGCCGAGGTGCTCATCAACTGCTTCGCCCCGCAGCAAACGTCCGGGCAAAGAATTGGACAGGACCAGAATGACCGATCCCGCCATGGCGATCATGGCCCATACGGGATGTACCAGACCGGTGGTTGCGGCCGGAACCCCGATGGCGTTGAACACGAGGGCCAAGGCCAGGTTCTGCTTGGTCTTCCGGTCGGATCTCCTCCCGATCTCGTAGGCGTCCACCACGGCCCCCAGATGGTCGCTCACGATCACGATGTCGGCGGATTCGATGGCGATGTCAGCGCCCGCCCCGATAGCGATTCCAACGTCGGCCTGGGTGAGAGCGGGGGCGTCGTTGATTCCGTCGCCAACCATCGCCACCCGTTGGCCCTCCTCCTGCAATTCGCGGATCTCGCCCGCCTTGTCCTCTGGCAGCACTTCGGCCATCACACGCTCGATGCCCACCTCGTGCGCCACGGCCCAGGCCGCGCGGCGGTTGTCGCCGGTGATCATCACAGGGATCATCCCGAGCTGCTTCATATGCCGGACGGCATCAGCGGCATCCCTCTTGATCGCATCGCCGATGCCGATCGCACCCAGCAGCGCCCCGTTGCGAGCCACCCCCACCACCGTCAGGGCGCGCTCCTCCAGACGGGTGACCTCCTCGCGTACCTCGACGAGTTCGATGCCTTTTTCGCGCAGGAAGCCGGGCTTGCCCACCAGCACCCGCGCGTCGTCCACCTGGGCTTCCACTCCCTTTCCCGTGTGGGAGTGGAACTCTTCGGCCAAGAAGACTTCGAGGCCGCGTTCCTCTGCCTCCTCCTCAATCGCCCGAGCAAGAGGATGTTCGCTGGCCGACTCCGCTGAGGCCGCGGCCTGTAGGACGTCATCTCGACTGTGTTCGCCCACGGCGACGATCGCCTGCACACTCGGCTTCCCGAGGGTGATCGTGCCGGTCTTGTCCAGCACGATCGAGCGAAGCTCGCGCATGATTTCAAAAGCTTCTCCTGAGCGCATGAGGATGCCTCGGCGGGCCGCTTCCCCACCGCCGCGGATCATGGCCAAAGGCGTGGCCATGCCCAGCGCACAGGGATAGCCCAGCACCAGCACCGCGAGGGCGGCGAAGGTGGCCCGGAAGAAGTCCGGCCCGGATCCGAACAGCAGGGGCCCCAGCGTCCAGGCCCCGAACCCCGCGGCAGCACATATCAGCACGCCGGGCACGTAGTAATTCAAGACAGAGTCGACGAGTTGCAACACTCCGGGGCGTAGCGCCCGAGCCTCCTCGATAGAGCGTGCCACCTGTGACAGGAACGACTCCTCCCCGACCCGGGTGACCTCCACGACGAGCGTGCCGGCCTGGTTGACCGAGCCGCCGATGACGTCGTCGCCTGCGACCTTCTCGGTCGGGATCGGCTCGCCGGTGACCAGCGACTCGTCCACGGTCGTGGCGCCGTCGACCACCCGTCCGTCGATGGGGATGGACTCGCCCGGCCGTATACGGACCCGCTCGGCCACCTCGACCTCGTCTACGCACACTTCTGCCTCTTCCCCGTCGCGGATCACCCGGGCAGTCTCTGGACGCAGCTCCATGAGCCGGCGCACTGCCTGCGAGGAGCGGGTACGCACGAGCTTTGAGGCGTAGTCGGACAGGATGTGGCAGCTGGTCACGAAGGTCGCAACCGCGAAGAAGTCGGCGGCGGGGAAGCGCGCCGAGACGAACAGGCCCAAGAGGCCGCCTGCAAGGCCAGCGAAGGCGCCGAACTCCAACAGCACGTGTTGGTTGAGGATGCCGCGAAGCAGCGACTGAAAGGCCATGCGCTTGACGAACCAGGCGGTAGCGAACATCGTCTCGAGCGCCAGAGTCAGCATGATCCAGGGCAACAGCGGAATGGTGACCAACCTCAGCCACATGCCGAAGAGCATCACGAGCAACGAGAGGAGGGTGAGGGTGCCGGCTACCAGCAGGCGGTTGCGGGCGATCGGCAGCTCGGCCTCTTCCTCCTCGAAGGTCCGAACCTTGTCGGGGTCGCGCCAGGTGTAGCCGACCTGTTCGAGCGTGCGCCGCAACTCGTCGGGGGTGACCTTGTCCGGGTCGTAACTGAGGAGCCCCTCCTCGTGGGCCAGGGACACCCCCACCTCATGCACGCCGTCCATACGCTCGTATGCCCGCCGGATGGTGGCTGTGCAGAACGAGCAGGACATGCCACCGATCTTCATGCGGTAGGAGGCCTCGCGGTCCTGCGAGACCTGGCCGCCACCGTCGGCTGCCCGCGACGTCTGCTCGCTCGTCGCCACCTCACCCTCCACAACGTCCGAACCGCCAGCTCAGGGGATGTCGAAGCCAGCTTCCCGCACCCGCTCGGCCAGGTCCCGTTGCGACAAGCGGGCCTCGTCGTAGCGCACCGTCGCGGTCCCCGACGGGTCCACCTCCGCCCTGATCACTCCGTTGGGGCGCCCCAGCGAGGTCACTAGCCGCTCGGCGCAGTGGCCGCAGTGCATCCCGACGATCTGAAGCTTGATTACGCGCGCCAAGTCCGCTCCTCCTTCTCCTCCTGATCGCCAGCGACGGTAAAGGTTCCACTGGGAGCAAAGTCAACGCCGCAGGGATTTCAACGCCTGACGCTCCGTCATGGCAAGTGCCAGCGCCGATTCCGCATTCCCCCGATCCGACCGCCCATCCGGGCTATCGCTACGATCGAGAAGGGAGCCGCCTGCCCCGACCAGGCAGGCCCCCAAGGAGACGTTCGACCGAGCCGGGCGAAAGGCACGACGTGTTGTGGGTGGCACCCGCCCGGCAGACGGCTGTTGCACGGCTACTCCGCCACGAACCGTGAGCAGCGTGCAGCGGGCACAGCAGGCGGAGGTCGACCATGCTTCTCGACGTCGAGCCGTGACTGGCGGGACGAATGCGCCGAACCGGCTGGGGTGAACCTGTGGCGACACCCGGCGATCGAGGGCAGGCTAGGGGCGCGATCCGATGGGCATGGCTGGCGGCAGGCTGGGCCGCGGTTGGCCTCGGCAGCCTGGGGATCGTTGTGCCAGGCTTGCCGACCACTGGGTTCTTCGTGGTGGCGGCAGCATGCTTCGCCCGGTCGAGCCCACGCTTCGAGCGTTGGGTGCTCTCCCTCCCCACGATTGGTCCGCTGGTGCGGGATCACCGTGCCGGATTGGGCATGCCTCGCCGGGCCAAGGTCATAGCGCTTGCCCTCATGGTCATGGCCGTCGCCGCAAGCTGCATATTCGCTCTGGTGTCGGTGCTGGCCCGGGCGGCGGTTGTGGCCGGCGGCGCCACGGGGATCTGGTATGTGGGTTGGCGAATCCCCACCCGGGAGCGCGTGATGGCTGAGTCGCGCGACGCGTCCTGACCACCCGTCAAATGGCTCTGGGATGCCACCGAGGGCGGTTGGGGGAGCTGGTCCGTTTGTTCGGCAAGCTCGGTCTGATCGGCTTCGGTGGTCCTGCGGCCCACATCTCGATGATGCACGACGAGGTCGTCACCCGGCGGCGCTGGATGGACGACCGACGGTTCTTGGACCTCATCGGGATCACCAACCTCATCCCCGGCCCGAACTCCACCGAGATGACCATGCACGTCGGCTACCAACGTGCCGGCTGGCGTGGTCTGGTCGCCGCCGGAAGCGCGTTCATCCTGCCAGCCGCACTCATCGTCGGGGCGCTCGCCTGGGCCTACGTCCGCTATGGCGGCACCCCTCAGGGAGAGGCCCTGCTCTACGGCATCAAGCCGGTCGTCATCGCAATCATCGTCCAGGCACTCGTCAAGCTCGCCCAGGCCGCATACACAGGCCTGGTACCAGTCGCCGTCGCGCTGACAGTCGGCGGGCTCTACCTGGCCGGCTTCAACGAGGTCGCGCTCCTCGCAGCCGGAGCGGCCGTCGTTTTCCTGATACGAGCCGCGAGCCGCCTCGGCGAACGGAGTTCCAACGGATCGCATGCGATCCTCCTGCTGGCCACATCGCCGCTGCTGCTGCAAACCACGGACACGACGGCTCGACTCGGCCTCGGAAGCCTCTTCGCCGTTTTCCTCAAAGTCGGCGCCGTTCTCTACGGCAGCGGCTATGTGCTGCTCGCGTTCCTGCGCAACGACCTCGTGCAGGGGCTCGGCGTTCTGAGCGACCAGCAGCTGCTGGACGCCGTCGCGATCGGGCAGTTCACCCCTGGCCCGGTCTTTACCACGGCCACGTTCATCGGCTTCCTGCTTGGGGACCTGCCGGGCGCCGTGGTCGCCACCGTGGCTATCTTCCTGCCCTCCTTTCTGTTCGTCGGCGGGCTGACCCGGATCCTGCCCCGCCTGCGCGAGCGGGCTTGGAGTGGCGACCTGCTCGACGGCGTCAACGCTGCCGCACTCGGGCTCATGGCCGGTGTCCTGATCCAGCTCGGGGCGGACGCCATCATCGACCCGCCCACCGCCCTGCTCGCGGTCGCCGCAGGGGTGGTCCTGTGGCGGACGCGACTCAACTCCGCCTGGCTCGTGCTCGCCGGCGCCCTCGCCGGACTCGCGGCAAACCTCGCTGGTGTTGGTCCCTGAGAACCCTTGCGCAAGGCTTTCCTAGGCTTCGCGAGCGCGTGTTCCCAGCTCTCGGAGCGTCTCGAGTAAGCGAAACGTTGGGACCGCCGTCCTGAGACGGCGACTCTGAATACCGGCGCTTTTCGACCAGGAACGTGCAGGGAGAGGCACCCTCAGTTGAGAGCGGGTTTGGTGGCGCGGATGATCGCCGAGTGCATCCCGTCGGTCACTTGGTGGGTGACGGTCAGGGTGATGTTGGTGAAGCCCGCCGCGCTGAGCTGCTGGTGGTATTCGCGCTTGGACAGCGCACCGGCGATGCAGGCGACGTAGCTGCCGCGCTCGGCGCGCTCGTGGGGGCTGAGGTCGTCGTCGGCGACGATGTCGCTGATGCCGATGCGCCCGGCGGGTCGAAGGACACGGTGCATCTGAGCGAAGACAGCCGGCTTGTCGATGGAGAGGTTGAGCACACAGTTGGAGATGATGACATCGATGCTGGCATCGGGCAGTGGGATGTCCTCCATGTGACCTTGGAGGAACTCGACGTTGCTTGCGCCGGCATCGGCGGCGTTGCGCCGGGCGAGGGTGAGCATCTCCTCGGTCATGTCCAGCCCGTAGGCCTTGCCTGAGGGTCCCACCCGGTGGGCCGAGAGCAGTACGTCGATGCCGCCTCCACAGCCCAAGTCGAGCACCGTCTCGCCCTCGTGCAGATCAACGACGGCGGTGGGGTTGCCGCAGCCGAGGCTGGCAGCTACCGCGTCGGCTGGCAGGCTGGCCTGTTCGACCGGCGAGTACAGGCCGGCGCCGACACCCGGGTATTCGCCGTGTGGCCCGCAGCCACAGCCGTCGCCGCAGCAGCCGGCCTGCTGCTGTTGTTGTTGGACGGTCAGGGCGGCCTGGGCGTAGCCGCGGCGCACCTGTTCTCGCAGTTCCTGGCTCATGACCCCTCCCTGCTTCGATGGATGTCGAGATAGAGAGGTTAGACACGTGGTTCGAAGTATGTCAACATAGAGACATGTCGAATCAATGGATGTCCTGTTGCACACCCCTTGCGGGCAAGCCGCTATCCGCTCAGGATGCGGTGGAGCTGGCCGGTGTGCTCAAGGCGTTGGCGGACCCGGTGCGGCTGCGCATCGTGTCGCTGGTGCTGGCTCACGAGGGCGGCGAGGCGTGCGTGTGCCAGCTCAGCCCAGAGTTCGACCTCAGCGGTCCCACCTTGTCGCACCACTTGAAGGTGCTGTACGAGGCGGGCGTGCTGGATCGCGAACGACGGGGCACCTGGGTCTACTACCGCGCTGTTCCCGGCTTGCTGAGCCGGGTCAGTGAGCTGCTCGCTGCACCACCGCCCGTGGGTGTGGACGCTTGAGGTCGATGCTGGCTCGCCAAGCCTTGGCGGAGTTCATCGGCACCGGCTTCCTGCTCATGGCGGTAGTCGGCTCGGGCATTGCAGCGTCGCGGCTCAGCCCCGCCGACGCGGGGCTGCAGCTGTTGCAAGCGGCAGTGGCCACCGGTGCTGCACTGACCGCGATCATCCTTGCGGTCGGACCGGTCTCGGGCGCGCACCTCAACCCCGCCGTCACGCTGGCCGCCCGGCTGCTGGGAGGCGTCTCCAATGGGAAGCTGGGTGTCTACCTCGGAGCTCAGCTGGCAGGAGCGGTAGCGGGAACGCTCCTGGCCAACTTGATGTTCGACCTGCCGGCGCTCAGCATCGCGGTGACCTCGCGCACCGGCCCCGGGCAGTGGCTGGGCGAGGCGGTCGCGACCTTCGGGCTGATGGTGGTCATCTTCGGCAGGGTGCGCTCCGGCGCTGTGCAGACGGTGGCCTTCGCGGTGGGCGGCTACATCGCGGCCGCCTACTTCTTCACCTCCTCCACCAGCTTCGCCAACCCCGCCGTCACGGTCGCCCGAACGCTCAGCGACACCTTCGCCGGCATCAGCCCCGCCCACGTACCCGCGTTCGTCGCAGCCCAGCTGCTGGCAACGATCGCGGCCGTGGCTGCTGTCCGGCTGCTCTACCCGGCGGTGGAAGAGGTCGCCCAGGAAGTCGTCGTCCCCCACCCGACCGAGGAGGTGCACGCATGAGCAGGCGACCTCCAACGAATGCGCGCCCCTCATCGACCAGCCCGCGAGTCACGAGAGTGGTCTCCCGCGAAGCCATCGCCGTCTGGCGGACAGCACTCCAACGCTTCGGCAATTCCACCACATGGCCTTCATACCCATCCGGTCCGCCCCTCTCCTGCGAACGGCTGAAGACCTCCGGCCATCTGTAAGGAGGCATCTTGAACGACAAGCCTTCGGTGCTGTTCGTCTGCGTGCACAACGCCGGCCGCTCCCAGATGGCCGCCTCGCTGCTCGACCACCACGCCCGCGGCCAAGTCGAAGTGCGCTCCGCCGGTTCCGCCCCCGCCGGTTCCATCCACCGAGGGGTTAAGGACGCCATGGCCGAGCTCGGCATCTCCCTGGACAAGGCCTACCCCAAGCCCTTGACCCAAGAGGTGGTCGAAGCCTCCGACGTCGTCGTGACCATGGGCTGCGGTGACGCCTGCCCCATCTACCCCGGCAAGCGCTACCTCGACTGGCAGCTCGACGACCCCGCCGGCAAGTCAGTCGATGACGTTCGTCCCATCCGCGACGAGATCGACCGCCGCGTCCGCAATCTCCTGCAGGAACTCTCACCCGAAGTTGGGACGACTCGTCCGTAGTCGGCCCGCGGCGAGGTGAACCCCAACCCGCCGGGACCTCAAGCCCACCGGCCGCCGCCAGCCGATTGCGCAAGCCCAAGTACACACCGGGCTGCCAGCACGTCATTTCGGCCCTGAGCGGGGCTCGGACTTCTGGTCGGGATGGCCGGATTTGAACCGGCGACCTCCACGTCCCGAACGTGGCGCGCTAACCAAGCTGCGCTACATCCCGAGGAGAACCGCGAGGATACCCGCGACGCCCGGGGGGCGCGAACCCCTCCGGACCTCGACTTCGCCAGACCGCGCCGGGCCAGGGGTGGGCGGGGAGTTACCGGAGCAGTTCGAGCAGGCTCGCCTCGGGGCGGCACCCGAACCGAATGGGTGCGTAGCGCGACTGACCCAGACCTCCGGACACGTGCAACCAGATCGGATCCGGCCGTTGGGGAGCAGTCCAGCGTACGCTGCCGCGCGCCAGCCGGGCCGGGAGGTTGCAGTTCGTGACGAGCGCACCGAAAAGGGGCAGCCGGATCTGCCCGCCATGGGTGTGTCCCGCGAGGATGACCTCGTACCCGGCGGCGGCGAGCAGGTTCACCGCGCGGATGTAGGGGGAATGGACGAGTCCGAGTCGCAGCGTCGCTTCAGGCTCCCGGGAAGCGATCATCTCAGGAGCCGGCAGCCGCTGCGGATCGAGATGTGGGTCGCCGAGCCCCGCAATCTCGACGACCGCTGGACCAAGATGCAAGACCGTTCGTTCGTTCTCGAGCACCCGCCAGCCTGAGTCCGCCAGACCTCGTCTCAGGCGAGTGGAGTCGAGCGGGGGGCCCAGGAAGCGGAGGCGGGGATTGATGAGGTAATGGTGCGGACTTTTCGGAGCCGGAGCATAAAAATCGTTCGAACCGAGTACTGCCACGCCTGGCGTCCCATCGGCGGTCAGTGTTGCGAGCAGTTCGACCGTTGCGTCCTCGGACCGGGCCGCTCCCAGCAAGTCACCGGTCGCAACCACGAGGTCGACGGATTCCCGGGCGACGCGTTTCACGAAGCGGGCGAGGGCTTCGTCGGGCGGCGAGAGGTGCAGGTCGGAGACGTGCAGGACACGCAAAGGGCCCGGGGGCGCGGGGGTGTCCCCCGCCTGGCTCGGGGGCGCGGGGGTGTCCCCCGCCTGGCCCGGGGGCGCGGGGGTGTCCCCCGCCTGGCCCGGGGGCGCGGGGGTGTCCCCCGCCTGGCCCGGGGGTCCGGGGGTACCCCCTGACTGACGAGGTGTGACCGGCCGCAGCGCGCCTGGAAGGGCTTCCCGCCGCAGCCGATACCAGCGCCGCTCGACGAGAGCTCCGTAGGCAACGCAGGCGACGCCGATCGAACCGGCGGCGGCAAGAAGCGGCCGCACCGTAACTAGCCGTCCTCAGGCGGGTACCACCCCGGGTCGTCAGCCCGCCGGTATTCATCATATCCCTGGGGAGGTGGCTCGTACTCGTCATATCCCTGGGGAGGTGGCTCGTACTCGTCATACCTCCGGGGAGGCGGCTCGGGTTCTTCGTTCTCGTAGACGCCAACGATGAGCGTGACGTGGCCGCCCGGCGCGAGTTCGGTCCCCGCTGCCGGGCTCTGGGCCAGCACTATGCCGTTGTCGCTGCGTTTTGCCGTCCGTCGCTCCAGCGCACGTACCTCGTAGCCAGCGCCATCCAAGATGCGGAGGGCCTCGCTCTTGCGGATCCCGACGACATCGGGGACGGTCGGTTTGGGCCGCTCGCCTTTGCCGTCACTGACGCTGAGCCTTACCACCCCCCCTATCGCGAGGTCGCTGCCGGCAGAGGGGGACTGCGCCACGACCGTGCCAGGGGGGCGGTAGTGCCTCGTGACCTCGACCTGGCTCTTCAGCTGCTCGCGTTCCAGCAGGCTGCGCGCGTCCTCCTCCTGCATACCGATGACCTGGGGCACGGTCGTGGTTGGAAGAGGAGCCGGCGCGGCCAGTGGCTCCACCGGCGTGCCCTGGAGGACGGCGGTCATGTAGTGGGCCCACATGCGCCCGGGGATGGTGCCGCCGGTGACCCGCCCGTACCTCTCGCCGTCAGCCTCCACGTTGAACATCGGCCGCGGGATCTCGTATCCCACCCAGGCCGCGGTCGCATATTGGGGGACGTAGCCGTTGAACCAGGCGTCGACCCAGTTCTGGGTCGTGCCCGTCTTGCCCGCCACCGGGCGAGCGAGCTCCTCGGAGATGTACGCGGCGGTCCCGCCAGGAGAAGGTGGCCCGAGGAGGATGTCGGTCACCCTGTCGGCGATGCCCTGCTCGAGCGCCGGCTCGCAGTCCTCGACGTGCTTGTAGATGAGGTTTCCTTGGGGATCCTCTATGCGGGTGACGGCGAAAGGCGCACAGCTCACGCCGCGGTTCGCGAAGGTCGCGAACACCCCTGCCATCTCGAGCGGATAGACGTTCGCCGTTCCCAGGCCGAGTGAGCACGACTTCGACCCGAACTGGTCGAGGTTGGGAGAGTGCTGAATCCCGAGCGCCCGCGCCATCCGCTTGACCTTCTGCACCCCCACCGCCGCGGTGAGCCTCACGTGGAAGACGTTGCTCGAGCGCTTCACCGCCTCGTACATGTCCATGTAGCCGCCGCCGCCTCCCTCGTAGTTCTCCGGGGCGTAGGGCTCGTCGTCCTCGCCGATGCAGCCCTCGATCGCCTGTCCCGAGCTCGTCTCCGCTGCCCAACCCGGAGCGAAGCCCTCTTCGAGCGCAGCCGCCACGACCACTGGCTTGAATGAGGAGCCGGCCTGCCGCCCGCTGCCGCCCGCGCCAGGCACGGCTGGGTTGACCTTCGTCACCGGACACGAAGGAGCACCCTCGGGACAGTCGCCGAACGACTTGGGACCCACCGCCATGCTGGCGACCGCTCCCGTGCTCGGCTGCAGCGTGACGATGGCGGCGAGCGGGTCGCCAACAGGGTCGTCGAGGAAGCGAGTGATCGTGCTCTCGGCCAGTCCTTGCAGGCGCGGGTCGAGGGTGGTGTGGATGACCAGGCCACCGGTCAGGAGGCGATTCCAGCGATCCTGCTCGTCGGAGCCGAGCGCGGCCTGCGCCTGGGGCTGCAAGTCCACCTCCGACTCCGCGAGCACCCGCTTGACCCAGTCGACGAAGAAGGGCTGTTTCGGGGCGGTGTCCTTGGCTACGTTCAGGCCCAGGGGGCCGCTCTGCGCGGCTTCGACCTGCCCCGACGTAATGAATCCTTCGGCCGCCATCTGCTCGAGGACTCGTTTGCGTCGGGCGCGGGCAGCTTCGGGGTTGCGGGTGGGGTTGTTGTTCTCTGGTGAGCGGATGAGCCCGGCGAGCAAGGCCGCCTCGGGAAGGTCAAGCTGGGTGACGTGCTTGGAGAAGTAGTGCTGCGCCGCGGTGCCGATGCCGTAGACCCCGTCGCCGTAGTAGGCGGTGTTCAGATAGCGCTCGAAGATCTCGGGCTTCGACAGCCGCTTCTCGAGCCTCACGGCGTAGACCGCCTCTCGGATCTTGCGATCGAGGGTTTGCTCGTTCGACAGGAGCGCGTTCTTGACGTACTGCTGGGTGATGGTCGAACCGCCCTGCTCGATGGCCCCCGAACGCACGTTGGCGACGAGGGCACGGAGAATGGCCTCGTGGTTGATGCCGTGGTGGTTCCAGAAGTCGGCATCTTCGGTGGCGAGAACGGCGCTCTGTGCTATCGGCGGGATCTGGTCGAGAGTGACGTACACCCGGTTCTCGACGCCGTGCAGCTCGGCGAGCTTCGAGCCGTCGGCGGCGAGGACCACAGATGTCTGGGCGGGTCGCTCGAATTGATCGGGTAGCGGTGGGACGTCCAGCACGGTCGCGCGGACGCTCGTCAGACTGCGACTGAAGGCGAGAGCTGCCGGTAGAAAGAGTGCACTCAGGAAGGTCCCGGCAGCAACAACGACGAACGCGAGCAGCAGGAGCCGCGCGAAGAGGGCCGCCCGACGGGCCGGGGAGTCGTGGATTGTCACCGGCCCTCCACAGGCCTGGTCGCAGCGTGAGAGCGGACGACAGACGGCGCGACACCGAGTCGAGTCCTTGCGCGGCGTCGCGGCGGTCACGCCGGTCGCGACCGCTCGACCAACACGTCAATTGTAGAGCGTGTCTGGAAGGGGCGGCGGGGCCCGCCGGTCGGGGCAACTTGGAAGCACAGGCAAGGGAGGGCTGACGAAAAGTGTTGCCGCGCAATCTCGAGTCGAGCGCATCCCCAAGGGGGTCTGATTCGCCTGAAGAGAAGGTGGGTACGCAGACCCGTGCACGGTTCGGTTCACGAGCCGTATTGCGAGGAAGCCCCCTGGCAGCACGGGTCAGGGACCTCAGGGTGGAGCCGAAGGAGAGCGAATCGTGCCCGGCAACGCATGGATGGATCGTGCCCGGTGCCGTGACCAGGATCCGGAGGCGTTCTTTGTCCGGGGCGCGGCGCCGAGCCGCAAGGCCGTGCGCATCTGTCAGCGGTGTGTCGTCCGCGATCTCTGCCTGCAGTACGCCATGGAGCACGAGATCGACCTTGGGATCTGGGGGGGACTGACCGAGCGGCAGCGGCGGCGCCTACTACGCGCACAGGCAACCGAGCGAGCTGCGGCCGCCGTCTAACCCCAACCGTCGACGGCAGTCGCCCGCTGGGAATGAGCTAGAAGCCTGGCCTGCCCGCGCCGGTGAGGAAATCTGCGACCTCCCCAAGCGTCTCCAGATTGTGCACATCCGAACGCAGCAAAGGGACCTCCACAAGCGCAGGTGGCCTCAGACCGTACAGGGCTGCAGCGACGTCGTGCCGTTCGCGCAACGCGAGGTTCTGCATATCCGCCAGTAGGCGCAGTGCCCCTGCGGCAGCCCGCCCCTCCACGTCGTCGGGCTGGGCCTGGGACGCCCGCCGTAGATGGTCGTCACCGGGACAGTCGCCACACGCGACATGGACGCGGTTGACAACCACGCCGGCGGTATGAAGACCCTCCTGCTGCAGACGTTCCAAGAAGAAACGAGCTTCCCGGAGGGGAGGGGGCTGGGGTGTGGCCACGACGACGAAGCGAGAATCGGGTGCGGCGAGCAGAGTGCGCACCTCCTCGGCACGTTGCTTGAACCCGTCGTAGAGGCCCTCGAAACTGCGGAAGAAATTGGCGAGGTCCTCCAGGAGCTCCATGCCCGTCACCCTGCCCGCGACCCGCATGAAAGCCTGCGTCCCGAATCCGATCATGCGGGTCAGCCCCTTGCCTGCCGCCATCCCCGGCAGGAGCAGGGCTCTCAGCAGCCTGCCCTCCAGGAAGTCGGTCATCCGCCGGGGGGCATCAAGGAAGTCCAGTGCACTGCGGGTCGGGGGTGTGTCGATGAGGAGCAGCTCCCAGTCTCCGGTCATGTGGAGCTCGTGGAGCTTCTCCATGGCCATGTACTCCTGGGTTCCGGAGAGGGTTGACGACAGGGTCTGGTAGATGCGGTTCGATTTGATCGCAGCGGCCCTTTCCCGGCTGGCGGCGTGCTCCTCGACGACCTCATCGAAGGTCCGCTTCATGTCGAGCATCATCGCCCACAGCTCGCCGGCGGCTCCCTCTACCCGCCGCGGCGTGTTGTCCAGCGCGTCGACACCCAGCGACTGGGCCAGCCGTCGGGCCGGATCGATCGTCAGCACGAGTGCGCGCCGACCCATGCTGGCGGCTGCCAGACCCAACGCTGCCGCCGTCGTCGTCTTTCCTACGCCACCTGCCCCCGTGCACACGAGGATGTGGGCTTTGGCGACGTCGTCTTCGAGGGTTCGGGCTAGCCTTCCCCTGACCGCTCTCGCAGTCACGCTCGCCGGCCTCCGGTAAGCAGATCGTCTCCCGCAACCCCCGTCTCGATCGTCTGGGCGAGTACTTCGAGATCGGCCGCAGTGAAAGTCGCGCCGGTCAAGAGCGGAAGTTCGAGTAGCGGCAGCCCCGTCTCGTCGAGAAGCCGCTTCCGCATGCGATTCTGCAGCTCGAGTCGGGCACGGTGGGCCACGGCCTGCTCGATCGCAAGCTGCGCCGCATCGTCTGACAGCCGAGCTCCGCCCTGCTGGGCCCGGCGAACGAGCCCGTCGGCACCGAGCTCGACGAGCGCATCGAGCTCGGCTTCGCTCAGCCGGGGCATGAGAACCTGGTTCGCGACAATCGGCCCAATCGAGAGCTCGGCGTCTCGCAGCGCTCCCGCCGCCTGGATGCCCTCGACGACTGGCATCTCCTCGAGCAAGGTGACGACGACGACGCGAGCCCGACGGGGATCCTCGAGCATGCTGATGATGTTCCCCGCCTGGCGTCGGACAGGGCCCACCCGGACGATCTCGGTAACCGCATCGGGAGCCTGAAGGAACGGCACGATCCGCCCCGTCGGCGGAGCGTCGAGCAGGATGAAGTCGTAGACAGGACGGCCGTCCCTGCGTCGACGCTTCTCGATCTCGTAGACCTTGCCGACGAGCAGGAGGTCGCGCAAGCCCGGCGCGGCGGCCGTGACGAAGTCGAGGGCATTCACGCGGGACATGACCCACGAAGCCCGTTTGAGACCGTAGAAAAGCTCGAGGTATTCATACATCGCGTCGTGAGGATCGATGGCCACCCCGAAGAGATCGGGACGGAACTCCCGCTCCACGTAGTCCCAGGGCTGTGTGCGGAAGACGCGGCTGAAGGCCTGCCGCCCCTCGACTTCCACGAGGAGCGTGCGCCGTCCGGAGTTCGCCGCAACGAGTCCGAACGCCGCCGCGACCGTGGTCTTGCCTACACCACCCTTTCCGGTCACGATCGCAAGCCGTGATGAGAACAGCTCGTCCAACCCCTCGGGCACCACATCGGGCGAGATCGTGCTGACAGCCGCGGAAGACATGCGCAAAGGGTAGGTCGCGGACGAAGCGAAGCGGTAGCGGCCAGGCTCCCAGACGTCGTCGGTCGGTCACTTTCGCCACGCTCGGTGCAAGCAGGTGCCGGATGCAGGGGGAACCTATGAGATGACGCTCGGAGTACCCTGTCGTCCGATGACCTTCCCTGCAAGGCTCCGCGGCCTCCTGTCCCTCCTTGCCCTCGTGCTCCTGCTGTCAGGTGGTGCCGCTGTTCCAGCACTTGCCGCCCTTCCCGCTCCGGCCGAACCTGCCGTCGAGATCCTCCAGGTCAGCGGCCTGCTCGACCCACCGGTCCTTGCCGCGGTGCGAGACCTCGTGGAGCGCGCGGAAGAGCGTGGCTCGGAGGCTGTCGTTCTCCAACTCGACGGTCCTGGTGCGGTCGACGTCGCTCCGCACGAAGTCGTAGAGGCGATCCGCTCACAGGTGCCGGTCGTGGTGTGGATAGGCCCGGGGAACGCCCAGGCGGCCGGAGCCGCCCTCTTTCTCCTCATGGCCTCGGACCTGCCGGCAGCGTCAAGCACCGCGAGCATTGGTCCTGCCTGCCCGGTAACCGCCACCAGATACTGCGATCCGCAGGATCTCGGCCTGCTCGCGGCCTTGCTGCGTGAGCGCGGCCAGTCGGAAGACAACGCCGACCTCGTGGCTGATCCGCTCGTGTCGGATGTTGCCGCGGCGGCGGACTTGGCTGCCGGGGGGGACGGCGGAGTCGTGGAGCTCGTCGTCGACGGTCTCGAGGCGCTGCTTGTCGATCTGGACGGTCGCAGCCTCGAAACCGACGCCGGCTCGAGGACCCTCAAGGTCAATCCCCAGGAGGTTACGGTCCGCTTTCACAACCTTGGACTCCTGCGTCGGGCCCTTCACGCCGTCCTCGATCCCGCAGTCCTCTACTTCCTGCTGGTCGGGGTTCTGCTCCTGGCCGCGTTCGAGGTCTTTCAGCCCGGTTTCGGGGTGGCCGGGGTGGCTGCGGTCCTACTGTCGCCTCTCACGCTGTACGGACTCGTCGTGTTTCCGGTGCGTTGGTGGGCCCTCGGGCTTATCGGCATCGGGGTGCTCGCCCTTGCCCTCGACCTGGCGATCGCCGGACTCGGAGTTCCAACCGCAGCGGGCGCGCTCGCGCTCACGATCGGCTCCTTGCGCCTGTTCGCGGGCGATTCACCCTGGCTGCGACTGTCGCCGTGGCTCGTAGGAGCGGTCGTGGCCGTTGTGGTCGTCTACTTCGTCATCATCATGACAGTCGTCCTGCGCGCTCAGGCTGGCCCCGATCCGAGCGCCATCGGCGAAGACCTCGCCGGCCGCGTCGGCATGGTCCGGTCCGCGCTGAACCCCGAGGGCCACGTGTTCGTGGCGGGAGCTCTATGGCGGGCTCGCTGGATAGGCGAGGAAACAGGGCGGATCAAAGCCGGTACCGAGGTCCGAGTCGCAGGACTGGACGGGGCGGTGCTGCTCGTGGACGCGGTCGAACCTGCAGCCCTCCTGGGAAGCGAGGCCAGACCGCCCGGTGACGGCAACCTTACCCCTGATTCTTGACCAAGCGTTATTCTCTGGATGCTCTAAGTTAGAAATTGGGTCTGGACTTCCGCACACGTCGCCCCGTACCGTTCCTCGTGCGCTCGACGGCTGCAGATCCTGGCGGTTGCGCGAGGGGGAGAACGTGGCCGAGGTGTATTGCGCCAACTGGGAGGACATGGCTGCCTGCAAGGGCACGGACACGTCCCTTTTCTTCGGCCCTAACCGGTTCGAGCCGAAGCGCGACCGCGAGGCCCGGGAAGCGGTTGCAAAGTCGATTTGTGCCACTTGCCCCGTCATAGAGCCTTGCCGCGAGCTGTCGTTGGCGCGCGGCGAGGTCTACGGGGTCTGGGGAGGGCTCGGTGAGACGGAGCGACGGACCCTGCTCACGCGGATAGCGTCGCGGGCGGTGTGAAGGACTGGCAACCGAGGCCGCCGCCCGGTAAGCGTCACGGATGCAGCAGAGACTGACTTGGGGAGAGGTCGTAGTGACGGTCTTGGGCCTGCTTGCCCTGCCAGAGGCGCGACCTGCGGGAGGGAGCGAACAGTGACCGTTTGGGAGTACGCGACCGCGCCGCTCGTCAGTCATGCCCTCCAGGCGATCCTCAATCAGTGGGGCGAGGACGGTTGGGAGCTAGTCGCGGTCGTGGACAACGTCGCCTACTTCAAACGGCCGAAGACCGCTACGTGACGGCTCCGCCCCCCGATCCCGAGACTCGCCTCGCCGAGCTCGGGGTGACGCTCCCGGGCCTGCCGAGACCGGCAGCCGACTACGTGCACTGGACGACCACGGGGGGGCTCGTCTTCACTGCGGGCCAGATCCCGCTTGTAGATGGTCGTCTTCGGCGTGCCGGCAAGCTGGGGGCTGAGCTCACAACGCAGGAGGGCGTCGAAGAGGCCCGCGCCGCGGCCATCAATCTCCTCGCAGTCGCGAAAGCCGCGGCCGGATCCCTGTCCCGGATCCGGGTCGCCAAGGTCACGGTGTTCGTGGCGAGCGAGCCTGGTTTCACCGAACAGCACCTCGTGGCGAACGGGGCCAGCCAGCTGCTCGGCGCGGTACTCGGTGACGCCGGGGTCCATGCCCGCTCCGCAGTGGGCGTGTCCTGCCTCCCCCTCGACAGCCCCGTCGAGGTCGAGGCGGTGCTGGAGCTACTTGGAGGGCGCTGAGTCCTACCCGCGGCCCCCCTATGCTCAAACCCCCGCCGAAGCGCGGGGGTTTGAGGAGCACGTTACGAGCGGGGACTACTCCTCGTCCTCCTGACCACCGGTACCGGCAAGCTCCACCGGTGGTACGTCCGGTGTCTCCGGTGAGTCAACCGCACGGAAGACGACCTCGTCGTCCTCGACGTCCGCGACGATGAGCTGATTAGCGTGATACTCGCCGTGCAGCAACGCCTCCGACAGTCGGTCCTCCAGCTCCCGCTGGATGGTCCGACGCAGTGGACGAGCTCCGAGCTGCGGGTCGTAGCCTTTCTCTGCCAGCCACCCCTTCAGCTGGTCGGTCAGCTCGAGATCGAGTGCGCGCGACTGGAGCTGCTCGCGCACCCGCTTCACCATGAGGTCGACGATCTGCTTGACCTCGTCCTTCGTCAGCTGATGGAAGACGATGACCTCGTCGATGCGGTTGAGGAACTCCGGCCGGAAGTGGCGCTTCAGCTCGTCGTCCACCTTGGCCTTCATCTTCTCGTCCGCCGAGCGCTCGTCCGACTTGGCGGCGAAGCCGACCGCCGGGGCGCCAAGGTCACGCGTGCCGAGGTTGGACGTCATGATGAGAATGGTGTTCTTGAAGTCCACCGTGTGGCCCTGAGCGTCGGTGAGCCGGCCGTCCTCCATGATCTGCAGCAGGGTGTTGAAGACGTCCGGGTGGGCCTTCTCGACCTCGTCGAACAGCACGACAGAGAAGGGCCGGCGTCGAACCGCTTCGGTGAGCTGACCGCCCTCCTCGTAGCCGACGTAGCCAGGTGGCGAACCGATGAGACGGCTCACCGTGTGCTTCTCCATGTACTCGGACATGTCCAGGTGGATGAGGGCGCCCTCGTCGCCGAAGAGGAACTCGGCAAGGGTCTTCGCGAGTTCGGTCTTCCCCACCCCGGATGGACCGAGAAAGATGAACGAACCACTGGGGCGCTTCGGGTCCTTCAGGCCGGAGCGGGTGCGGCGGATGGCGCGCGACACGGCCGAGATGGCTTGGCTCTGTCCGACGACCCGCTTGTGCAGCTCCTCTTCCATCCGCAGAAGCTTGGCCGTCTCCTCCTCGGTCAGCTTGAAGACCGGGATGCCGGTCCAGTTGCTCAAGACCTCGGCGATGGTCTCCTCGTCGACGGTCAGGACCTTGTCCAACCCTTCGGAGCGCCACTCCTTCTCACGCGCCTGACGCCGGTCGATGAGCTTCTTCTCTTCATCACGGAGTGCGGCCGCCCGCTCGAAGTCCTGAGCGTCGATGGCCGCCTCCTTCGCCACCCGACTGCGCTCGACCTGCTCGTCGAGTTCTTTGAGATCGGGCGGCGCGGTCAGACTGCGGATGCGCAGCCGCGACCCGGCTTCGTCGATGAGGTCGATCGCCTTGTCGGGCAGGAAGCGATCAGAGATGTAACGGTCGGCCAGGTTCGCCGCAGCCACGAGCGCATCGTCGGTGATCGTGACCCGGTGGTGCGCCTCGTAGCGATCACGGAGGCCCTTGAGGATCTCGATGGTGTGAACGAGGCTGGGCTCCTCCACCTTCACCGGCTGGAACCGCCGCTCGAGTGCCGCGTCCTTCTCGAGGTGCTTGCGGTACTCGTCCAGAGTCGTCGCGCCGACCGTCTGGATCTCGCCACGGGCGAGCATCGGCTTGAGGATGCTCGCGGCGTCGATCGCGCCTTCGGCCGCACCTGCCCCGACCAGGGTGTGCAACTCGTCGATGAAGAGGATGATGTCCCCGCGGGTGGTGATCTCCTTCAGTACCTTCTTCAGCCGCTCCTCGAAATCGCCGCGATAGCGGGAGCCGGCGACGAGCGCACCGAGGTCCAACGTGTAGAGGTGCTTGTCCCGCAGTGTCTCGGGGACATCACCGGCGACGATGCGCTGGGCCAGTCCTTCGACGATGGCGGTCTTGCCGACACCCGGCTCGCCGATCAAGACCGGGTTGTTCTTCGTACGGCGCGACAGCACCTGCATGACGCGCTCGATCTCACGCTCACGGCCGATCACCGGGTCGAGCTTGCCCTCTCGCGCGGACTGAGTGAGGTTGCGCCCGAACTGGTCGAGGATGGTCGAGCCCTGTGTGGAGCCGCCTCCCGAACTCTCACCCGAACCTGCCCCTCCGCCCGCCTTCTCGCTGCTCGCATAGCCGGAGAGAAGCTGGATGACCTGCTGGCGGACGCGGTTGAGGTCGGCACCGAGCTTCTGCAACACCTGAGCGGCAACACCCTCGCCCTCGCGGATGAGCCCGAGGAGGATGTGCTCGGTCCCGATGTAGTTGTGCCCGAGTTGGAGTGCCTCACGCAGACTGAGTTCGAGGACCTTCTTGGCCCTCGGTGTAAAGGGGATGTGACCCGAAGGGGCGCTCTGGCCACGTCCGATGATCTCCTGCACCTGCTCACGCACGGCCTGCAGAGAGATGTTCATCGACTCGAGGGCCTTGGCGGCCACTCCCTCTCCCTCGTGGATGAGGCCGAGGAGGATGTGCTCGGTCCCGATGTAGTTGTGGTTGAGCATCCTCGCCTCTTCCTGGGCGAGTACCACGACTCGTCGAGCCCGATCCGTGAACCTCTCGAACATCAGTGTGAACTCCCACCTCGTTGGGGTGATGCCGTCCCGAAAGCTGGACCTTGCAGGACGGGATTCCCCAAACGGATTCTAACCTCTACGGACCGGCTTCCGCCGTCGTTGCCACGACCGCGGTGGCCTCCCAGAACCGACGGCGAGGCGCCGTCACCACGTCTCCACAACAAGCCGGCGAGCGCTGCCGTCGCCCCGCCGGCATCCTTTGCAACGCGACGGGCTGCCGGGATGTTCCTCTCCGAGGGTATCCCGTGGCGCGATCCGCACCACCTCACTCGAGCTGTCGCTCCCGCCTTCCGGCGTCGTCGGCCGCTGAACTCCCCGCGAGCGAGTACTGGCTGGCACGAGACCCCGGTGAACTCCAAGAGTGCGCCTCCCATTCCCCGCTCAGACAGGCCCTTCCACCTCGTGCTCTCCCTGTGTCTTCTCGGCACAACGACGTGCCCGGTTGACAGGAGGAATGCCCTTCGTTGTACCCACCGCGCATCGGACGGGGCGACCAGCTCCGCCGCGGGCACCCCGGTTCTGGCCACTCGCTCGCCCTGTCGAACCGGCTCCAGTACCGGCCTGAGAAACCAGGTCGGAGGCCGTGTGCTCCTCGTTGAGACGTCTCCTCTCCTTTGAGGGTAGGAGTACTCGTGAGAAGGTCCCACCTGGCCGGGAGGCCCTCGTCCAGAGCGCAGGTGCCGTCTTTCGCTCCCGTTTGGAAGCGAAAGATTCACTCACTTCATTACTAGAGGATAATGCAGCAACTGGGGTCACAAGCGGAAGGGGTGCTACCTGCTCGGGCGCAGGGTCGGAAAGAGGATGACGTCGCGGATGCTGGCGGCATCGGCGAGCAACATGACGAACCGGTCCACCCCGAGTCCCAGGCCGCCCGTGGGTGGCAGGCCGACCTCGAGCGCTGCGAGGTAGGTTTCGTCGATCGCCATGGCTTCCTCGTCACCGGCTGCCCTGGCTGCTGCTTGAGCCTCGAAGCGCGAGCGCTGGTCGTCGGGATCTGTCAGCTCACTGAACGCGTTCGCGAGCTCGCGGCCGGCGGCGACGAGTTCGAAGCGCTCTACCGCGTGAGATTTGGAGCGGTGGCGGCGGGCAAGTGGGGAGGTTTCGACTGGATGGTCGATGACGAAGACGGGATCCCACAGCTGCGGCTCGACCACCTTGTCGTAGAGCTCGGAGACGAGCTTGCCGGAGCCCCAGGCCGGCTCGAAGGCGACACCGTGAGCGCTGCAGAGCTCGCGAAGCTCCCTGACCGGTGTGTCGTAGTTGACGTCGTCGCGGCCGGTGCCCTCTTGTACGAGGTCGAGTAGATCGCGCCGAGGCCAGGGACCTGCAAGGGAAACAGGGCGTCCGTTATGACTCAGCTCGAGCGTCCCCACCGCCTCATGCGTGGTCGCCCGTACGATTTCCTCGGTCAACTCCATCATGTCGTGGTAGTCCGCGTAGGCCTGGTAGGCCTCGAGCATGGTGAACTCGGGATTGTGGCGCGGGCTTATGCCTTCGTTGCGGAAGCTCCGGTTCAGCTCATAGACGCGGGGGAAGCCTGCAACGATGAGACGCTTGAGGTAGAGCTCTGGTGCGATGCGCAGATAGAGGTCGAGGTCGAGCGTGTTGTGGTGGGTTACGAACGGTCGGGCGGCGGCCCCGCCTGGAGTCGGGTGGAGCATCGGGGTCTCGACCTCGACGAAGCCTTTGGCCTCGAGCCCGCGGCGTAGCGCCGAGATGACCTTCGAGCGGATGAGGAAGGCATGCCGACTGTCGGGGTTCGTGATGAGGTCGAGCTCGCGCTGCCGATAGCGCTGCTCGACGTCGCGTAGACCATGGTATTTCTCGGGGAGCGGCCGCACCGCCTTCCCGAGGAGCACGATGTGGGAGGCTCGAACGGAAAGCTCGCCCCGCCTGGTGGTCATGACTTCACCTTCGGCGCCCACCCAGTCGCCGAGATCGAGTTCCTCGAGGAACGCGATTCCGTTGCTGCCGAGCATCGTCAAGTCGCAGAACAGCTGAAGGTCGACACCTGCCTCCCTGAGCACAGCGAAGTGGAGCTTGCCGTGGCCGCGCTTCGCCACGAGCCGGCCGGCCACGGTGACGTCCTCACCGGACTCGCTGCCTGGCGCCAGGTACCCCCAGCGGCCGCGAACCTCGGCCAGGCTGTGGGTGGTTGCAAAGCGCGCAGGGTAGGGGTCGATGCCTCGCTCCCGCATGCGTACGACCTTCGCGCGACGCGCGGCGGTGAGCTCGGCGAAGCGTGACACCTCCTCCGTGTCGGAGAGCTGCTCCTCAGGTGGGCGGTGATCCTCCGAAGCGCGCTCCACCGTCGTAGGGGGAGAGAGCGAAGGAGCGGTACTGGCTTGACCGGGACCGCGCTGAGGGGAAGGAGTACCGTGTGACGGAGTGCGATCAATCACGGGTGTTTCGCTCCCAGATGATGCGCAGTCCCTTCAGGGTCAGCCAGGGGTCGTGGTGGTCGATCGTCGTGCAGGCCTGCAAGACGGCGAAAGCAAGACCTCCCGTCGCCACGGTCGTGACCCCCCGGCCGAGTGACTCGGACATGCGCTTGACGATCGAATCAACCTGTCCGGCGAAGCCGAACACGATGCCCGATTGCAGGGCGGTCACCGTGGAGGTGCCGATCACTGCCTTGGGAGCCACGATCTCGACCTTCGGCAGCCGGGCGGCTCGTGACACGAGCGCATCGGTCGAGCTCTGTATGCCGGGCGCGATGGCACCACCGAGGAACTCCCCGTCGCGACCGACCGCATCGAACGAGGTCGCGGTTCCAAAGTCGACGACGATGGCGGGACCTCCATAGAAGGCATGGGCGGCCACCGCGTTGACGATCCTGTCGGCTCCGACCTCCCTCGGGTTGTCCATGCGGATTGCGATGCCGGTACGGGTACCTGGCTCCACGATGACCGGCTCGAACCTGCAGTAGCGGCGGACCATGTCACGCAGCGTTTCGGTCAGGCTCGGAACCACGCTCGCTATCACGACGCCCCGTATGTGCTGCGGGAATGACAGGCCACGAAAGCCGAGCAGACCAGCGAACAGCAGGGCGAGCTCATCCTGCGTTCTGCTGGCCTGGGTAGAGACCCGCCAGTGTTCGACGAGTTCGGAGTCGTCGAACACTCCGAGCACTGTCTCGGAGTTGCCGACATCAAGTGCAAGAAGCACGCTCAGCCCGCCGTCTGGTTGGGACCATCGGCCTCCTCGCCTGTGCGTTCGGGCTCCTCCTCGTCGTAGACGTCCTCCTCGTCCAGATCCTCCAAATCGGATAGAGGTACCTCACGTATGTCCTCCACCAGGGTGACCGGACCCGCCGGATCCGGTTCAGGGGCCACAGGAGCCAGGTCGTGCTCGCGCGGTTGGAGGTCGGGGACAAGGATCGTCTCGATCTCCTCCTCGTCAGCGTTGAACTCTGTCCCGGTCTCCTGGGTAGCAAGCCCGGAGAAGGCAGATCGCAGCGAGGTCCCGTCCAGCTCGAGAGCGACATCGAGCCACGGTGCGGAATGTGTCAGTGCTCCGACCGCGACCCGGTCGGCGCCTGCTTCGGCGTAGGACCGGACATTGGCGAGGGTGATGCCGCCCGAGGCTTCGATGCCGGCCCGGCCTGCCACGACGGCGACCACCTGCCCAAACTCCTCCGGGCTGACGTTGTCGATGAGCAGGTCTCTCGCCCCAGCCGCGATCGCCTCGTCAACCTCCTGTGGTGTCGTGACCTCCACCTGCACAGGGCGGTCGCCAGCCCGGGCAAGGGCGCTTCGTGTTGCAGCCCCGACTCCCCCGGTGGCGACGATGTGGCTGTCCTTGACCAGCACGGCGTCGTGGAGGCCGATCCTGTGGCTCATTCCTCCGCCGGCGATGACCGCGGCCTTCTCGAGCAGGCGTAGTCCGGGCAGAGTCTTGCGGGTGTCCCGCACGATACAGCCGGTGTCGCGCACGAGGTCAACGAAGGCTCGGGTGACCGTGGCTATGCCGGAGAGATGACCGAGGAGGTTCAGCACGGTCCGCTCAGCAGTGAGGATCGAGCGGAGGGGCCCTTGTACCCGGGCGACAACCGCCCCCGCCTCTACTTCATCCCCGTCAGAAACCTCGGTGACCACCACGACGCGGTCGTCCACCTGAGCGAACGTCTCGTTGACTGCGGTGAGCCCCGCAATGACGCCCCGACCTCGCGCGATGACGTTCGCGGCCCCCTGCATCCCGGCGGGTACGCACGCATGTGAGGTGATGTCACCGTCCGAACCGAGATCCTCGGCGAGCGCCCGTGCGACCGCCCGGCGACAGTCTCGGGCGAGAAGTTCCGGGGCGAGGCGGATTGGCACGTGCGGTGGGGCCGACCGCGGTGGGATCACGCTGTTAGCCGTCTCCTCGGGAACGTCGGGCCCGGCCTGATCGTGTCGTTCCCTACGCCACCGCACCTATTCAGGCCCTCCCGCCATACAGGCCCAAGACCGTTACCACGTCCTCCAGCTCCCAGTCTCCACCTTGCGAGGTCGAGATCGTTGCTACGACTTCCAGCTCCCAAGGCTGTTACTACGACCTCTACCCCAAGTCGGGCTCTTGGGCTCTCATACCGTCGGGGTGGGCGAGCATGTCGCGGTCTTGGGGGGACCAATCCCAGGCCTTTACACTCCCAGAGGCCTCGCTGCCGATTCGGGTCACACGGTTGTATTCGTCGACGAACACAACCGTCGGGTTGTGCCGCCGCGCCTCCTCGTCCTCGAACTCCGCGTAGCTGATGAGGATGAGCTCGTCCCCGGGGTGGACCAGGCGAGCGGCGGCGCCGTTCAGGGTCAGCGTGCCCGAGCCGCGCTTCCCTTCGATGGCGTAGGTCTCGAACCGCGCTCCGTTCGAGAGATTGACGACCTGAACCTTCTCATAGGCCAAGAGATCGGCCTGTTCCATGAGTGCAGCGTCGAGGGTAACCGAGCCCATGTAGTGAAGGTTCGCTTCCGTCGCCGTTGCACGATGGATCTTCGACTTCATCATGGTGCGGCGCATGGCTTCTCCGTGTCGTTCCGGCTCCGGGCATCCCGGAGGGACGGTTCCAACCGGCGGGGCAGCTCCCCGCGCGTCAGCTTGTCGCCTCGAGAAGGCGCCGCTCGTCTTCGAGGTCTCCGACCACCACGTTGTCGATCAGCCTGGTCTGGCCGATGTGGACGGCGACGGCAACGAGAAGCTGGTGGTCGGTTGTCACAAGCTCCTGTCCTCGGTGCGGCTCTCCGCGAAGCTCCGGCGTGGGCGCGGTCGGGCCCCGCGCGTGGCCGGCTTCGCTGGAAACCTCCCCGCGTTCCTCGTCGGGGGGTGCCAACGTGTCGGGGTCGGCGACCTCGACATAGTCGACACGCGCACGTGGCTCGTCGCGGATGGTAGCGAGCGTCGTAGCACGCAGCACCTCGGGGTCAGGCGCCTGTTTCGTGGCACGTGTCTCGTGGGCCGACCTCACTGCTGCGGCGAGGGCCTGCGACAGGCAGCGGGCCGCCTGACGATCAGCTCCGGAGAGAAAAGCGTTTCGGCTGCTCATGGCGAGCCCGTCCGGCTCGCGGACGGTATGGACCCCGATCACCTTCGCTCGCAGGTCCAGGTCGCCGGTCATGCGGCGTACGACCTGGAGCTGTTGGTAGTCCTTGCGCCCGAACAAGACCAGATCAGGTTCGACCTGGTGGAGCAACTTGCTCACGACGAGGCATACGCCCTCGAAGTGACCTGGCCGGGCAGCACCTTCCATCCGCTGCCCGAGCTGGGCGACCGATACGGTGGTGAGGGGCGCACGAGGGTACATCTCGGACAGACTCGGGGCGTAGACGAGATCAGGCGCGGATTCCGCGAGACTCTCCAGCCTCGCCTCGTCCGTCAGGAGGTCCCGTGGATAGAGCTCGTAGTCCTCGTGCGGCGCGAATTGCAGGGGGTTCACGAAGATCGACACCACCACGTACCCGGTCCCGGTCGTGCCACTGGGGACCACGGCGGGTCGTTGCACACTTTCGCCGACGTATTCGCGGGCACTTCGCACGAGAGCGAGATGGCCGGCATGAAGCGCACCCATGGTCGGGACGAGGGCGACGCTCCCGCCCTGCGACCGGACACCTGCAACCGTCGCCCGCAGCTGCGCCACGGTGTGGACCCTTTTCACAGGTCCCAGTAAGGCGACTGCACCCCCTTCGCGTGCTCCACCGCCTCCTCCTGCTCGCGTCGCAGCTCGACTGTGACCTTCTTGAGCGTCCGTCCGCCGACCACAGGGTCGACCACCTCGGTGCGAACGTCGGCGATGCCTTCGAGAACCGCGAGCGTGCAAAACGGGGTGTAGCCGGGCGAGTAGCCGCCCTCCTGCAGAACCACGAGCCGCCCGCCACACACCTCGATCGCCAGCTCACGGACCCGGCACGCCATCTCTCGGAAGCCCTGGCTCGTGACAACCATGCGTCCGAGCGGGTCGACGATGCTCGCGTCTTGTCCTGCCGAGACGAGAATGAGCTCCGGGCGGAACTGGCGCACGATCGGCGCGACGATTTCGTCGAGTGCCCGTGCGTAACAGCGGTCGCCGGTGCCCGCTGGAAGTGGAACGTTCACCGTGGTGCCCTCGGCGCCGGGCCCCCCTACCTCCTCCGCCGAGCCCGAACCGACCGGGAACCAGTTCTCCTGGTGCAGGGACAAGAACAGCACGTCGGGTTCGTTCCAGAAGGTTTCCTGCGTCCCGTTGCCGTGATGCACGTCCCAGTCGATGATGGCGACGCGGCGGACGTGTCGTTCCTGGCGGGCATGACGAGCTGCGATCGCCACGTTGTTGAAGATGCAGTAGCCCATGGGGCTCGTCGCGGTGGCGTGGTGGCCTGGTGGTCGTACCAGCCCGAACGCATGCTGGACGATGCCGTCGAGCACCGCGTTCGTGAGGGCGACGGCGGTGCCAGCCGCGAGCAGGGCCGCATCCCAGGAGCCGCGGGTGACCGGGATGCGTCCGGGCAGCAGGCCCCCGCCTCCCTCCGTTATGCGCCGCACCTCGGCGACGTATCCCGGGCTGTGGCACAACACGAGCTGTTCCTCCGAGGCGGGACGGGCCGGCAGCTCGATGAGGTCGCTGAGCAGGCCCGAATGCGCGACGAGCTGGGCGGTTCGGCGGATGATGCGCATGCTCGAGGGGTGAGGGTCTGGGTCGAGGACGTGGCCCGAAGGGAGGCGGACCTCGTCCATGCCCGTATCGTGAAGGAGGAAGCGAGGGTCGTAGGCGTAGGCGGTGCGCTCCACGACTACCCTTCTCCCGTTTGGCTGTGGCCTGAGTTGGTGGGCCGTGAGCAGGACGAGGCGCTATCGGAGGCGAGGGCAGCCTCGACGGCTTGGGCCTCCTCGAGATCGAGCCGGGCCCGGACCTGGCCGAGGATGACCAAGCTCAGCGCCCGGTAAGCGGGGGCGAGCAGGGGCATCTCCGCCTCGAGCGCCTCCAGATGGCGTCGCAGCGTCTCAACGTCGGCTCGCGCGACCGGTCCCGTGATCGCCGCCGCCCCGCGGGCCAGCACGTTGTCGACGCTCTCGCGCGTGAGCCCGGCGAGGAAAATGGCAGGTTCGTCGCTACCGGCCGCGAGTAGAAGCTGACGAGCGACCGACACGGCGGCGCCGACCGCATTCGACCCCACCACCAGGGCAGCGTGGTAGAGCGCCCGCCGGCCGTCTGCGACGTCGTGAGGAATGCCACCGAGGTGAGTGACGAAGGCGTGCGCCCAGCCGCGGTTGTCGTGCGAGGCGGTGACGGCCCACGAGGCCCCCAGAAGTACGTCGGGGGCAGCGTCGACGTTCGGGACGGTCTGGGCGGGATGGCAGGCGGCGACACGGGCCCCTGAAAGCTCGGCGCGGCGCAGCGGCCCGAGGCCCAACGACCCCGCCACATGTACGACCCGCTGTCCCGCGTGTATCGCGCCGCCTCGGACCAAGGCGGTGACGACGGACTCAACCGCGTCGTCAGGGGTTGAGACAACGACGAGGTCGGCCCCGACTACCGCGGCGGCCGGGTCTGCGACGGTCACAGCGGCGGGAAATCGCGAGCGGAAGCGGGCCCGGGCGGCCTCGCCACCTCCGCCGGCCGAGCCGATCGTATGCCCGGCCTCGGCGAGCCCAGCCGCGAGAACCGTGCCGAGCCGGCCAGGGCCGATGATTGCGACCCGGCCCGGTGGCAGTCCCCCGGGGGCTCGAGCGTCTCTCCCCTGGCGCCCGCAGCTGCCCGGCTGGTCCCCCCTGCGCTGGGCGATCATTGCTCTCCCCCCGCATGCATCGATCCAAGCCGAGGCGCGCCGCCTACGGGGCCCCCTGGTCGTCTCCTCAGCGGTTCAGCGCTCGTACCCGGCCCCTCGACGAGACGGACGTGGAAATCGACGCCGGTGATCGGGGCGAGTCGGGCGAGGTGACCCGTTACCGTCGTGTCATCCGGCAGTCTCGCGCCCGGTGGCATCACCTCCGCGAGTGGGACGAGCACGAAGGCGCGCTCGGTGAGCCGAGGATGGGGGATGGTGAGGTCAGGATGGTCGAGTGTGAGATCGTCGTAGAGGAGAATGTCGATGTCGATAGTGCGCGGCCCCCAGCGCGCTTCACGCTCCCGATTGCGGCCATGTCGCGCTTCGACTCTGTGAGCGAGTTGGAGCAACTCCTGTGGAGCCAAGGTTGTCGTCACGCTCGCGACGAGATTGAGGTAGGGCTCCTGGCGCGCCTCGTCGGACTCGGGTCGGTCACCCGTGACGGGCGTGGTCTCGTAGACGGCCGAGACCGCTTCGACGGCGACGTTCTCGTGCTCGTCGAGTTCGCGGATGGCCGTTTGGAGGTTCGAGAGGCGGTCACCGAGGTTGCTTCCGAGTCCGAGGAAGGTGGTCACCGGGTGGCGGCGGCGCCACCCCGGCATCCTGACGGGCCACGATGGCATGGACTAACCCTCGCGTTCGCGTTGCATGGTGACGCTCACGCCGGCGATGGGCACATCGAGCGGTGCATGTGGCTTGTCGATCGTCACCTCCGCCGCGGTCACGCGAGGGTGTGCGAGTACCACGTCGAGCACGCGACTGGCGACGGTCTCGAGCAGGTGATAGGGGCCGGAAGTGGCGGCGGTGGCTATCTCCCCGGCGAGCACCCCGTAGTCGATGGTCGCGGTCAGATCATCACTGGCGGCCGCTTGGGACAGGTCCATCTCAATGGTCACGTGGATGAGGAATGGCTGGCCGCGTAGGCGCTCCTCGGGCTGAATGCCATGGTTGGCCCAGACTTCTATGCCGTGCAGTGTGATGCGGCCCAAGGTGCTGTCCGCTGTTCGGGTGGACCGCATCGTACGCCTTGGACGGACAGGGAATGCGGGAGCGCCTCGACGTGCAAGGGGGCGGTCAGGAGGAATGGCACGCCGGCGTCCAGCTCGAAGCGCGCCTCGCTCGGCTGCGTGAGGTGCCGGGACGTCTCCGTGCCCACCATCATCCTCGGTACCGCGGCCAGCCGGTCCTCTTTCAGCTGCTGACCTGATCCGGCTACCCCTGGACCTACGCGTCCGACCATGTGCCGGTCGCGATGGCATGGGCGACCCGCACCGCCTGCACGGTCTCGGGCACGTCGTGGACCCGCACGATCGCCACGCCATTCGCGACGGCGAGTGCCGCCGTGGCGAGCGATCCTTCCAGGCGCTCGTGCTCCCCTAGTCCTCCGCCGAGCCGACTGAGGAAGCTTTTGCGGGAGGTGCCGACGAGCACCGGACGGCCGAGGGAGGTGAGCTCCCTGACATGGCGTAGCAGCCGCAGGTTGTGCTCGACCGTCTTGCCGAACCCGATGCCGGGATCCACCACGACCCTCACCGGGTCTATGCCGGCCCCGGCGCACCGCTCGAGACCCGCACCCAGAAAATCGAACACCTCGGCCACGACGTCGCTGTAGAGGGGGTTGCGCTGCATCGTCCGAGGGGTGCCCTGCATGTGCATCAGCACGTACGCCGCCCCCAGTTCGGCGACTGTCGGCAGCAACGAAGCGTCGTGCCTGCCGGCGGTCACGTCGTTGACGATCGCCGCTCCCGCCTCGACCGCAGCCCGCGCCACGAGGGCCTTGCTCGTGTCGATCGAGATGACGAGCCCATCGACGGCGAGTGCCTCGACGACCGGCAGCACCCGTCGCAGCTCCTCCTTCTCACCCACCGGGTCCGCGCCGGGCCGGGTCGATTCCCCACCTACGTCGACGAGGTCGGCACCGGCTGCTGCGAGTTCCCGCCCCCGCTCGATCGCGGCCCGGGGATGACGCGACGGGTCGTAGTAGCGACCTCCGTCGGAGAAAGAGTCGGGAGTGACGTTGAGGATCCCCATGACGACCGGCCGCCGGGAACAGTCAAGCATTCGAGCGCGGGTGACGAGCTCGGGCGGCGCGCCGAGCCAGGCCGAGACGGCCTTCTCGAGAGCGGCGGCGAGGGCCTGAGCGCCCGCCCACCCGAGCTCAACCGCGCTGCAGTCGACGAGGCGGGATGGGAGGCCCATCGCGGTGATGCGCCCGTCGCTGACCTCGACCGGCCCGCCTGCCGCGGACATGGCCGGGGCGAGACGTTCAGGCGCATGCAAGCGGCTGATGCTGACCCTGACGGGTCCACCGGCTGGGGCGAGGGTGGCGTCGAGGACGCGGACGAGTGGCGCCTCGAGGATCTTTTCGCTGGCCACGGCTCGGAACTCGTGCGGGTCAGGAGACCCGGGGCGAGCCGATGAAGGCCATGGCCTCGGCGCGGGTGCGAGGATCGTCCCGGAAGAGGCCACGTACCGCACTCGTCACGGTCTGGGAACCGGGCTTCCGCACCCCCCGCATCTCCATGCAGTAGTGGCGCGCCTCGACGACCACGAGGACCCCGCGCGGCTCGAGCATTTCGACGAGCGTGTCAGCGATGTTGGTCGTCATGCGCTCCTGGAGGGTGGGGCGCTTCGCGACGACGTCGACCAGGCGGGCAAGCTTCGACAGGCCGGTGATCTGTCCCCGTGTGTTCGGGACGTAAGCGACGTGGGCCCGCCCCACGAACGGCAGCAGGTGGTGCTCGCAGATGGAGTGAATCGGGATGTCCCGGATCATGACCATCTCATCGTGGTCCTCCTCGAAGACGACTGCCAGCACGTCCCGAGGGTCGACGAGCAGGCCGGCGAATATCTCGTCGTATTCGCGGGCGACTCGCTCGGGGGTGTCACGCAGACCTTCGCGGTCGGGGTCCTCACCGATGCCTTCGAGGATGAGACGCACGCCACGCTTGATCTTGTCGTGGTCGAACAGAGTCGTTGGGCTCACTCCGGTGATGTGACGGACGCGCGACCGGGAGCGCTCACCTGGCAGGATCGGCTCGTACTCGCTCATGGCCATCTCCGTTGCTGTCGTGGCACAGCTCCTCTCACGGCGCTCCATGGAGCACCGCTCACGCGTTCCCGCCTTCCTCGCTGGCATCGCGTGCCTGCGGGAGCTCGTGCGGGGTCGTGGCGGGTCTGGGCCTGGCGGGGCGCGTCACCAGGGCACCGGGCACGCAGGGCGGGCCTGGCGGGCGAAGCCGACGAGGGACGGCAGAGCAAGCGGACACCGTCGCGCGCTGCTATTCCTCCGCCGCGCGTGGGGCACGCGACCGCGACGCTGGGGAGCGACGTGAGCGCGTGCTTGTCGGTGAGGTTCTGCGAGATCTGCCATCCTGGCCGTTGCCGTACCCGTTCGTGTCGAGTCGGCGTAAGGCCTTCAGCACGTTGGCCGAGCTCTTGCCCGCGGGCGCGGTTACTGCCCGACTCGGACGCACCTTGATGGGGGCGAACAGCTCCTCGATCTCGTTGCGGTCGACCGTCTCGACCTCGAGCAGACGGGTCGCGACCGCCTGGAGCACGGCACCGTTCTCGACCAGGATCTCGAGAGCCTCGTCGTGCGCCTCGTCGATGAGACGCCGCACCTCCTCGTCGATCTCGTAGGCGACCTCGTGCGAGTAGTCCTGGTGGGTGCCGAGATCTCGGCCGAGGAAGGGCTGGTGGTCCTTCTGGCCGAGCACGACGGGTCCGAGCCGTTCGCTCATTCCATACTGCGTAACCATCTCACGGGCCGTGGCGGTGGCACGCTGGATGTCGTCGCCCGCGCCGGTCGTGACGTCACCGACCTTCAGCTCCTCGGCTACTCGACCGCCGAGCATGACCGCGAGCCGGTCAATGAGCTCACCGCGAGCGACGAGGTACTTGTCCTCGGTCGGCAGCTGCATGGTGAATCCGAGCGCCCGACCGCGAGGGATGATCGAGATCTTGTGGACGGGGTCGGCGTTCGGCAGAGCGTGGCCCACGATGGCGTGGCCGGCCTCGTGGTAGGCGACGGTGCGCTTCTCCTTCTCCGACATGAGCCGGGTCCGCCGCTCCGGCCCGGCCACGACCCGCTCGATGGCCTCCTCCATCTCGCCCATCGTGATCTCCTTCTTGCCGAAGCGCGCGGAGAGCAGGGCGGCCTCGTTCACGAGGTTGGCGAGATCAGCACCGGTGAAGCCCGGCGTCTGGCGGGCGAGCACGTCGATGTCGACGTCCTCGGCGAGGGGCTTGCCGCGAGTGTGGACCTTCAGGATTGCTTTGCGTCCGACCAGGTCGGGACGGTCGACGACGATCTGCCGGTCGAAACGTCCCGGGCGCAACAGGGCCGGGTCGAGAATGTCGGGTCGGTTGGTCGCGGCGATGAGGATGACCCCGGCACGCATGTCGAAGCCGTCCATCTCGACGAGCAACTGGTTCAGTGTCTGCTCGCGTTCGTCGTGGCCCCCTCCGAGGCCGGCGCCGCGGTGGCGACCGACGGCGTCGATCTCGTCGACGAAGATGATGGCCGGCGCGTTCGACTTCGCCTGCTCGAACAGGTCACGGACCCGGGAAGCGCCGACTCCGACGAACATCTCGACGAAGTCGGAGCCGGAGATGGAGAAGAAGGGGACGCCAGCCTCGCCGGCGACCGCACGCGCGAGCAGCGTCTTGCCGGTCCCTGGGGGCCCGTAGAGCAGGACACCCTTGGGGATCTTCGCCCCCATCGCCTGGAACTTCTGGGGGCTCTCGAGAAACTCCTTGATCTCACGCAATTCCTCGACAGCCTCGTCGGCCCCTGCCACGTCGGCGAAGGTCACCTTCGGCTGGTCCTTCGAGACCATCTTCGCTCGAGCCTTGCCGAACGACATCACCCGGTTGCCGCCGCCCTGCATCTGCTGCATGAACAGGATGAACAGCAGGAAGATGAGCACGAACGGCAGTACCTCGAAGATGAGTCTCACCAGCGCCGAGCTCTGCTCCGAGTCGACTTCGACCTGCTCGATGTTGTTGCGCTCGATGATCTCCGCGATGCGTTCGGCCTGGATGGCCTCGTCATAGGTGGTGCGATACGGGATCGGGGCAGCGTCGGGAGCCTCTGGATCACGGAGTTCACCTCGCAGCACGTAGGACTGCGACATGATCTCGACGCTGACCACGCGTCCTTCGTCGGCTGCTTGCTCCCACTCGGAGAAGGAGAGGACGCGGGGGGCGGCGGCCCGGTTCACCAGGCTGACAGTGGCGTAGAGCGCGAAGAGCAGCACGAGGATCCAGACGAAGGGCCCTCGAAAAACGCGTTGGAAGTTCACGTACTCCTCACAGCCTCCGGTCACCGCCCATCTGGTGTCTGGAACGTGACCTCATCTCGCCCAGCCCGCCCGGCGGCTTCGCCGCATCCCGGGGAAGATGGTGCGGTACCTCGACGTCCCGCGCGACGCTCGCGTGAGCTCTCAGATGCTACCACCCGCTTCCTGGTCCGACCCGGGTCCGCTCATACCCTTCCAAGTCCTTTCCCACGTGGCGAGGGGCTCAGGCATAGACCTCGGGCTTCAAGGTCGCGATGAACGGCAAGTTGCGGTAGAGCTCGGCAAAGTCGAGGCCGTAGCCGACAACGAAGACGTTCGGAACCGCAAAGCCCTGGTAGCGGATGGGAAGATCGACGCGCTGCTGGCTTGGCTTCGTGAGCAGTGCGAGCACCTCGAGGCTTGCGGGGCGTCGTGAGCGGAGGTTGCGGAGCAGGTAGTTGAGAGTCAGGCCCGAGTCGACGATGTCCTCTACGAGCAGGACGTTTCGGCCCTCTATATCGATATCCAGATCCTTCAGGATGCGCACGACCCCTGAGGTGCGTGTGGACGATCCGTATGACGATACGGCCATGAAGTCGATACTCACCGGCACAGTTAGGTGACGGGCGAGGTCGGCGATGAGCACGAAGGCTCCCTTCAGCACGCCGACGAGCAGCAGTTCCCGTCCCCCGTAGTCAGCGTCGAGCCTCGTGGCCAGTTCGGTGAGTTTCGCGCTGATCTGCTCGTCCGTGATCAGGACCTCGTCGATCGCCTCCGCCATTTGCGGAGCCAGATCCAGGCCCGTCCGCCTCAGCACGTTGGCCAGCGGTTGGGGCCCCATGGCGTCCTCCCGGAAAAGACCGCGTCGCCTGCGGGCTCAAACCTCGAGGCTACGTCGGCACGCCGTGCGAGGGCACGCTATCGGCCCATCACCGACTTCGCAGCCTGACGGCAGGTGCTAGTCCCGGCTCTCGACCGCTAAGCGAAGCGTGGGAGACCTATGGCCAGCCGCTTGGGCGCGAGCGTCGACGGTGACCCCGGGCACCCATAGGAGGCGTTCGCCGACGGCGACTACCGGTACGAGGTCGCGGACCGCTCGGGGGATGCCTGCGTCGACGAACAAATCCTGCAACTTCCTCGTTCCGGCCCGCGTGGCCACGCGATCTCCCGGCAGCCGGCAGCGCACGACGAGGCCTGAGAGTTGCAGTCCGCCGAGGGTCACCGTCCCCAAGGCCGGATTCCCACCGGGGGGCAGAGCCTCCTCCGACACGACCTCGCGCAGTCGTCCGGGTAGCCGAACCTGGTCGGCGAAGTCTTGCGGGGCGAGGGTCGCCACGATGGAAACGGCTGCCCGCTTCCAATCGGTCACGCCGGGCACTGAGAGGGTCACCGGCCGGGTTTCGGGCAGCTGATGCGGCGCGGCAGCCAGCCACTTCCCTCCCCGCGTGACCGACACGCCCGGCAGGTCCACGGCCTGCCCCGAGTGCAGTGCCAGAACGGCATGGACGTGCCCTGCGGTGACAGGAGTGGGGCTGCCGCGGACGGCCGCGAGGAATCGGCGCACGACGCGGGATGCCAGGGCCGCGTCGATGCCGGAAAGTGCCTCCGTCGCCAGGGCCCGGGCAGGGCCGTAGTGGCGAACGGCAGCAAGCTCGACCTTGGCCGCCTCAGCCTCCAGATGAGTGGCGTCCAAGCGAGCGAGGTCGGCCAGCCGAGCCAGTGCTCCCACCGGGTCGGGGGTCAGCGCCTCGAAAGCCGGCAGGACGGTCTGACGCACCCGCACCCGTCGTGAGGACGGATCGAGGTTGGTGGGATCCTCGACCGTGTCGAGGCCTTCGAGAGCGAGGAAGCGGCGAAGGTCGCCCCGGCGGATGCGCAGGAGTGGGCGGACGAGATCACCACTGAGGGCTGCCATTGCCGCCAGACCCCTGATGCCCGTGCCGCGGGCCACACGCAGGAGGACGGTCTCCGCCTGGTCGTCCGCGGTATGGCCGAGCAGGATCCGGGTGACGTCGGCCTCCTTGGCCAGACGGCGCAGCGCGGCGTAACGGGCGGTTCGGGCCGCTGCCTCGAGCCCTTCCCCGCTCGGTCGCACTTCGACTTCCGCGACCTCGAGCGGCAGATTCAAGGCCTGGGCGTGACTTTGCACGGTCGCGAGGTCGGCGGCGTCGTCTCGCATGCCGTGACGGACGTGGCCGAGGAAGAGCTTCAAATCCGGCCGTGCCTCACGAACGAGATAGGTGAGCGAGGTGGAATCGGGCCCTCCCGAAAGAGCGATGAGAGCGCCCCCCTGCACGGGCTGGAGCGCACGGGCCACCTCCACGACCAGCCCCGCTCGGTCCGTGCCGGAAGGAAGCGGACCTGGCCATCGGGGCGGCGGGAAAGGCCGGTGGCCGGGCTCCGGGTCGAACTCCTGGCCGAGATCGGGGGGGAAGGTCATGGCACGGTTCCGCAGTTGCTCGCATTTCTCAGTTGGTGTTCAGTCGCTCCCGTGCAGGCGTGCGAGCCACCTCTCCGGGGCGGAGATCTCGTCGAGAGTCGGCAGCGACGAGGGACCGGTGAAGGCGGCGTTGAGCCCTGCGGTCCCCACCCGCTCGACGACCGTGCGCACAAAGGCCTCGCCTTCGCGGTATTGGCGTCGTTTGAGGTCGAGCCCGGCGACAGCGGTCAGCAGCCGCGCGAAGAGGTCCGAGTGGCGACGCTCGAGCGCCTCCCTCACTCGATCGGGGTCGTGGACGAAACCGCGCGCTGCGCTGTACATCGTCGCATTGCCGTGGCCTTCGAGCAGGCTCATGAGGGCCTGCGCCTCGTCGACGACCGCCCGCTGCTCCTCGCTCAAGACAGCCTGGAGGAGTGGAGTGATGCTGCGTTCTTCTCGTAGCGCCCGCAGCGCGTCGGGGAGGCGGGAGAGTGCCTCCAGCACGGCTCCGGGGTCCAGGCGGGCCGATGCGAGGTAGCGGCCGAGCAGGCCCCGAAGGTGGTCTCCGAGCCATGGCACCCCGTCGAACTGCAGCCGGTGGGCGAGTTCGTGGATGAGGACGACCCTACGCACGTCGTCGGCGAGGGGGCCGAGTCGTCGCGACAACTCGAGCAGGTTCGGGCCGACCAGAACGAGCTGGGCCTGTCCAGGTCCGCCGAGCGGAAGGATGTACTGACCGAGCACTTTCGTCGACAGCAGGCCGAGAAGCATCCCCACCTGCCACCCCACGACACGCGCGGCGCCAGGTCGGTCGGCCAGGCGGTAAGCCAGCGGATCGAAGGCACCGCGAAGACCGATGAGATTCGCCTTCACCCAGCCGGAGCGGCTGACCACACGCACGGTCGTGGGCGGTAGGTCCCTTCCGAGTCCTGTCCAGGACCGGGCGGACTCGTCGGCGGCGGCCACGTCCGCAGCCACCCTCGCTCTCAACCGGGCCGCTTCGGCCGGGCTGTCTCGTTGTCGGGGAGTGACGAGCGTGGCGGTTCGCAGCGCCATGGCTTCGTCAATCAAGGGCGGGAGGGTGCGGTTCCTCGGGCCAGGGGGGTTGTCGTTCAAGGCTGCGGGGTTCGTTGCCGCGGGCGGTGGATGAGGATGTAGTAGGCGAGGCCGAATCCCACGATGATCACGACGCTGACGGCCGTGAGGATGACGCCGAGCCACCAGGTCCAAGGCGCCTCGTACTCCTCAGGGGCGAAGCTGTTCTTGAGATTTGGTTCCGGCCCGGGTAGTCCCCCCTCTTCCTCACTGGGGCCTTCGACGGCGAGCACGACCGCCTCCTCATCTCTGGTCTGCCTGGCGGCCTGAGACGCATCGGCAGTCTCGCCCTGAAACAGGACGATCGCGGCGAGGACTGGCGCAAGGATCCGAAGAGGCAACGTGATCTCGGGAGCCCTTTCCGCCAGGTCATACCGGCCGACCGCTTTCCTCGTCGGTCGGCCAGCCTACCTTTGCCGGTGAGGGTTGGTCAGTCGCGCGGCGCGAGCTCGTCGGGGATGTCAGGCGCCTGCTCCGTCCCGCCCTGCTCTCTCCGCTTGCGCCACCGTTCCTCCATGGAATCGCCCTCTGCACCCTCGTCGATCCGCGGCGCCTGCTGGTTCACCAAAGGCGCGTCGGGCGACGGTGGTCCACCTGGCTGCGTCTGGTCCACCGGCTCGCCGCCACTAGATGGTGGCTGCTGGGAGTTCGGTTGCGGCTGGGGGGCGGCGTTCGGCTGCGCTGGGTGCTGGGGTGGCGACGTGGCCTCTCCCTGCGGCAGGTCAGCAGGCAACGGGGCCAGCAGTGGGGCGACTTCGGTGACGAGCCGGGCCACGAGTCGGTCCACGTCGAGCAGGGCAGCGACGGGCCCATTTCCTGTGCCCTCGGCGAAGCGAGCGAGCCGGCCGAGTAGCAGCAGGATCTCGGGTGGCTCGGCGGAGTGGTCGAGCACACCACCCGCGGGGTCTGGCAGCGCATCATCGGCCTCACTGGCGCCGTCATCCCCGGCCGTCACCTTCCTGTCCCCACCGGGGGCGCCGCCCCTCTGAGAATGGGGGGAGCTGTTCGACTCCCCGGACACGAGTTCGTACAGGCCGGGAAGAGGCCCGCCGGTCACGAACAGTGCAACGAGGATGACGAGGCTGGCCGCGGCGACCAGCGGCCGGAGATACGGCCGGGCAGTCCCTTCTGTGACCACCCTTTTCGCGCGGGCGGTGGCCGCCTCTCGTCCGCCTTCCACAGCTGGGCACCGGGTGGTGCGATCGGGGCTGTCGGGAGCTTCGGCAGCCGCGGCGAGGATCTCCTCGGCCGTCCGTTCCACCACGGCAGAGGCGATTGCTGCTTCGACGTGGTCCTGGAAGTGACGGAGACGCGCCGAGCGCTCGTCGATGAGGCGTTTCGCCGCCTCGACGTGGCCGACGTCGAGCAGGAGACGGACGAGCACGAGTTCCTCTGAAACTTCGGCACGCAAGCGTTCAAGCTCGCCTCCTACCGCACCGGCGAGTCGCGCTGTGGTTTCGGTAGAGGGCGCCCGCCGGCCGGCAGTGCTGTCGTGCGGCTGTGGCGGCTGCCCTTGCGCGGACGTGTCCCTCGGCCGTAAGGGCCGTCCGGGTTGGCGCATCCCTCCGCGCCGTCGCGGCCAGCTCAAAGCCACCAACCCCTCCTGTTTCCCCCCGTCGGAACATGCAACGAGTCCGTCGCACGGTATCAAGAGGTGCTTCGCCGTCTACCCGCGGTTTTCCTCCTCCCCCGCTCGAACGGATACGAAACTGCGGTTTGACGAGCAGGCCTTCCACCTCCCTACGGGGCCGGGGTGATTGGGTTACCAGATGGGCGGGGTCGAGGCTCGGCCGTGTTCCAGCGGCCTCCTCAGTCTCCGGGGAGGAAGAGGTAGTTGTTCTCGCCCGGCTCGGGGCCGTCGACCTGCCGCAACCTGGGGCTGTCGAAGACGTGAGGCTTGAAGTCGCGGAACGCGAACCAGGCGAAGACTTCGCTGGCCCGGTGTCCGTACTTGTTCGTGTGGCGGTCCTCGATCTCGCACAGGACGACCGGTCGGTGACGGCGGAGAGTCCCGTCAGCTCCGACGAGCACGCGCAGCTCGGCCCCCTCCACATCGAGCTTGACGAAGTCCAGGCGATCGATGCCCTGCTCGGCGGCGAGCCCGTCGAGGGTCTGAGTGGCGACCAGGCGTTCCGCCGCACCCCCGAACTCCTCGCTCCACCCGGGGTAGTAGCCACCTGGTCCGCCTTGCAGGGAGCCTTTCAGGAAGGTCCGGCCGGGTACGGGCAGGAGCCAGCGCCGCCGTGGCGTGACGATCACCTCCTCCCCGGCCTGGTCACTGAGGGCTACGGGATGGATCTCAACGTTGCCGGGTGTGAGCAGGCTCCGAACGAGGGCGAGGACGCGCCGCGACCGGGGACGAGGTTCGACGGCGTGAACGCGGCCCCCGGGTCCGACCAGCCGGGCAAGGAGGACCGTGTACGTGCCGAAGCTGGCTCCCACGTCGAGGCAGACGTCGCCGTGGTCGACAAGAGCCGGCAGCGCGAGCATCTCCTTCTCCAAGGAGGGGGCATGGCGTACGAGCTGGCGCGTCGTCCACCCGGCCATCGTCTCCTCCGGTGATCGCCGCCGGCGCGGCCGCGGCCCGGCGGCCCGAGGATGAACTGGGGCGTCCCTCCTGCTCCGCGCCCGGTCGGCTCACCCTACGCCCCCCTTCCTGAGACCGTGCCAGAAGCCGCCCCCCGTGCGTCACGTGGCGAGGAGCAATCCGGCCACGACGACGAGTTCTGTCACGACACCCACGGCGCCGACGGCGTCGCCGGAGAGGAACCCGAAGCGGCGGGACCACCATCTAGCAGCTGGTTCGCTGACGAGCACGATGAGTGCCGGAGCGACCGCCGTCGCGGCGACCACAGTCGCCGGGGAATGTCGGGCGAGGGCGAATGCGCCCGCGGTCACGACGGCGACGAGAGCCACGGCTGCCGCCCGAACCGCCAGCCCGGCACGATGGGCCAACGCGGTACCGAGCGAGCCGGAAGGCCCGCCTGCCTGCCCGCCGCCTCCGGAGGCCCCGAGTTGTCCCGCCTGCCCGCCGCCTGCGCTGGCACCCGAGGTGTGCGGCAGCCGACCGAGTGTCCACACCATCGCCGCTCGCCCCGCTGCGGGGGCCGCGATGAGGATGGCAGGGGTGGGGAGCGCGGCGGCGATGAGGGCGAAGCGGACGAGCAGCGCGGTGCAGAGGGTGGCAGCCCCCACCGCGCCGATCCGGGGGTCGCGCATGACAGTCTGGGCTTCGTGGGGAGGAAGACGCGAGGCGGCACCGTCGGCCACGTCCGCGAGACCATCGAGGTGCAGCGCCCCGGTCGCGAGAAGGTCGACGACGAGCACCATTCCCGCCCCCACGGGCGGGCCCCCCAGCGCCTCCCCTCCCATGCCGGCTGCTACCCACACGAGGCCGAGCAACCCTCCGACGAGGGGGAAGACCGCCAGGTTGCCGGGTCCGGGTGGCTCGGGCTCCCCGACGGGTAGCAGGGTGAGAAAGCCGAGCGCGGCTCTCACGGTGGCACGATTCCGACGTCTGCGAGTGTGGCGACGTCGCGCAGGACGCGGGCCGCAGCTTGGACGAGCGGGATGGCGAGCAGCGCTCCGGTGCCCTCTCCGAGCCGCAGCCCGAGGTCGAGCAGGGGCTCGAGGCCGAGGTGGTCCAGCGCGACGCTCGCTCCCGGCTCGGCCGGGCGGTGGCCGGCGATGAGGTAGCCGACCACGTCCGGGGCGAGCGATGTGGCGACCAGCGCCGCGGCCAGCGCTGCCAGCCCGTCGAGAAGGACAGGAAGGCCCTCGGCGGCAGCGGTGAGGATGAGACCGACGAGGGCGGCATGCTCGAGCCCGCCAAGGGACGCGAGGACCCGCAGTGGACGAGTGTCGTTCCCGTGACGGGCCAGTGCCTCGGCGACAACGGCGCGTTTACGGGCGAGCCCGTGGTCGTCCACGCCGGAGCCGCGCCCCGTCACGCTGACAGGATCGGCGCCTGTGAGGGCGGCCACGAGACAGGCGCCTGCGGTAGTGTTCGCCATGCCCACCTCGCCTGTGACGAGAAGATCGGCGCCGGCGCCGACGAGCTCCTCGGCGACTCCGGCACCCGCCAGCACGCCGCGGGCCGCCTCCTCCTCCCTCATCGCCTCCGTGGTACGAAGATCAGCGGTACCGAGCCGAACTCGGGCGCGTCGTAGGCGCGGATGACCTCCCAGCTCCCCAGCGACGCCGACATCCAGGACGCACACGCGGCAGCCCACCAGGTCGGCGAGGACGTTCGCCGTCCCTCCTCCGCGGCAAAGCGCCTCGACCAGGCGTCGGGTGACGTCCTGCGGCCAGGGAGTGACCCCCGATGCGTGGACGCCGTGATCGGCAGCGGCGAGCAGGAGCGCCGCCTGTGTCGGCATCGGGGGTGGACAGTCTCCGGCGATCGCGCACAGCTGCGCGCCGAGAGGCTCGAGGGCGCCGAGGCTGCCCGGAGGCTTCGCGAGTTGCAACTGGCGGGCCTCTGCGGCCGCAGCGGCCTCGCGGTCGACGGCGACGACGTCGGCGGCGAGCTCTCGGACGCGGTCGGAGAGGGTCACGTCGCGCACAGGCGCGGGCTCTCGACACCCAGCGATTCGCGCACGGCGGCGACGAGTTGATCACTGTCGGCAGGCTCGCGAACGGCGACACGAACGTGGTCGGGGCCGAGCCCGGGAAATGTCTCGCCGCGCCGTACCGCCACCCCCCGTCGGAGTAGGCGTTGGCGCAGGTCGCTGACGCCGGGGGCCGCAAGCAGGAGGAAGTTGGCCGCGGAGGGCCACACGACGAGGCCGGGGACGGTGCGCAGAACCGCCTCGAGCCGCTCACGTTCCGTGGCGACCCGGCGGGCGCGTGCCTGGCGCTCGTCCTCAGCCGCGACGCAGGCGACGAGGGCCTCAGCGGCGAGCGCGTTGACCGACCACGGCTGCCGCTTCGAGTCGAGTCGGGCGACGAGGTCGGCCGCGGCGAGCAGATAGCCGACTCGAAGGCCCGCAAGACCCCACAGCTTCGTGAGGCTGCGTATGACGACGAGGCCGGGAAGGTCGCGACGAGCGGCGAGGGTGAGGCGCTCGTCGGGCAGGAATTCGGCGAACGACTCGTCGACGACGAGGGTGCGACCCTCTCGGGTGAGCGCCGCGATGTCGTCCAAGGGGTCGAGTGCTCCGGTGGGGTTGTCGGGACGACCGAGGACGACGAGATCTGCCTCGGGGGGTACGGCGTCGGGGTCGAGTCCCCAATTTCGCTCACGGTCGCGGAAGACGCGCGTCACCCGGTGGCCATGCGCGCGCAGGGCCGCTTCGGGTTCGGTGAAGGAAGGGTGGACACATACCGCCCGGCCTGGCCGCAGCGTGGAAGCGAGCAACCAGAAAGCCTCGGCTGCGCCGTCGAGCGGCAGGCACTCCGCCGGGGGCCGGTCGTGTCGGGTTGCGGCGGCCGCGCGGGCACGGGTGGTGTCGGGATAGCTCGTCACCCGCTCGAGCGTCTCGGCCAGACGTTGCCGCAGCCAGCGGGGCAGGTCGGACTGGACGTTGACCGCGAGGTCGAGGGTGCCGGGCGGGGCTTGGGTGTCGCCGTGCTCACGCAGTTCCGGCACGTTTTGCGCCTCTTGTGACTCGAACCGGGTGGGGGCGGCAGTCAGCTCGAGGGCGCGACCGGCCACCGCCATCATCACGCGGTCCGCGCTGGCGGACAGCCCCTGGATCGCGGTCCCGTGCACATCGAGGAAGCGACGGGTAGAAGCGTCGGCTGGCACGGGAGCCCAGCCGGGCTGCCCGGCGACGACCACGCTGAGTCCGCTCCGGCTCCCGGCGGCTGCCCAGAATGCGGCGAGCTCGGCGAGGATGGCCTCGACAACCCTCGTGCCGCTCGCACCCAGCGGGGCGGTCGCCTGGTCGGTCCACAGCCCAGCCGCCCCCATGCGGCGGGCCAGCCACGTGTCGAGTGCGTCGACGATCACGCTGTCGTGGGGGCCGACCATGTCGAGGGCATCCCTCAGGTCGACGTCTTCGATGGTCGTCCAGCTGGAGGGGCGACGTTCGCGATGGCGGCTGATCCGCTCCGCCATCTCCGGGTCGGTCACCTGGGCGGTCGCGACGACGGCGACGGGACGACCCGGTGCGGCGGCAAGTTGCTCGGCAAGCGTGGTCTTGCCCGACTTCGTACCGCCGAGGACGAGGATGCGGGTCACCTGAGCCCCTCTGGGCAAGGGTCGTGAGGGTGGAAGTGGAGCGTCTGTGGGGCTCCGACCCGCTGTTCGAAGCCGGGCAGCGGGATGCGGTACTGGCACACGTCGCAGTTCGGCTGGGCGCGGCCGTCCCGGGCATCGTCGAAGCGGTCGAGCACCAGCCGCGCGATGCGGGGATCGGCGCCGAGGTGGGCGGTGACGACGACGTCGAGACCGGGATTGGCGGCGGCGAATGCGTCTGCTTCGGACTTGATGCGGTGCAGCAGAACTCCCGTGAACAGGAAGTAGGGCACCACGGCGATGCGACGGGCACCGAGCCGTCGGCACCGATCGAGTCCGGCTCGGACCAACGGAGCGGTGATGCCTACGAAGGCGAACTCGACCGTTTCGTGCGGACGACCCTCCCACAGCAGCCGGGCGACCTTGGCAAGGTCGGCATTCGCGTCCGGGTCCGACGACCCCCGTCCGACGAGCAGAACCGCGGTGTCGACACGAGCGGCTGGGGGAAGGGCGGCGTCGAGCCGCTGGTCGACGACGGTGAGGAGATCGGGGTGGACGCCCAGCGGCGCACCGTAGTGGAAGGTCACGTCGGGGTGGGCGTCACGTGCCCGCTGCATGGCGGCGGGAACGTCGGTCTTCGCATGGCCGGCACCGAGCAGCACGAGTGGGATGACGGTGATGCTGGTGGCCCCCCCTGCGACGAGCCCGGCGACGGCCTCACGGAGCGGTGGAGGGGCGAACTCGATGAAGCCGAGAGCGACGGGCAGGTCGGGGCGCAGCAGCCGCAGTTGCTGTACGAGCGCGGCGCACTCGACCACCCCGTCGTCGTCCCGTGATCCGTGCCCGGCGACGAGGAGGGCATCGCCTGGGGCTGTGGAGCTGTACGGGGCTGGCGATCGTTGGACGCCGAGCGGCAGGTTGGTTGGCGGCCGACGGTGTGCGCGGGAGCTCATGAGACATCCTCGAGCAGGGCGTTGACGGCGGCGGCCGCGACCGCGGACCCACCCTTCGGTCCGAGGTTGGACACGGCGGGAAGACCGGAGGCGCGCAGCGCAGCCTTGGCTTCGACCGCGCCGACGAACCCGACCGGCAGGCCGACGACGAAGGCGGGAGCGGCGTCGATCTCGAGCAGGGTGACGAGGGCGGTGGGGGCGCAGCCCACGACCCACACCGCCCCCGGACCGACCTCGTCCCGGGCGACCTTGACGGCGGCCGAACTGCGGGTCCCTCCGACCTCCGCCGCCAGGCGGCTGGCGCGAACGTCGGAGACGAAGTTGCGCACCCTGCGGCCCGTGATCCCCACGGCGACCATGTCGACGTCGGCGACGATGGGAGCGCCGGCTCGTAGCGCGGCCTGTCCCCGGCTGAGTGCCTCCTCGTCGAGGACGAGGTCGCTGACGTAGTCGAGGTCGGCGCTCGCGTGCACCACGCGTTCGACGACCGCGCGCCCAAGTGGGGGCAGGTGCGACAGGTCGAGCAGGCCACGCAGGATCGCGTAGCTCTCCGCCTCGATGGGATGTCTCATGACCGCGTCACCTCCACGCAGGCCTCGACCGGGCAGATCTCGGCGCACTCGCCACATCCGCTGCAGGTGTCGAGCACGACGAGCGGGGCAGGGGAGCCTGGGACGGCGGGGCGGATGGAGCGTTCCGGGCAGGTGCGCAGGCAGGCACCGCATGCGGTGCAGTCGACGGTGACGGTGTAGAGGGGGGTTTCACAGGTCCTCCTGCGTCCGAGGTGACCGACGGCAGCTCCTGGCGGGTCGCTCCTGGTCAGCGTCATCTACGTGTATCCCCGCGGAGTCACCATGCGGCCGCCCACAACACGAGTCCGCGAGCTGCCGACGAGCACGACGGTGGTCATATCGACGTCGCTGACGTCGAGCTTGCCCAGCGTGGTGAGCCCGACACGCTGGCGGGGGCGGAAGGCGTCGTGGACGACTCCGGTGGGAGTGTCTGGCTCGCGGTGGTCGAGCAGGATGCGTCGGGCTTCGTCGAGCTGCCAGTGGCGTGCGGGGCTGCGTGGGTTGTAGATGGCGACGACAAAGTCGGCGATGGCCGCCGCGGTCACGCGGTGACGGATGACGTCCCAGGGAGTGAGCAGGTCCGAGAGTGAGATGGCGCAGTGATCGTGGCCGAGGGGCGCCCCGAGTAGGGCCGCGGCGGCCTGTGCCGCGGTGACGCCCGGCACAATCTCCACGTCGACGTCGGGCTCGGCCCGTTCGAGAGTCGGGGATGCCATCGCGTAGACGCCCACGTCGCCACTCGACACGAGAGCGACTGCGTGTCCGGTCCGGGCGAGCTCGAGGCAGCGCTGTGCACGTGCCGTCTCATCGCCGAGGGGAAAGGCTTCGAGCCGGGCCCCGCGGGCGAGGTGGGGACGGGCGAGCTCGAGGTAGCCGTGGTAGCCGACGACGATCTCGGCACGGGCCAGGGCGACGCGGGCACGGGGCGGGAGGAGGTCGTCGGCGCCGGGTCCGAGCGAGACGAGGGCGAGATGGCCCCGGGTGGGGCGGCGAGCGATCGCGACGGTCGCCATGGGGCCACGCCGCTTCTCGATGAGCAACTCTCCCCCGAGATGGAGTGCGGCGGCCTCGGCCACACTCGGCGTGCCCACGGCGGCCGCCACGACGGCCGATGGGTTTGGAACCGGGATGGCCGCGAGCCGCTCGGCCGGCAGGGTGCGCAGGGGCCAACCTCGAGTGGCGGCGGCCTCGACGATCCCTTCCTCGTCGGCCTTCAGGTCGAGCGTGGAGAGGCACGCGACCGAACCCGGTGACAGGCCCGCGTCGGCCAAGGCCGAGTCGATGAGGGCGATGACCTCCTCAGCCGTGACGCCGCTGCTTGCGCCGACACCGACGACGAGGGTCGGAGGCCGGTAGACGACTGCGGGGCGGGGCGACACGACGCTCCTGTCGGTCACCCAGAGCAGAGGGGGGACCGGGGTGTCGACCTCGATGACATCGGGGAGGGGACCGAGCGGCCACGGCCGCTCTCTCAGGAGGTGCACGGGCCCACCGCCGAGGAGTGCCCCTCCAACGGCGGGGAGGTCACTGTCGGGGTCGACACGGAGGCCGAAGTGGGAGCCGAGAGCGCTCAGTGCTGGCAGGTCATGCGACTCGGAGGCGGTCGTGATCACAGGGGTGGCGCCGAGGTGGACCGCGACCCGTTGCGCCAACGCATTCGCGCCGCGCTCGTGCCCACCGACCAGGGCGACCGCGAAGCGGCCCGCGTCGTCAACGCAGACGACTCCCGGGTCGGTGTCCTTGTCGCGGAGGTGGTCGGCGAGGAGGCGAACGGCCGCGCCGGTGGCCATGACCAGGACGAGTTGGTCGGCCCGCTGCCATGCCGCGGATATGGCGTCCCTGATCGTCCCCGGGTGGAGGTGCCCGCCGAGGTGGCTGGCGAGGTCGGCAGCGAGGCGCCGCCCCGCGGCGGTGGCGGCGGCCAACACGATGCGCGTCACGAGCGCTGCTCTCGGATGCGACTCCCTTCGATGATGAAGATCGGGTTGTGCGCCGCGAGGCGGTGCGCGGCGTCGCCCTGGGTACGACCACCGGGGAGAGGAGCGAGGTCCGAGACGTGCAGCATCCGTGCCGATGCCTCCCAGCCCCCGCTGTTGCATGCGGCGAGCGTCGGCCCGACCCGTTCGACGGTGGCGAGGGCTACGACGACCGCTCGAGAGGTGCGGGCCAGGACTTCGACGAGGATCTTCTCGAGGTCGGGGCCTCCGCCACCGACGAAGGTGGCATCGGGGTCGGGCAGGCCCTTCAGCGCCGCAGGGGCCCTGCCGTGAACGACCCGTAGGGCGACATCGTGGGCTGCGGCGTTCTTCTCGATGAGGGCACACGCCTCCGCATCGCGTTCGATGGCGACGACGGCGGCGCCGAAGCGGGCACATTCGACCGCCACCGAGCCGCTGCCCGCCCCCACGTCCCAGACGAGGTCCCCCAGGCCGGGACCGAGCGTGGCAAGGGCGAACGCGCGTACCTCGCGCTTCGAGATCATGCCGGCACGGTGAGCGAACTCCGTCGGGTCCAGGGCCCACCCATCGGGAACGTGTCTGCGGGGAGAGCTTGCTCCGCTCGCGCGCATCGCGGCCCGCTCGTCGAGGACGACGACAGCGTTCGGATGCCCGAAGACCCGACCGGCGACCTCATCGAGCCCCGACTCGACGATGCGCGATCCGGGCTCGCCAAGGCGCTCCGCCACGATGAAGGTGCGCTCGTCGCAACCAGCCCGCCTCAATGCCTGGGCGAGATCGACCGGTCCGAATCCCGGAGCTGTGAGCACGGCCACCTTCGGATGGGCCAGGCAGGCGTGAACGGCGGTGGCGGGATCGCGACCGTGGGCGCTCACGACGATCGCATCGTCCCAGGACAAGCCGGCGGCAGCGAAGGCGGTCGCTACCGCCGATACGCCCGGCAGGACGCGGAGACGACGACGGCCGAGACGTTCCGAGAGGGCACGGACGATGCCGAAGAAACCCGGATCGCCCGAGGCGAGCACCACCACGTCCCCGTTCGCCGCTTCGATCGCGTCCAGAGCCGGCGTGAGGTCGCCCCCGATGACGACGGTGGCGGCGCCTCGAGGAATCTCGTCATGGCAGAGGGAGAGCAGGCGCCGGCCGCCGACCACGAGGTCCGCCTCGACGAGGGCCTCCCGCCCCGAGGGAGGGAGCCCGTATGCGCCGACTCCGATCACCGTGATGCGGGCAGGGTTCAACACGCACCACCTGTTCCCCGCCCGCCCGGCTTCCTCCCCCCGGACATGGCGACGGGCTCGAGCGTGTCGAAGTCGACGAGCACGACGTCCACCTCGAGCCGTCTCTCGCTCCACCGCGCCAGGTTGCGTGCCACGTCGCCGCAGAGCAGCTGCGCCGCCTCGGAGGCCAGGCCGGCCTGGGTCCACAGCTCGTAGGCGTGCCGAGCGGTGTTGGACGCCGCCACCGCGGCGACGAGTCGAGGGTCACCCCCTGCTCGATGGGTGAGCTGGCCGAGGTAGCCCCCACTGACCTTTGAGCGCGTCCAGTGGGTCATCATGACGCCGGCACCGAGCTTCGCCAGCTTCCCGGCCATACCCACGAAGATCACCCGGGTGAGTCCCAGGCGAGCTGCCCGCTCGATGGCGGCTCCGGAGAAGTCACCCACCTCCACGAAGCAGATCTCCGGGAGGGCGGGCAGTAGGCGACGGGCTGCACGCTCCGTCCGTCCCCCGGTGCTGAGCACGCACGTGACCTCGCCCTGAGCCGCCATGACGTCAACAGCTTGCAGTACGGAGGCCCTCCAGGATGCGGTCGAGAAAGGTCGCACGATTCCGCTGGTCCCGAGGACCGAGATGCCCCCGAGGATGCCGAGACGGCGGTTGGTGGTCTTCTTGGCCATCTGCTCCCCGCCCGGCACACGAATCGTCACCTCGACCCCACCCGGGACGAGGGAGACGACCTCGCCGAGGGCGTGAGTGATCATGCGACGTGGGACGGGGTTGATGGCGGGTGCGCCGATCTCGAGCCCGAGCCCGGGCTTCGTCACCACCCCCACGCCCTCACCCCGCTCGAGGCGGACGCCCGGGTCAGCGGCCCAACTCACCCTGGCGGTCAGGTGGGCTCCGTGCGTGCAGTCGGGATCATCGCCGGCGTCTTTGACCACCACCGCCTCCCACGCGCCGTGTGCCGCCGGCTCGCAGCTCAGCACGGGGAAGCTCACGCGCCTCCCGGAAGGCAGGGCCACCTCGATCGTGCTTTGCCGTTCGCCGCTGACGAGCGCGGTCAGCGCCGCCTTCGCAGCGGCCGAGGCGCATGTCCCTGTGGTCCAGCCGGTGCGCATCGGACCGGTGCGCACCTTCGCCGTTCGAGGCAGGTCCGGTTCGCGAAGCTTCGTCATGCCTTCGCCAGCCGGTACTGGTGACTGAAGCCGGGCGAATAGAGCTGGCTGCGCGTGCCGCTGCCGGCAAGCGCAGGGCCGACGAGGACGAGCGTGTGCTGCCGAAGCCGGGCGCTGCGGATGGCCGCAGCGAGCTCCCCAAGCGAACAGCGCAACACGAGCTGCTCGGGCCAGGATGCGCGGTAGACCACCGCGCACGGGGTGTGGGGCGGGTATCCGCCGGCCAGCAGTTCGTCTTGGAGCTTCCGGGGTCGCGAAGCCGACAGGAACAGCGCCATGGTGGTGCCATGTCCGGCGAATGAGCGCAGGTCTTCTCCGGCTGGCATGGGCGTGGAGGTGGCCAGACGCGTGAGGATGACCGACTGGGCGACCTCGGGGACGGTCAGTTCCCGACCGAGCACGGCGGCGGCGGCTCCCAGCGACGACACGCCCGGGACGATCTCCCAGTCCAGGTCGAGACCGTCGAGCGCATCGATCTGCTCTTGGATCGCTCCGTAGAGGCCGGGGTCACCCGAGTGGATACGCGCGACCCTCTCGCCCCGTTCGGCGGCTTCCGTGTAGCGGCTGAGGACCTGCTCGAGGGTGAGGCGGGAGGAGTCGAGCACCTCTGCCTCGGGGGGGGCGTAGGTGAGGATGTCGGGGTGGACGAGGCTCGCCGCCCACATCACGACGTCAGCTTGGCCGATGACCCGAGCCCCCCGCACCGTGATGAGGTCGGCCGCGCCGGGCCCGGCACCGACGAACCAGACCTTGCCGCGCCGGGTCATGGTCCCTCTTCCACGGCGGGAAGAGGCGTGGAAGCTTTCGAGCCTTGCATCACGTTGCCCGCCTCCACGAGCGCCGCCTGTGTGACGAGCGCTTCGACGATTCCCGCGTAGTCGTGGGGTGCGGCCTCGACGTGGACGTCGAGCCCGGCCTGACGGCACGCAGCGCTCGTGCGTGGTCCGATGGAGACGACACGGGAACGCCAGGGCAGGTCGGCTGCGAGGGCCGCGAAGTGACGTGCGCTCGACGACGAGGCGGCCACGACGAAGTCGATGTCCCCCCGTTGGAGGCGCTCGGTGATCGCGTCGGGCAGCCGCTCCACGGACTCGGTGCGGTACGCGGTGACGACGGTCGGGACGTAGCCCTTGGCGGCGACGGCGGCCGTGAAGGCGTCGTCGCCGCCATCCTGTGCGAGGACGAGTACCGTGCCCTCGCCCGGCTCGAGCGCGGTCGCGAGGTCGCGCAGGGTGGGGGCGGAGTCGTCGGGACGGAGGGCAAGACGAGCACGCACAGCGCGGGCCGCCCCCGATCCCACTGCGAGGAGGCGGACGCCGGCCAGAGCTCGAGCGTCGCGACCGACGGCGGCGAGGGCGTCAGCGAGTGCGTCGACCGCCGGCGGGGAGGAGACGACGAGCGCCTGGACCTGGGACGGGCCAGCCAGGGACGAGGCGAGAAGGGCGACGTCCCCGGGGCGCGTGTGCATGACGTGCGCCTCGAGCGCTTCGCCCCCCAGTGCGCGTATCTGGGCGGCCAGCGCGGACGAGCGCGCGAGCGTGCGCAGGATGAGCACGGTGATGCCCAGGAGCGGCAGGCGCTCCCTCCACGCGACGGCAGCACGGAGGCGGACGACGTCGCCGACGATCGCGACGGCGGGTGGGACGAGCTGGAGGTGCTTCACCTGCCCGCGGATGGTCGCGAGCGTTCCTGCCACGGTCTCCTGATGTGAGGTCGTCCCCCGACACACGAGCGCGACGGGTGTGTCGGGCTGGCGACCACTGGCGATGAGCCGGTCAGCGATCCGCCCGATGTTCTCGAGGGGCATGAGGAACACGAGCGTGCCGGGGAAGCCGGCGAGCGCGTCCCAGTCGAGATGCCCTCCGTTCTTGCCGGGGTCCTCGTGTCCGGTGACGACCGCGAAGCCAGAGGCGACGGCCCGGTGGGTGAGGGGGATGCCGGCCGCGGCGGGCACGGCCACCGCCGCGCTCACTCCGGACACGACCTCGACCGGCACTCCGGCGGCACGGCAGGCCGCCACTTCCTCACCGCCCCGTCCGAAGATGAACGGGTCGCCGCCCTTCAGGCGCACCACCGCCTTGCCTGACCTCGCGCGTGCTACGAGCAGATCGTGGACATCGTCACGGCTCGCACCGGCCTCGCCGGAGCGCTTACCGACGCACAGTTGCTCGGCGTCCTCGGGGATGAGACGCAGAGCGTCCGGTGGGGCCAGTCGGTCGTAGGCCACGACGTCGCAGGTGGTCAGGAGCACGGCGGCCCGCAGCGTGATGAGTCCGGGATCGCCCGGCCCGCCGCCGACGACGTAGACGGTGCCCCTCACCGCCGGCGGTCCTCCGAGGCCTTGGAAGGGAGTCACGAGCGGGTGACGATGATGGTCGACAGATAGGGGCCGGCCCCAGGGGGTGCGGGGGTTTCCCCCGCAGGGTCGGCCATGGGGAAGCGGCGGATCTCCTCCCCCGCCAGGCCGAGACGTGCGCCGTAGACGAGCTCGTCGGCACGGCCGGCTTCTTGGACCACCCGGACGACGTCCGGCAGCCGGCGACCTCCCTTGTAGCAGACGACCGTGTCGAAGCGGTCGAGCGCCTCCCGCAGGGCGTTCTCCCCGGACGTGAACGGCAGCAGCGCCAATCGCTCGTCGCCTTCCACGAGGATGGTCCCGGAGCGGGACGCGAGGTCCTGCATCGCCGTGATGCCTGGCACGGTCTCGATGGTCGTGCCGGGTACGAGGGTTCGTACCACGCGTGTGATGCGAGAGAACGTCGAGTAGACGTTGGGGTCTCCGATGGTGGCAAATGCTGCCGTGCCTCCGCCAGCTACGACTGCGGCGACCTCTTTCCCGGCCTCGCTCCAGACCGCCTCCCGCTGCGACGGGTCGAGGTCGAAGGCGAGCCGCCGCGGTGGCTTGGACACGTGGGCGAGCACGACCCGCTCTGCATAGCCGAGCTCGCCGTCATCACGTGGCCCGCTCTCCCTTGCGACGGGAACGAACACGACGTCCGCTCGGAGCAGCACCTCCCGGCCCTTGATGGTGAGAAGGGCAGGGTCGCCAGGCCCGACGCCGACGCCGACGAGTCTCCCGCTCACGTCGCCACCACGCCGGATGTGGCGGCTGTCACGAGGGCCCCAGCCAGGCGCGGGGCCGCCGCCCAGTGGGGATGGAGGTAGCTCGCGTGCAGACGCCGGTCCGCGAACCCTTCCACGCTGCCGTCCTCCAGACGCCACGCCGGACGCACACCGATCCGCCCGCCCGGGCCTACGGTCCTTCCCGGGCCGGCCCGCGGCGTCAACGTCGTACGGTGGAACTCGTGAGCGCGGGCCGGCGTGCCGGTCGGACCGAGAGGCGAAGGAGAGGCCGTCCTCGCTTCCCGGTATGCGAGCACGAGCTGACGCCCCCAGGTGGCGTCGGCCGCGACGATTCCGCACATGGGCTCGCCGGACAGACGCCGGCACAGGTAGAGCAGCCCGCCGCACTCGGCCACGATGGGGCCGCGGAAGGCGGTGACAGCCGCTCGCATGGCGGCGTTTCCCGCGAGCTCGGCTGTGTGCTCCTCGGGGAAGCCGCCGCCGAGGTAGAGCGCGGCCGTGCCCTGTGGCAAGGATTCGTCGCAGGTGGGATCGACGGTGACGAGGTCGGCACCGGCGGCGGCAAGCAGTTCCCGGTGCTCGGTGTAGACGAAGGTGAAGGCAGGACCGCCGGCGACGGCTACGAGCGCGGCTGGTCGGGCCGGCTCGGTCAGCCCGAGCGCACGTTGTGGTGACCACGGTTCGACGTCGAACGACGGAGCCGAGCGGGCGAGAGGAAGCACAGCGTCGAGGTCGACCCGCTCGAGGACCGCTGCCCCAGCCGCTGAGACCGTGGCCCGAGCCTCTGATTCGCGTTCTGAGCTCGGAATGAGCCCGAGGTGTCGGGAGGGGGTGGCGAGGCGATCGTCGCGTCGCAGTGCTCCGACGACCGGCAGTCCGAGGGGCGCCAGCGCTTCACGCAGCAGCCGCTCGTGCCCGTCGGATCCGACGCGGTTCAGCACGACCCCGGCGACGCGCACACTCCGGTCGAAGGTGACAAAGCCAAGCACTTCTGCGGCTACCGAACGGGAAACGGCGGCCGCATCGACCACGAGCAGCACGGGTGCGGCGAGGAGGCGGGAGACGTGGGCCGTGGAGGCCTCGTCGCCGCCGGCCCGCCCATCGAACAGGCCCATGACACCTTCGATGATGGCGACGTCAGCGCCTTCCGCGCCGTGTGCGAAGAGGGGCCCGATGAGGTCCGAACCGACGAGGAACGCGTCCAGGTTGCGGGGCGGACGACCGCTGGCGAGGGCGTGGTAGCTCGGGTCGATGAAGTCGGGGCCGATCTTGTGCCCGGACACCATCAGACCACGCGCGCGCAGGGCGGCCATGAGCCCCACCGCGACGGTTGTCTTGCCCACACCCGAGCGAGTGCCGGCCACGACGAGGCGTGCTACCACTCGATGCCCTTCTGGCCGCGGTGACCGTGGTCGAAGGGGTGGCGGATCTTGCGCATCTCGGTAACGAGATCCGCTGCGTCTACGAGCTCGGTCGGGGCGTCGCGACCGGTGATGACGACGTGTTGGAACCCCGGCCTGGTCACGAGAGCCGTGACGACGTCGGGGGTGGCCACCCAGCCGAACTTCATGGGGTAGGTGAACTCGTCGAGGAGGAGGAACTCATAGCGCTGGTCGATCAGGCAGCGCTTGACCTCCTCCCAGCCTTCGCGGGCAAGTTCCGCGGAGTCCTCGAGGTCACGCGAGGTCCATGTCCAGCCGTCACCCATCTTGAACCAGTCGATGTTGCCGAGGGCTCGAGCCGCGGCCTCCTCCCCGACCTTCCACTTTCCGGACTTGATGAACTGGAACACGCCGATGCGCCAGCCCTGGTTCCAGGCCCGGAGCATGAGTCCGAACGCGGCCGTGGACTTGCCTTTGCCTTGACCGGTGTGGACGACGAGCAGCGGACGCTCACGTCTGCGACGGCGACGCTCTTGAGGAGCTCTGTCTGCCTGTCCCGCGGGAGCGCTCTCTGGCTGGACCGTCCTTTCCATGCCCCCTCCTCGCACGCCTCTACGCCGCGCTCAGGCTGCGGACGGCGTCGGCAAGATGAGCGGCGGCGAGCTCCTCGAGTCGTAGGCAGGGGGCACGAAGCTGGCGGGCCACTGCGGCGGCGAGCCCGAGGCGAACATAGCCCTCCTCCGTGTCGACGACTGCGGCTGCGACTCGGCGCCGCGCGAGAGCCGCGGCGGTCCGCTGCGCCGCTTCCAGTCCCCCGCTCGAGTTGGCACGGCCGTCGGTGAGCAGGACGAGCAGGGGACGGCGTTGTGGTTCGCGGACCGACTCGGCGGCGAGGAGCTCATGGGCCCGGACGAGCCCGGCGGCAAGAGGTGTACGCCCCCCGGTGCGCAGTCCGAGGAGACGCCGGTCGGCGAGTTCCACCGAGGATGTGGGTGGCAGGACAAGCTCGGCACCGTCACCGCGGAAGGCGACGAGGGAGACCTTGTCGCGCCGTTGGTAGGCGTCCAGCAGCAGCGACCGGACGGCACCCTTCACCGCGGTCATGCGGCTTTGCGCTCCCATGGAGCCTGAGGCATCGAGGACGAAGACGATGAGATTGCCTTCTCGTCCCTGACGGATCCGGCCGCGCAGGTCCTCTGGTCGGAGCTGGAGAGGTTCGCCTGGGATGCGGCCTCGGACCGCTTGGTGCGGGGCAGCGACCCTCACGGTCGCGGCCAGAGCGAGTCTGCCGCCGCTGGGATCTCCCACGCCTACCTCGCGGCCGAGGCTCGATTCGCTGGGGCTGCGCCGGCCATAGGCCCCGGCACCGACACCGGGCACGGTGAGGACGGCCGGGCGGAACACCTCCCCTGCGTCGAGCAGACGTTCCGGTGCCTCCGCCTTCGCATGCTCTGTCGGCGGGGGAGCAGCGTGCGCCTCGCCTCGCCCGGAGCCTTGCGTGGGCTCGTCGGCGGAGGTGGAACCGCGGGGGGGTGGCTGGGGCCTGTCATCGTCACCGAGGACGCGCTCGAGCATGTCCTCGTCCATCCCTGGGGACTCGAAGGGCTGGCGGCGGCGACGGTGAGGCAGGGTCAGGAGCGCAGTCCGGCGGACGTCGTCCCGCTCGACCGTCCTTCGACCCTCCCAGGCGGCCAGGGCACGAGCGGCCTTGGCCATGATGATGTCGGCACGCAGTCCGTCCACCTCGAAGGCGGAACAGACGGCGACTATGCGGTCGAGCTCCCTCTCCGGCAGTTCGACCCGGTCCAGCAGCCCACGGGCCGCGAGGATCCCCTCTGCGAGCCGGGTCTCCTCCGCCACGAAGCGGAAGGCGAAGCGCAGGGGATCGGCTTCATAGGCCAGACGGCGACGGACGACCTCGCTCCGCAGGACGGGGTCACGCGGCGCCGTGATCTCCACGGTGAGACCGAAGCGGTCGAGCAGCTGCGGCCGAAGTTCGCCCTCCTCGGGATTCATCGTGCCGACGAGAAGAAAACGCGCCGGGTGGCGCACAGAAATGCCTTCTCGCTCCACATGGTTCGTGCCCATCGCGGCGGCGTCGAGGAGGAGGTCGACGAGGTGGTCGGCAAGGAGGTTCACCTCGTCGACGTAGAGGATCCCGCGGTGGGCGGCGGCGAGTAGGCCAGGCTCGAATGCGCGCGCTCCTTCCGTCAGGGCGCGTTCGATGTCGATGGAGCCGGACACGCGGTCCTCGGTGGCCCCGACCGGTAGCTCGACGAGCCGGGTCGGGCGCCGGACGCCCTCGGTGCCGTTGTGAGGGCCGGCTGGGCAGGTCGGGTTGGGCGCGGCGGGGTCGCAGATGAAGGGACAGTCGACGACCATCGTGAGCTCAGGCAGGAGGGCAGCAAGGGCCCGTACGGCGGTCGACTTCGCCGTGCCCTTCTCGCCGCGTACGAGTACCCCGCCGATGGTGGGATCCACGGCGTTCAGGAGGAGAGCGAGCTTCAGCTGCTCCTGCGCCACGATCGCAGGGAACGGGTAGGGAACGCTCACGTGACCCTCACGTCCTTCCCTCCAGCTCGCCGTCCACGTCGAGGTAGGCGGCACGGAGGGCATCCAGCGTTCCGTCGCCCGGTTCGGCCCACAATCCGCGCTCGGCCGCCTCGAGCAGGCGCTCCACCATGGCCTTCAGCGCCCAGGGGTTCGACCGCTCGAGGAAGGCTCGGGTCTCGGGGTCGAACACGTAGCGGGATGCGAGGGCTTCGTACATCCAGTCGTCGACGACGCCCGCGGTGGCGTCGTAACCGAAGAGATAGTCGACCGTGGCGGACAGCTCGAAAGCCCCCTTGTACCCATGGCGGCGCATCGACGCGATCCAGCGCGGGTTCACGACTCGCGCACGGAAGACCCGGTGAGTCTCCTCCTGAAGGGATCGGGTGTGGAGGCGGGAAGGGTCGGCAGAGTCCCCGACATAGGCCTTTGGGTTGGCTCCGGTCAAGGCTCGGACCGCGGCGACCATTCCGCCGTGGTACTGGAAGTAGTCGTCCGAATCGAAGAGGTCGTGCTCGCGGGTGTCCTGATTCTTCACCGCCACGGCCATGCGCCGGAAGTTCGTCTCCATCTCCTCGCGGGCCTGGACGCCGTCCAGGTCACGCCCGTAGGCGTAACCGCCCCACACGGCGTAGACCTCGGCCAGGTCGTCGTCGCTGCGCCAGTTGCGTGCGTCGAGCAGCGGCAGGAGACCCGCCCCGTAGGCGCCCGGCTTCGAGCCGAAGATGCGTGTCGTTGCCCGCCGCCAGGCGATGTCCTCGGCAACGCCACTGCTCCGGTGACGGGCCTGGTCGGTGCGAGCATGCTTGGCGACGAAGTTCCACTCGTCGGGCTCGTCGAGCGAGGCGACCATCTCCACGGCCCGGTCGACGAGCTCGACGAGGTGGGGGAAGGCGTCCCGGAAGAAGCCGCTGATGCGGACCGTCACGTCGACCCGGGGACGGCCGAGCTCTTCGAGGGGCGTGACCTCGAGTCCGATCACCCGTCGTGACTCGTCACTCCAAAGGGGACGTACCCCGAGCAGGGCGAGAACCTCCGCGATGTCGTCCCCGTTCGTGCGCATGTTCGCCGTCCCCCACACGACGATGCCGATCGATTCGGGCAGGGCACCCTCGTCCCTCTGGTAGCGGGCCAGAAGGTCGCAGGCCATGCGCTGGCCGACCTCCCATGCGAGCCGCGAGGGGAGCCCCTTGGGGTCGACGGAGTAGAAGTTCTTGCCGGTCGGTAGGACGTCGAGGCGTCCCCGGGTCGGTGACCCGGATGGTCCTGGCGGCACGAAACGCCCATCGAGGCCGGCCAGGAGCGCCTCGACCTCACGGCTGGATGCCCGCAGGCGTGGGACCACCTCAGCGCAGGCGAGCCGCAACACCTCTATGACGGGACTGCTCCTGCCCCCACCCGGCCCATGCTCGGCGGGGGCCGGGCGGGGCGGGTCAAGCAGGACGTCCTGGACGACGGCCTCGGCGGCGCTGGCGTCCCAGCCCTTCGCGTCGAGGGCCTCGAGTAGCCGGTCCACGAGCTCCTCGAGGCGATCGAGCAGGTCAGCGCGGGTCCGCGCGGCCCCGGGTGCGATGGCAAGCAGGGCCGGCGGTGCGGCTGACGGCTGCCCAGGCTCCTCCAGCAGCCAACGCTCATCGAGCCCGAACACCTGCCCGACCGCTGATCGCAGCCCAGGGAGGCCGGCACGCTGCGGCAGGCGGAGGATCGCTTTGGCGAGACCGCGCAGCTGCTCACCCTCCGGGGGAACCCCGAGCACGTGAAGGCCATCGCGGACCTGGAGGTCTTTGATCTCGCACAGGTAGCCGTCCACCTGGAGGACGAGTTCACCGAAGTCCTCGGGCGGCTCGCTCAGGCTGAGGTCGCGGTGGAGCTCGGCCCGGGTGAGCACCTCCCAGATCTGGGCTCGTATGGCCGGTAGCTTCGAGGGGTCGAGGCTCTCGACCTGGGCGTGCTCGTCGAGCAGCTGTTCCAGGCGCGCGAGGTCGTCATAGGTCTCGGCGCGCATCATCGGCGCTACGAGGTGGTCGACGATGGTGGCGTGGGCGCGGCGCTTCGCCTGGGTCCCCTCGCCTGGATCGTTGACGACGAAGGGGTAGAAGAGGGGAAGGTCTCCGAGGGCAGCGTCCGGGGCGCACCCCGCCGAGAGGCCAAGTCCCTTACCTGGTAGCCACTCGAGCGTCCCATGCTTTCCGAGGTGTACGACGGCGTGGGCGCCGAACTCCTCCCTCAGCCAGCAGTAGGCAGCCAGATAGTGGTGGGTGGGCGGCAGATGGGGGTCGTGGTAGATGGCGATCGGGTTCTCGCCGAAGCCCCGGGGCGGCTGGATGCCGACGAACACGTGGCCGAACACGAGACCCGACACGACGAAGGCCCGTCGGTCTGGGCTGAGGTAGAGCTCGCCGGGTGGTGGCCCCCAGTGGCGCTCCACGGCCTCCCGGAGACTGACGGGCAGGCGCTGGAACCAGGCTGCGTAGCGTTCGGCCTCGAGACGGCCGCTGGCCCCCGCGAGCTGAGCTTCGGTGAGGAATTCTTGGTCGTGGCCTCCCGACGCGATGAGCGCGTGAACGAGCGAGTCCCCATCGGGAGGGACTCCCTCCACCCGAAACCCCGCCTCGCGTAGAGACTCGAGCAGGACGATGGCCGAGGCGGGGGTGTCGAGCCCGACCGCGTTGCCGACCCGGCTGTGGCGGGTCGGATAGTTCGACAGGAGGATGGCGACTTTCTTGTCCGCGTTCGCAGTCCTGCGCAGCAGGGCGTGGCGGACGACGGTGCCGGCCACCCGTGCGGCACGTTCCGGGTCGGGGACGTAGCGGTACACCGAGGTGTGAGCGGTGGTGACCTCCTCCTTGAACGAGCAGGGAACCGTGACGATGCGTCCATCGAACTCCGGCATCGCGACCTGCATCGCAACGTCGAGTGGCGACAGGCCCGCGTCGGAGGCGGCCCAGCGTTCGCGGCTGCTCGTGGCACACAGGGCTTGCACCACCGGGACGTCGAGCGCCTGCAGCGCCGGTACCTCCCAGCTCTCCGCATCAGCTGCATTCGACCCGCCCATCGCCAGCACCGTGAGCACGAGGGCGTCGACCTGAAATGTCCCATCGGCGGTCTTGCGACCGCCCTCCCACCCGTCAGCGAGGAGCTCTAGTGCCGGGACACGCCCGTCGGCCTCCGGCCGGAGCGAATAGGCGTACACGGCGAGAGGGTTGGCCCCCGAGGCCTCGATGGCTTCGAGCAGGGCATCGATGAAGCCCATGTTGCCGGCCACGAAGTGAGCCCGGTAGAAGATCACGCCGATGGTCGGCTTTTCCCGGTCCAAGCGGTCCTTGAGCTCGGGTCGGTACCAGCCGCAGCGCGGTATCTCCGTGGGTGGCCCGAACCCGAACCCCCCGAACAGCACGGTGTCTGCCACGAAGCGCAGCAGTTCGACGGTGTTTTCTACACCGCCGTGACGCAGGTACTCGAAACCGTGCCTGATGACGCCGGAGGGGACGGTCGAGGCCGCGGTGAGCTCAGCATCCACCACGTCCTCTCCCCCGAAGGCCAGGAGCGGCAGGTTTCGTGCCTGGCAGAGCTCACGGACGAGGTCGAAACCTGCCGGCCAGGCACGACGTCCGCCGAGAAGGCGGACGAGTACGACCACCACTCCCTTCAGAACCTCGTCGAGCCAGCGACTGAGCTCCCCGGAGTCATCCGGGGCGTCGACAGGGTTGACTGGGCGTACGTGCGGGAAGCCGGCTGGTAGGCGTTCCCCGGCTTCCGCAGCCGCAAGCACTTCGGTGTCGGCCGTGGTGAGGAACAGGATCATCGGACGCTCGACCTTGGCGCTGCTCATCTACCCACCTCCGGCACGCCGGCGGGCGGGACGAGCGGCAGACCGCTCGCGGGCCCCCTATCGATGAGCGCCGTCAACGCCTCCGTGTCTAGGTGCGCTGCGACGAGGTCACCGAGGCGATCGAGCCGTTCCTCGCGCACCGCCTCGAATGGTCGGATGCCGGGCCGCCAGTCACGTCCCGTCGTATCCGCCACCCACCTGAGCAGGGCACGGCGCAGGACGTCCCCCTCGAGCAACCCGTGCCACGACGTGCCGATCACACTGCCGACGACGCAACCCTCAGGAGAGCCGTCAACGGCAACGAGGAAGGGGGTGTCACCCGCCACCCGAGTTCGTCCATGACGAATTTCATAGCCGCTTGCGTCCACCCAGCCCAGGAACGGGCACACACCCATGGGACGGTCGAGGTGCTTGGTGGGCTCGAAACGGGTCTCGACCGGCAGGAGCCCGATCCCGTCGACCTCACCGGCGCCGGATTCGAACTCGTCGACGATACGACGTCCGAGCATCTGGTAGCCGCCACAGACTGCGAGAATCGGTCTGCAGGCCGCAGCCCGCTCAAGTAGGGCGCCTGCGATTCCCATACGCCGCAGCCAGGACAGGTCGTCTACCGTCGACTTCGAACCGGGCAGGATCGCGAGATCGGCGCGCGCGATCGCGGCCGGACTCGTCGAGAAGCGCACGGACACGCCTGGTTCGACGGTCAGGGCGTCAACGTCGGTGAAGTTGCTGATTCGTGGCAGGCGCACCACGACAACATCCAGTGCGTCGATGGTTCCGCCTCCGCCGCGGTCCCAGCCACCCACGTCCAAGGACAGGCTGTCCTCGGCGTCGAGCCACAACCCGTCCTGGTGGGGCAGCACGCCGAGCACCGGGCGGCCGGTGAGCGCTGCGAGCTGCCGCAGTCCGGGCGCGAGCACGCCCCGGTCGCCGCGAAAGCGGTTGACGATGAACCCGGCTACGTGCGCCTGGTCGGCGGCCTCGAGCAGGGCGAGGCTGCCGTAGAAGGCGGCGAAGACCCCGCCCCGGTCGATGTCTCCGACGACGACGACGGGCAGGTCCAAGGCCCTGGCCAGTCCGAGGTTGGCGAGGTCGCCGCGGCGGAGGTTCATCTCGGCGATGCTCCCGGCACCCTCGCAGACGACGACGTCGAATCGCGAGGACAGGTCCGAGAACGCTTCGATGACGACCGGGAGGAGCTCTGCGCCGTGGTCGCGGTACGAGCGTGCGCTGGCGTTGAAGGCGGCCCGACCCATGACGACAACCTGGCTGTGGCGCTCGCCGGTCGGCTTGATGAGCACGGGGTTCATGGCGACCTCGGGGGCCACGCCTGCCGCTGCAGCCTGAGCCGCCTGCGCCCGTCCGATCTCACCGCCGTCGGGAGTCACGACCGAGTTCAACGCCATGTTCTGAGCCTTGAACGGCGCCACCTTGACGCCGCAGCGGGACAGCCAGCGACACAGGCCAGCGACGAGCACGCTCTTGCCGACGTCCGACCCCGTTCCTCCCAGGAGGATCGCCCCTTTCATCTGCGCGCCCACCCGCCCGCGCCGGCGGCGCTGCCCTGCCAGGCCCACCCGCCCGCGCCTGCGGCGCTGCCCGGGCTGTTCCTCGCACTCCTGAGACAAGCGCCAACCGTCAGCGCGATAGCGATCAGACCGACCAGGGCGGAGAGACGTGCAGCCCGCTCCACGTCGACCGGGGAGGGGGGCGGTCCGTCCCCGACCGGGGGGCGGCGAAGGACGCGACCGTGGTAGGAGACCTCGTCGTCGCCGAGCCGCACCTCGAGGGCGCCAGCGAAGGCCGCCTCGGTACGCCCAGCGTTGGGACTGGGATGGTGGCCGCCGTCGCGCCGGATGGTGGCGAAGGTGCGAGCCGGAGAGCCGCCTACCGCGGGGGCGAGCACGGCCGCGAGCACGCTCGTGATCCGAGCCGGCAGGAGGTTGAGGACGTCGTCCAGACGAGCGGCTGCGGTGCCGAAGCGCAGGTAGCGAGGAGTTCGGTAGCCGACCATCGCGTCGAGCGTGTTCGCGGCACGGTGAGCGGCGGTCCCGGCTGGCCCCGCCAGAGTCCCCCACACGAGGGGGGCGACGATTGCATCGGAGGTGTTCTCGGCGAGCGACTCGATCGCCGCGCGCACCAGTCCCTTCTCGTCGAGCGACCCAGGGTCGCGGCTGCAGAGCGACGGTAGACGACGACGTGCCGCGTCCAGGTCGCCGGCTTCGATCAGCGCCGCGACCGCACGGCCTTCGCGACGCAGGCTACGGCCGCCCAGCGCGGCCCAGGTCACGACCGCAGTGAAACCCACGCGTACCGGGGCTCTTGCGGCCACCGCCCGATCGATGGCGGCGACCGCAACCGTGACCGCCGAGACGAGCACACCGGCATAAACGGCACCGGCCAGCCGCGTGGGGCGATAGGCGAGGCGTTCGAACGCCAGAGCGAGCCGTCCGAAGCCGGCCACCGGATGGCCACGGGCAGGGTCTCCCAGTAGGAGGTCACCCAGGTAGCCGGCTGCGATGCCAGCCGCCAGGACGCCGCCACTTGCGTCCCGAGGGGGCATCGACGCGGTTGACGCGCCGCCACGAGGAGGCGCCGATGCAGGCATCACGCCGATATCCTCCCCGCCGTGACGAAGGCGGCGGCCGGCACGTTCAAACGGGTCAGCGTCCAGCCCCCTTCCGGGCGTGCGTGAAGCTCGGTCACGGAACAGGGCGCCACGTCGACTCGCCATACCGCCGTCAGCGGTGCCTCGAGCGCGTATACGACCGCGGCCTTGATCGGCCCCCCGTGCGTGAAGCAGAGGACGGGAGGACCGGCACGCACACGTTCGAGCAGGCCGGCCACGCGTCCGACGAGCCTGCCGATCGATTCACCGCCCGGCGGGCACGCCTGTGGGTCGGCGAGCCAGGCAGCGAACCGCTCGGGGTCCTCCCGCTGAACTTCGCCGAACGTGCGTCCGGACCAGCGCCCGAAGCCGCACTCGGCGAGCGCCGGCTCTATGGTCGCCTCCCGGAAGCCGGCAAGGGTCGCCGTCTCAACCGCTCTTTCCGCCGGACTTGTGAGCGCAGTCACCCGCGGCAACGTGCCGCGAAGGGTGGCGGCCTCGACGCGACCCCGCGCGTCGAGTTCCTCGTCGGAGGGAAAGCTTGCGCGACGAGTCGAGGAGGTGGGTGCGTGACGCACGAGCAGGACGCGGGTCGTCTTCGTCACCTGGCCCCCCGGTGAGCCCCACGGACGCCGAGCAGGCCGAAAACGACCACGAGCGTGAACCACAAGGTGGCCGTCGTAGCGAACGCGTTGAGGCGGAAGTTCCAGAGCAGGTCCGCAGGAATCCTGATCGGGTCCGAATTGGCGGGCAGCGCCGCGACGAGGACGACTCCCGCCACCGCAGCGGCGCCGGCGAGCAGGTGCCGCTGCGCAACGGAGACCCCGACGTGCTTCAGCCGACCGTTCAACCCCCAGACGGCCAGGGCCGTGACGACAGACAGGAGGATCGCGGTGAGATACCAGACGCTGCGCGAACCCACCGTGGCGGGGTCGCCCACACCGGGAGGGTTGGCCGGATACTTCAGGGAGGGCAGGACCGCGACCGCTAGCCAAGCCGCCACTCCGAGCTTCACGCTCGCCAGCCATGGACCGTCCGTGGTTACTCCTCCGCCCACCATGGCGAACACGGCGCCGAACAGGCCACCGAGTGCGACGCCGACGACACCGGTGGCGGCGAGCAGGCCGAGGCGTTGAGTGCGACGGGAAACGACCACCCCGGTGCCGTCCCCTTCGGGGTCCGCGGGCGCTTGTGTGTTGGCCACTCCGCTCGACGCTGCGACTGCTTCCAAGCGGATCGCCTGCTCGAGTGGCTTCTCCCCGATCACGAGGGCGAAGAACCCGGCGAGGAGCCCCCCGAGCAGGCCGGCAAGAAGTCCCCGCCGCAAGCAGGACGCGAGCGTCTGGTGGGTCACCCGTCTATCCGCGTGCTAGTGGCAGGGAATCCCGAGCAGATGGCGGGCGTCGTGGAACACCTCGTGAAACAGCCCTTGGCCCGCCGTGAGACGCCCCTGGTCGAACAGCACGGCGTAGGCCACGAGCAGCGCCCCGACAACGAACAGAGAGACTTGCAGGTGACCTGGCAGCCGCAGGATCACATGCATGCGCGCGCCTTTCTCGGGCTCCCCGGCCCGCTGGCCCGTGACGACGCCCCAGTCTCCTGGCTCCCGGATCAAAGCTTCCGCCTCCGGCCTTCCCGGACCCCACCGGTGGCCGCTTGATTGCGTCGGACGTCTAGGTACGCCCCGGAGGCTCACTCCCCGGTCACAGTGGCGGGACCGCCGCGGAATCCGACCGCGTTCCTGGTGGCGTCGCCGTGACGCGCGAACCCTAGGAGGGGCAGGTTCGGTTGCCAAGGGGTGGGGCGCGCAGTGTGCGCGGTTTGCTCCACGTGCCTGTCAGGGGCGTCGCGCATCCTGAGCTTGCGAGCATCTACCTCCCGGAGCTACTCGTCGGTCGACCAGTCCAGGACCTGCTCGGGCAGCGACGAGGGGCGCTGGCTGCGAGAGATCGACACCGGCGAGCTCCAGCACGAACTGCCGGAACCAGTCGTCGAACGGTTCCTGTGAGGTAGCGATCGACTGGAACGTCCTCGCTGGGTCGTCCGTCTCCATGACCACGATCTCCAGGGGACCTTCCGGCGTCTGCTGTAACCAGGTCCGCTCCCGTGTCACCGCTTCACGTCGCCGAGCGGCCCCGAATTCTTCCGATCGAGCACCGGCCAGATCGGTGACGGTCTTCCGCCAAGAATCGAGTTTCCGGCTCACTCGGTCAACGGTGCCCACCGCCACCTTCTGCGTGGGAGGGCTTAGGACCTTCGGGTAGCCGGCAGGCGACTTATCCACGGTGAGTCGTCCACTGGGGGACCTCGATGTCCCACCCCGAATGTATGTTCGGGTCATGCAGAGGATCGTCGAGGCGGTTGAGACCCTCGTACACGCGCTGGGGGACTTTGATCCAGGATACGTCTCCGGATCGGAGGCGGTCGAGGTCGTCGAGGCGCTGACCCGGGGGGAGAAGGTGTGTGCGGCGGCCCGGGCGCGGGCTGCTGCCCGAGTGGAGGAGTGCGGGGCGCATCGGGTCAGGGGGCATGGGTCGGGGGCGCAGTGGCTGGCCAGGACCATGGGCACCAGCCCAAGGCAGGCGGCTGCATCCATCGAGGCCGCCAAGGCCATCGAGGGTCTTGAGGCCACGAGGCAGGCCTTCGCAGCGGGGCGCATCTCCGAAGCCCAAGCGGCCGAGGTTGCCAAGGCGGCAGCCGTCGACCCGTCCGCCGAGGCCGACCTGCTACGCACTGCGGAGTGGGAGGACTGGCGCGGCTTGAAAGAGCAGGTTCGGCGGGTACGTCTCAACGCCGAAGTCGACCGCGACGCCCTGCACGAGCGTCAGCAGCGGGCGCGGGAGTTCCATCACTGGGTCGACGACGAGGGCATGGTCGCGGGCCGTTTCCGACTGCCCCCCGAGGTGGGCGTCCCGCTGGTCCACCGCATCGACGCCCAGACCGACCGCGAGTACCGCCAAGCGTGGCGGCAGGGAGGGCGCGAGTCGCGGGGCGCCTACGCCGCGGACGCCCTAGTGAAGCTGCTTTCGGGGCCGGGCGCGGGCAGCGCTCCACGGGCCGACCTGGTTGTGGTGGTCGACCTCGACGCACTGCGCCGTGGCCACACCCACGACGGCGAGCGCTGCCAGATCCCAGGTGTTGGCCCCCTGCCGGTCCGCGTGGCCCGCCGCATCGCCGACGAGGCCTTCCTCAAAGCGGTGCTCGTGGAGGGCTGTGAGATCCGCAAGGTCAAGCACTTCGGTCGCCACATCCCCGCCGAGATGCGCACCGCCCTGGAACTGGGCCCATCCCCCGACCTGGACGGGGCGACCTGCGTCGAGGAGGGCTGCGCACGCCGCCACGGGCTCGAGTGGGACCACGACGAGCCCCTCGCCCACCGCGGTCCCACCGCCTACCACAACCTCAGACCCCGCTGCCGCCCCCACCACCGCGACAAGACACAACGGGACGCCCAGGCCGGCCTCATCTTCGGACCCGACCCGCCGTAGTGGATAGCAGCGCCGCTCGAGCGATTCTCTATGCCTGGAAGGAGCGACCCTTGCTCGACGACCGCGTTATCCACGACTTCGCCCAGCGCCTGGTACCCGAAGCCTTCACGCGACAGCACACCGCCTACCGCGTCGAGATCGTGGACGCACGGCCGGTAGGAGCGGCCGCATTCGACCACTGGGTCGAGCAGCGGCTCCAAGAGGCGCCGACCGAGCGGTACGCGTGGGGCGGTCGTCCCATCCGCTACGTCATCGTCGAAGGGGCCGACGGCATCCGCTGGAGATGGCACGGCGACGCTGCTGTGAGCCGGAATGGCTGGCCGAAATGGTTTGCGACGAGTCGCACCACCTCCCCGAGCCATGGGTGTTCGCCATCGAGTTGGAGTGGCTTGATCCCGTGGATGAGTATGACGACGAACCCAGGAAGGGAACCGAGCCCGCCACACCTGAAGGTACGTGGCCGGCGATCTGGTACGCCGAGGCGCGCGGCCGTGGAGTCGCGGCAACGCGGGCTGGCCAGGTCGACATAGACGCGGACGACCGCATCGTCCGCCGCCACGAGTTGCTTCCACGAGCCGGGCTGCCGAAGGTGTTTCACCGCATCCTGCGCGGCCACCCCGACCGCAAGCGCTACCCCAAACGAGGCCGGTGAGGACGCCTAATCCCGGCGAGCCTGGGACCAGGCCTCGGGGTTGACGGCGTTGTCGGGCACGTCCCCAGACAGAGCTGCGGCCAGCCCGCTCGCGGCTGTTCGCACCATTCTAGTGCGGGTGGCAGTACTCGCCGAACCGATATGGGGCAGCAGCACGGCACGGGGCGAGGCAACCAGCCCCGGGTGGACGTCGGGTTCCCGTTCGAACACGTCGAGTCCGGCCGCGAAGATGCTGCCCTCCTCGAGCGCGGAGGCGAGGGCCTCCTCGTCAACCACCGGCCCCCGCGAGGTGTTGACGAGTATGGCCGTGGGCTTCATCCGGTCCAGCTCTCGCGCCCCGATGAGATGATGGGTGGAATCCGTCAGCGGCACGTGCAGGCTTACGAAGTCGGATTGAGCGAGCAGCTCAACCAGCTCGTCGACGTAGCCCCCCTCCCCAGTAGGGGTACGGCAATGGTGGAGCACGGTCATATCGAAGCCTGAGACTCGTCGGGCCACTGTCCGGCCTATTTGCCCGTAGCCGATGAGCCCGAGCGTCGAACCGTGCAGGTCATACCCGTGGTACTGGTCGATGTCCCAGCCCTGCCAGCGGCCGGCTCGGAGGTCGCGCTCTGCCTCCGAGAAGCGTCTCGCCGCGGCGATGAGGAGTCCTACCGTGAGATCTGCCACGGTGTCGTCAAGCACACCCGGCGCGTTGCAGACCAACACTCCGGCATCGGTGGCGGCGTCGACGTCGATGTTGTCGTAACCGGTGGCGACGGTAGCCACAGCCTTGAGCCGAGGCGCCGCAGTGATGACCTCGGCATCGATGCGGTCGTAGAGGAGGCAGACCAGGGCGTCGCAGTCCGCTACCGCGGACACCAGTTGGCCGTGGTCAAGCGGTCCATCGTCACGAACCAGCAGCTCGTGGTCTCGGAGGACCTCGAGCCCACCCGGCAACGGGCGGGTCACGAGGATCCGTGCTGGCATGGCCACGTCTTTCACAGCGATCGGGACGGAAACCTCGTAGCCTTTCGACGTGATCTGGATCCTCGTCGCAGCCGCGGCTCTCGTCATTGCTGTCGTCTTCGACCCGAAGTGGGTCCTCGCGCCCCTGCTCGGCTATGCGATCTTCCGGGTCGGGACGGCGACTCTTCGCAGTATGGCAGCGGGCGCTCCTGCCAGGGTCGACAAGCCCGAGCCCGTGTTGAACCGGCCCGAACGAACTCTCTACTGGTGCGAACCGTGCGGGGCTGAACTCTTGCTGCTCGTACGCGGCGCGCAGGCCCCTCCGCGTCACTGCGGCGAACGCATGCACGAACGCATCGAGCTCATGCGCGAATAAGGAGTTGACATGGGTCTGAACGAATTGCTGCTGCTCTTCGGAGTCGTGCTCATCGTCGTCGTGGTCGGTGGACTGGGAACGGGAACCTGGATCCGAGTGCGACGCGCGGCAACAGGAGGCCACTCCCGAGCTGCGGTGAACGACCATGAGGAGGGCCACCCACAGCTGTTGACAAACCTGGGGACGAATCACACGCCTGTTACTACAGGCTTGCTAGCGCCAGGTCGTCAGCAGAACGAACCCTCCGGTCATGAGGACTAGCCCCGCGAGCAGAAGCCAGTTCGTCTCGAACAGACCGGGCAGGTAGTTGACCAGGACGACGAGGAGCCCGAGTCCGATCAGCGAGAGTCCGACGACCGGAACCCAGCGCGGACTCGGTCTCGGCTTCACAACCGGGCCGGCAGCCAGTTGCGGTCGAGGACGTGACTTGCCCTTGCGGCGGTGTCTGCTCCTCGGCACCTTCGGTCCAGATGTATCGACGACCCGCGGATGGTAGCGGCGACGAGGAGGTGCGCATGGCGCGGATCCTCCGCGCAGTGGGTTGGACGCTCATCGCCGGGGGCACGCTCGTGCTGCTCTACGTGGTCTACCTGCTTGCTTTCACGAACATCACGACGGAGAGAGCTCAGGAGGACCTGCTCGCCACCTGGCAGGCGAAGGTCGGCGCACTGCCATTGCCCGCACCGGGCGCTGCCCCTGACGCCCTTGCAAGAGACGGTGATGCTTACGCTGCTCTCTGGTTCAAGCGTCCGGGCAGCGCGGCGCCGATCGTGCGCGAGGGACCCCTGTTCATCGTGGATGGCATCGAAAAAGAGCGCCTGAAGCGTGGCCCTGGCCACTACCCTGCCACCGCTTCCCCGGGCAGCGTGGGCAACTTTGCCGTCGCCGGACATCGCACGACCTACGGCGCCCCCTTCTACCATCTCGACCAACTCGGTCCGGGCGACCGGGTGCACGTCGTCGACCGCCAGGGACGCGAGTGGATCTATGTCGTCAGGACCAGTCGGATCGTGGATCCGGGTGACGTGTGGGTCTTGGGTCATGACCCCCTTGGTACCGGTGAGCCGACCATGACCATGACGACCTGCCACCCGCGGTTCAGCGCGGCCAGACGGCTCGTCGTGTTCTCCGTGCTGCTGTGAAACGCTTCATCCGGGTCGTGATCGTCGTGTTCGTCGTCGTGGCCACGCTGTGGCTGTTGTTCACCGTGGTCTTCCCCTGGGTCGAGTCCTACATGGAGAACCCGAGCATCTCCGCCTCGTTGGGACCACGGCATGCTGGTCTGTAGCGGCGGCATCCGGTCAAGCGTGCCGCGAGACGAGGTAGAGGGCGAGGTCCCTCAGTTCGTCTCGCGTCCCTTCGGCGATCGGGATTGCTTCCAGCTGCTCCATCGCCTGGTTGAACAGCTCGTCGGTCCAGCGTTCCGTCGCAGCCAGACCTCCGGAGGCTCGCATGAGCCCGCGCAGTTCGTCGGCCTGCTCGTCGGAAAGGTCGGAACGGCCGAGGAGGGCATCGAAACGAGCTCGGGACGCGGCGTCGAGCCGCTCGGCGGTGAGAGCGACGAGCAAGGTCCGCTTGCCCTCGGCGAGGTCTGACAGAGTGGGCTTGCCCGTTTCCGCTTCCGCCCCGAACACGCTCAGAACGTCGTCGCGCAGCTGGAAGGCCTGTCCGAGCGGCAGGCCAGCCGCCGCGAGCCTATGCGAGAGACCGTCACCGCCGTCGGCAAGTCGCGCGCCGATCTCGAGCGGTCGGGCGACGGAATAGCTGCCTGACTTGTAGCGCGCTACCGCCAGCGCGAGCTCGATCGAGGTCGCCCCGCTCCGCGACGCCTCCACGTCGAGAAACTGACCGGCGGTGAGCTCTTCTCGCATCGTCGTGAACACGCGAAAGGCGGCGAGCAGCCGCGATGACGGGACCTCGCTGCGAAGAAAGAGCTCGTCGGCCTGTACGAACGCCAGGTCTCCGAGCAGAATCGCGACCGCCTCCCCATAGCGATCGCGGCACCCTTGCACCGGGTGGCGCCCAGCAAAGGCAGCGTGGACAGCGGGATGACCTCGGCGCAGAGCCGAACGGTCAATGACATCATCATGGACAAGAGCGCAGGTGTGGAGAAGCTCGAGGGCCAGCGCAGGACCCATGACCGCCTGCGGATCCCCCCCTCCCGCGGCTTGGAAGCCGAGGAGTACGAACAGCGGTCGTAGTCGTTTCCCGCCGCGAAGCACGAAGGCGCGGAGTTCATCGGCTAGCGGGGCGAGGTAGGGGTGTAGACCGACGAGCCGAGACCACAGGCGGTTGACCTCGTCCGTGAGGGCCGCTTCCAGGCGTTCTCGCAGGAGCGCCACCGCGGGGGGCAGATTCCGCATGTGGGCGCTCTTTCGTCGACTGGTGCAGAGACGCCGCACGGAACGGTAGCGTTCCAGCTTCGCGGATGTCTTCAAGGAACGTGAATGACCAGTGTCCTTGTCATCGACAATTACGACTCATTCACGTTCAACCTCGTTCAGCAGCTTGGCGAGCTCGGAGCAGAGGTGGAGGTGGCTCGCAACGACGCCTTCACCATCGAAGAGCTGCTGACTGAACTGCCCGATGGGGTGGTGATCAGCCCCGGCCCCGGCAGCCCAGCTGACGCTGGCTTGTCGTGCGAAGTGGTACGGGCAGTCGCCGGCAAAACGCCTCTGCTGGGCGTCTGCCTGGGTCACCAGTGCATCGGTGAGGTCTACGGCGGCCGGATAGTGCGCGCGCCCGAGCTCGTGCATGGCAAGACGAGCCAGATCTACCACCGGGGGGAAGGGGTGCTCACGGGCCTGCCCGTGCCGTTCGAGGCCACCCGTTACCATTCCCTCATCGTCGAGCGCGAGACCTTCCCCGGCGATCTGAAGATCACGGCAGAGACCGCCGGTGGACTCGTGATGGGCTTGCGGCACCGCCGATTCGATGTCGAAGGGGTTCAGTTCCATCCCGAGTCGATCTTGACCACGGTCGGTCCTCACCTGCTCGCGAACTTCCTCGCCCGTTGCGGTCGTGACGCCGACCACCCCCCATCAGCGTCTCAACGCCTCGATGGCTTCTTCGACCGTGGATATCCCAACCACCTCGAGTCCTTCGGGTGAAACTTCCCGCGCCCGCGCCGCCTGCTCGGCAGGGGCGAGGAACACGGTCGCCTGCGCGAGTTCGGCGCCCCGAACCTTCTCCTCCACCCCGCCGATGGGTCCCACCACTCCCGACAGGCTCACTGTGCCCGTGCCCGCGATGCGCCGTCCCCGGGTGAGATCCACCGGGTCGAAGAGGTCGTAGACGGCGAGCGCAAGCACGAGCCCTGCGGAGGGGCCCCCGATCTTGGAGACGTCTTCGACGGCGATACCCGGCGGTAGCGCGATCTGCTCGTTCGCCGTCCTGACCGCGACGCCGAGTCCCGTCTGTGACGTGCCTGGGATCGCTCCGACCGCCACCTCCACGTCGAGCTCGGCGTCTCCGCGTCGCACCCCAAGCCGGAGCTGCTCGCCGGGAGCCGCGCGCATGGTTCGCACCGCAAGATCGGTCGCGAGACTGACAGGCTCACCGTTGACGGCCACGACGACATCGCCCGGCTGCAGTAACCCCTCCGCCTGGCTGCCCGGCGTCACCTGCAGCACCTCGGCGCCCTCCCCCGACAGCGACACCTCGCGGCCGGTGAGGCGTAACCCCACCGTTGTGGCTACCCGCACGCTCTCGTCGAACAGGTGCGCCTGCGCCTCCAGGAACTCCTGCTCGCGGACGCCCTCTGGTATGACCGCATCGGCGGGGAGGAGCTCGGCGTTGGAATCGAAGAACTGGGCGTCCACCGCCTTGAAGGTGCTCGCAGGCACGAGATTGACCGTCGTGATCATCAGGTCCCCGGTCAACCTGTCGGGCGCGCCCGTGACCCGCACGGCATCCAGTACCGGAACGGCCGGTTCCGGCTGGACGACGTAGAAGGGCAATGGCACGACCCAAAGGGCCAAACCGATGAGGAGGGCCGAGACAGCGTAGAAGAGCTTTCTCACACAGCTGCCTCATGCACGACGGCGCTCCCCGGGCAGGGCTCGCAGACGATGATGGAAGCCACGATCCTCGAGTTGTGCCAAAGGCCGGCAACGCTACCAGTGTGACCTCGCCCGAGCCGGTCATTCGGGCTGCCGGACCGTTGCTAGGGTGATGGCATGGGTCTTGACGAGCAGACGATCCTCGACCTCATCAACCTGCGCGACGACGTGGGTGTGCTGTCGGTCTTCGTCGGAATCACGCCAGAGCGTGCGGCCGAGCCCCGACCGGGATGGCCGATCGCGATTCGTAACGAGCTACGAAATCTCCGTCAGCGCGTGAAGGAAACCGGCCCACACGACCACTGGGTCGCCTTGTCGGAACGCATGGAAAAGCTTGAACCTGACCTCGAGCGGCTGCTCGACGCCTCCCGCTACGGGCGCGGCCGGGCCTTGTTCGCCACGGTGGCGGATGACCGGACCGAGACCGTCGCGGTCCAAACCCCCTTCCAGGATCGGGTGGTATTCGACGGGAGCGCCTACGTTCGTCCGCTCGTGGCTGTCTACGACGAAGGGCGTCCTGCCGGGATCGCGGTCGTCCACAACCGGGGGGTCCGGCTGCTCGAATGGCGTGTCGGCGAGGCTGAAGAGCTCTTTCACGAGATGTTCACGGTCGGAGGGCGTGATTGGCGCGAGCACAGCGGGCCTGCCCCCGCACAGCCGCTCGACACGCGACCCGGAGGCCATCGACGTGACCGCTACGAAGAGCGGGTCGACGAGAACCGTAACCGCTTCCTGCGGGAGCAGGCCGGTGTGATCGCAGACATCGCCAACCGTCGCAGATGGGATCGGCTCGTAGTAGCCGGTGATCCTCGACTCACGAAGCCCTTCTCGGAGGAGTTGCACCCGTCTCCGGGTGAACACCTTCTCGTCTTCGACCTGTCATGGGGTGATGAAGCCCCCAACAACATCGCCGAGTCGGCCTGGGACCTGCTGAAGTCGGTGCGCCGGGAGCGCGAGCTCAACCTCGTCGACGAGGCGAAGAATCGCACCCTGGCAGGCGGGGCCGGCGCGCTCGGCCTGGACGACGTGCTCGCCTCCCTGAACGAGGGGCGGGTCGAACGGCTGCTGTTCGACGTTGACGCCTCGTTCTCCGGTTACCGCACTCCCGAGGGCCTGCTCTACACGAGCGATCAGATGCCCACGGTGCAGGAGACCGTCGAGGAGCCGCTCCTCTTGGAGCGCATGATCCAGCGGGCGGTGGCAACGGGCGCCCAGGTCACTCCGGTCGAGGAGGAAGCCGCCGAGGCGCTGCGGGTGCACGGGGGAGTCGCGGCGCTCCTCCGCTGGTGACACGTGTGGCATAGGAGTGGGGCGTGCATGTCGTGGTGATCGGCTGCGGGCGGGTGGGCAGCGGCTTGGCCCAACGTCTGGAGGACGGCGGACACACGGTGTCGGTCATCGACAAGGCCCCGCAGGCGTTTCGGCGGCTGCCCGAGACCTTCCGCGGACAGCGCGTCACAGGCCTCGGCTTCGACCGCGACGCACTCGCCGCAGCCGGCATCGAGGAAGCCGGAGGTCTTGCCGCCGTCACGAACGGGGACAACTCGAACATCTTGTCGGCTCGGATCGGGCGGGAGACCTACGGGGTGGAACGGGTGGTCGCCCGCATCTACGACCCTCGACGGGCCGTCATCTACCAGCGCCTGGGGATCCCGACAGTGCCGACGGTGGCGTGGACCACCGATCAGGTACTGCGGCGCCTCTTTCCAGGGGACACGAGCCAGGATTGGGTGGATCCGACCGGACGGGTCTGCCTCGTCGAACGGGACCTGCCCGTCGCCTGGGTAGGCCGTCGACTCACCTCCCTGGAGGAGCCGGGCCGCATTCGCCTGGCCTCGGTCAGCCGTTTCGGGGAGGCGCACGTGGCTTCCGAGGATCTCATCGGCCAGGAGAACGACATCATCCATCTTGTCGTCGCCGTCGCTGCACTCGGGGACTTGCAGGCCCGGCTCGAGGCGGGGCGGCGCTGATGCGCGTGGCGATCGCCGGCGCGGGGAACGTGGGACAGTACGTGGCTCGCACGCTAGAGGCGAGCGGCTTCGAGGTTCTGCTCATCGAGCAGGACCCGGAGGTGGTCGAGCGGGCGCACCTGAGCCATGTCGAGTGGCACGTGGCGGATGCGTGCGAGTTCTCCTCACTCGCCGCAGCCCGCCTCGACAGCGTCGACGTGATGGTTGCCGTCACGGGCGACGACGAGGACAACCTCGTCATATCCCTGCTCGCGAAGCAGGAGTTCGCGGTGCCACGGGTCATCGCTCGCGTGAACCATCCCGAGAACTCCTGGCTGTTCACGGAGGCCTGGGGCGTCGACGTGTCCGTCTCGACCCCCCACCTGGTCACGTCGCTCGTACAGGAGGCACTGACCGTTGGTGACCTCGTCCGCCTCCTCATGCTCGAAGGCGGCAAGATCCGTCTCGTGGAGGTGACGTTGGCGGAGGACGCGCCGGTCGTGGATCGACGGATCATGGATCTCGACACGCCCCGCGACGCGACCTTCGTCGCGGTCGTGCGTCACGACCACGTCTTCGTGCCGCGCGGCGACACGGTCTTCGCGCCTGGTGACGAAGTGCTCGCGCTCGTCACCCCTGAGACGGAGGATGATGTGCGACGGCTGCTGACCGGCCGTTGAGGCGTCAGACGTCCCGGCGTCCCGGCGTCGGCAACAGCTCGTACTCCGGGTTCACGATGCGGTAGATGCGTCCCTCCGGCGCTGCCACCCCGGAGATGATGAGCCTGCGCCCCACCTGAATTCCCGGAACGCTCCGGCGTCCCAGGAACTCCGCCAGGACCCGGTGGTGCCCGTCGGTCATGCCCACCTCGAGGCTCGGGGCGCCTGAGCGGGGGACGGTGCGAACATATTCGATTTCACCTACGACCCGGACCCGCTGCCGCGGGCGCACGTCGACGATTGATGTCGTGGGCATCTGCTCACAGAAGGCCGCCAACTCCTCCCGCTGGATCTCGTCGACGGGGGTGACGAGGCGGTGGACGAATTCCCGCAGCTTGCCCATTTTCGGAAGCGTACCGCCAGGGTGGCCGCCTGCGCGTAATCTGCGGAGGATGCGCGACTACGGCCTGTTTGGTCCCCACAGCGTGACCTGGCGGATTCATGCCCACCGCAGCATGATCATCGGAGGGCTGCGAGCCCTGCTCGTGCAGGCGCTCGAGCCCCGTGCGATGGCCGCGGTGGACCAGCACAGCACGTTTCGTCGCGACCCTTGGGCCCGCCTCGGGCGCACGAGCGAGTATCTGATCACCACCACATTCGGGGACACCGAGGCGGCCGAGACGGCCGGGGCACGGGTACGGGCGGTGCACGCCAAGGTTGCGGGAGTCGACCCGATCAGCGGGCGACCCTACCGGGCCGACGACCCCGAGTTGCTGCTGTGGGTGCACACAGTCGAAGTCGACTCGTTCCTCACCGCCTATCAGGTCTACGGGGGACGGCTCTCGGCGGCGGACGCCGACCGCTACGTCGCCGAGATGGTGCGGGCAGGCGAGTTGGTTGGATTGGCGGCTGACGAGGTACCTGCCTCCGTCGCGCAGCTCCAGAGGTACCTGCGCGAGGTTCGGGGGCTGTGCGTCTCCGAGACGACCCGTGACGCCATGCGCACGCTCCTCGCCCCCCCGATGCCTCCCTTGCTACGGCCCCTGTGGGCGGTCGTGGTGGCTGCGGCGGTAGGTATCCTGCCCCCACGAGCCCGCGAGCTCTATGGATTGCGCTGGCCGCCTCCTGCCACGGCGCTTGTGCGTCCCGCGGTGCAGGCCCTCATCCGTGCTCTCGACCTGACCGTGCCTCGGCATCCTGTGGTCCGCAGCGCCCTGCAAGAGTTCAGCGGAAGCGGCCTTCGGCCCGTCCAGGGGCTTGCAGCAATTCGGGCAGCCGATCGACTACCGACTGCCATGCCATGGAGGCGGGATCGAGGAAGTCGAAGTGGCCGATCCCCGGCAACTCGACGAGTTGGACAGGGTCACCAGCGCTGATGGCAAGTTCGGCGTACGTCCGGCTCTGTGACGGGGGAACGATGTTGTCGTCCTCCCCGTGGAGCACGACGGTCGGAACGCCGATCGGGACGCGCGCCGCGGGTGAGACGAGTTCGTACCGCTCCGGGGCGTCGTCCGGCAGTCCGCCGAGCAGCTCCACCACGGCTCCGGACCCGACTCCCTGCTCCGCTGCTCGAGCCAGGTCGAGCACGCCAGAGCAGCTGATTGCAGCACGCGGGTGCATGGTCGGCCGGGCCCCCGGAGCGTGCGGTGGCAGACGACGACGAGCGGCTACCCACAACGCCAGCTGCCCCCCGGCAGAATGTCCCACGGTAGCGGTCCGCTCGAGATCGAGAGAACGATCAGCTGCAAGCCCGACGAGGGCGTCCACGCCTGCGGCGACGTCGTCGAGGGTGCCCGGCCATCCACCCCCCTTCATGCCCAGACGACGAAACCCCACCACCCAGGCCGCATAGCAGCGGACGGTGAGGTCCTCGGCGATCTGCGTCATGAGATCTCGCCCGTAGTCAGCGCGCCAGAATCCACCGTGCAGGAGGATGACCACCGGCCACGGCGGCGGCTCCACCTCAGGTAGATAGAGGTCACCGACCTGCGACGGGTCGGAACCGAACTCGATCGTCTCGACGCTCACAGGAAGAGAGGCTAATGGGGCCGCGAGTTGCAGGCCTGCGGGGGTGTACCGGCCGTCCAGCCTGCATCTAGCTCTTGCGGACCACGACGAGAGGCACGTGACGTTCCGCGTCGGTGAGCGAGCCATGATGGCCCACGAGGTCGGTCTGCATGGGATCGAGATCGCTTTGCACGATGGCCGCTCCCGGGTACGCGGCCGCGACCACGTCACCGATGCGAGCCCGAGCAGCGTCGGACACGACGGGGCCGAACCATCCCTCCGCCACCGTCTGTTCGCGAGACATGATGCAGGCCAGGTCGCCGAGGCGCTCTTGCCAGGTCTCGAGCACGTCATGCCCCGCCCCGGCCGCAACGTGCACGTGCCGCAGCCGCGGCTCGCCAGCGAGAACTCGCACTCCGTCCAGCAGGACCGGATCCTTGGCGACGTCGATGAAGCCCTCGTCGTCGACGTCGACCATCCCGTGATCGCCGACCGCCACGAGCAGGGTGTCCCCTGGCAGGCGCTCGGCGAGGGCGTTCACGGCCGCATCGACGCGGGAGAGCTCATCGACCCAGCGCTCCGAAGCGACACCCTCGCGGTGGCCTACCTGATCCAGGGAGCCGTGGTAGGCGTAGACGAAACGGCAGGCGGACGAGAGCAACGTTCGAGCAGTGGAGTCGACAAGCTCGCTGAGGGAGGAGATGGCGACGTGGGCGGCCCCCCGCAGGACCGCCCGACTCAGCCCTGAACGGTCATGCTCCGACGGGCCCAACGTCACGGGGTTCAGACCAGCGGCGCTGGCAAGCTCGAGCACGGTCGGAACCGGTTGGAAACGCTCGGGTGGGACGACGTCGATGAGGTCGACGCTGGGACCGACCCCGTGCAGACGCCACTTCAGCACGTTCATCGGCCGGTCGCTGCCGGGGAGCGCAACAGTGGGGCCGAGGAGACCGTGCTCGCCAGGAGGCCGACCGGTCGTGAGAGAGGCGAGGCTCGCCGCGGTCGTTGTGGGAAAGGCGGCATCGATCGGCTCCCGCGAAGCCACGGAGGCGAGGAAGGGGGCGACGTCACGACGGGAATGCAGCAGATCGAATCCCAGGCCATCGATGAGGAGCAGGCAGGCGCGGCGCGCCGGCTCGAAGCCAAAGGGGTTCGTGCCGCGGACGCCAAGCGCGTCGAGCAGCGCGGGAGCGACGTCGGCCAGCGAGGCGGACCCGTAGCGTGGGGCGGCGTAGTTCAACGGGACCGCCCCCAGATGAGAATGGGCCTTCCGGCGTCGAACTGTCGGGGCTGCTGCGGGAGGTGGTAGAGGTGCGAGCCCGCGGCGACCCACGCGGCCACTGCGGCGTCGACGACGTCGTCGGGGCGGGCGCGCTCCCCACCCGCCCAATGTGTCGGCAGTTCGATACCCACTTCACGGAGCAGCTCGAGCCGTTCCATCACACCAGTCCAGGTTCGCTTCGAAGGCAGGTCACGGCGTGCGAGTGCGCGGAAGGCGATCTCGGGGTGTACCTCGACGACCTCGTGGCCGAGGGGCTGGAGCGCGTCGAGCTCGAGGATCTTCCCGCGCAACCCCCAGGCCTGCCGGCTCAATCCCTGGCCTGCGAGTACTCGTGACAGGGCGTTCGCCTCAGGATACGAGGGGGCCACGAGCGCGGGGCGTGGAGGCGTCATGAAAACCGAGGATGCTGCCTTACCGGCTGCCCGCTTCGCGGCCAGGTCGCGTCGCGCAGTCCAGCTTCGACGAGGCCGATCGGCATGTCGACGCCGATGCGCGCGACGCCAGCGAGGCCGACCGCCGCAGCGGTGAAAGTCGGGTACACGTCGGCGCGCTCGAATCCTCCCTCCCGCAACACGACAGCTACCCATCCCTGCGGGTAACCGTCGAGTCCAGCGGCTCTTGTCATACGACAGGGAGCCGAGTCTGGACGGTGATGCCTTGCGGCGCTCGTATTGCCTCCACGAGCCGCTCTCCGGGCTCGACCCGCGCACCGGACCACACGACCGAGCGCACGACTTCCCCCTCGACGATGGCGCCCTCGCCGACGACGCTCGCGCCGCCCGAGGCGGTGAGGTTCGCCCCGAGGTACTCCGAGGGCGTTCCACAGTCGAAGAACGGCTTGTCGCTCGGGACCAGTTCTGCCGACCCGTTCTCGACGGCCGGACCTAGCAGCGCCGGGTAGAGACCGAGACGCCTGGCCGGTAGCTGCCGGACGCTGCTCCACGGCAGCAGGGCCACGCCCGCATAACGCAACTGGCCGAAGTCGCCGTGATCGGGATCGCGCACGACGAGGAGGCGGACCCGTTCGCCATCCCAGGAGGCAACGAATGGGGAGAGGTCCTCGCGGTGCCACGCGTCGACGTTCACTACGAGCACGTCGCGACCATCGATCCAGCCCCGCAAATGGCCCAGCGCTCCGGCCGTCTCGAGGGCTTCGGGCTCCTCGATGGAAACATGGACCCGTCCAGACAGGTAGGCCTCGAGCTGCACCCGCCCATGGTGCACGTTGACCGCCACCGCGTCGGTCACTTGCCGCGCCCGTTGGATCGCGAGATCCACGAGTGGCACGTTGAGGACGGGACAAAGCGCCTTCGGGCGCAGATAGGTCAGGGGGCGCAGCCGAGTCCCGGCGCCAGCAGCCAGTACAACGGCCGCGAGGCGTGCTCCTTCCACCCCAGCCCGTGCCACGCCTCCACACGATACCTGCCGGCCTCACAAGGCCACATTGGGCGGAATCGGCGCAATCTCGCCACGCCCTGGTCAGCCCCCGGGCACGTGCACCCGGCCGGTCAGACCCTGCTCGAGCTCGTCCAAGCCGAGCTGCTGTAGCTCCGTCCCGGCGGGAGCCACCTCCTGGCCCTCACGGCCATCCCCCAGGAGCAGCCGTTCGACACGACGCAGACGCGAGCGCTCATGCGCGAGCTCGGATGCGCCACGCTCACTGACGTCCCGCCGTGTCTGGGAGACCTCCTCTTGCTCGCCGACGTGATCGACACCAACGTCGTCGAGGTCGACCTCGTCATCGTCGAGTCCCCCAGCCTCCATAAGCTGCTGCTCGGCGGACTCGGAGGTCGCGGACGCGCGCGACAGATCCAGAACCATGAAGGACTGCGCCTGAGGATTGACCTCGTAGGCCCGGCCACCAGGATCCAGATTGCCGCCCTCAGGTTCCACGACCGGAGCCGAACAATTGTCGTCGGCGAACAACTCCAGATAGGCATCCCCGGTGTTGTTGCGCGCGGACCCGGCCATGAACGGGACCTTCTGATGCTCCAGCCTGCTGCACACTTCGGATGCGTCCGTGGCTGGACGCGGGTCGATGACGACTTCGGGGTTTCCACGCGCCGACGTTTGGGTATCGAAATTGAACGCTGGGTCATCGTAGAAACAGACCATGCTTATCGGGCAGTTGAAGCTGTCCTTTTCCTGGGCGGTGGCCACTCCAGGCACCACTCCGCTCGCGGCCAGGATCACCCCCACAGCCGTAACCAATCCCAACAGATAGCGCACGCGAAACATCGAACCCCCTCCCCATAGGGTCCCCACCGAACATGGGTAGGAGGAAGGTATCGATCGGCTCATCCCAGATCAAAGAGGCTGCTCCAAATGCTGCGCCCCATGGGGGAAAATCAAGCCGGTCTTGCGAGGGACCGCTTCGACGCTATCGGGGTTCGGTTTCCCGTGGCTGTGTTCTGCCAGTCCTCCGAGCCAGCGGGGTGGATCCAGGGCGTCGCTGAGAAGCGCGCGCGAGAAACACTGCCCCCGCTGTAAGTGCCGCGACCAACCATGCGGCACGAAGGCCTTTTCGCGACGAGATGGCCGGGGGTCCTGTGCTTGTATGGCGCTTCGCCGGCCGAAGACAAACACCAGATGAGGGCGAGTCTGGCTGACGCCAAAGAGCAATCGGCGGATCTAACGATCGGGGCACCATGAACGACGCTCTGACTCGGGACCGTTTTCGGGGGGCGTTAGTCGGCGTCGCCGTAGGCGATGCACTGGGGGCACCCTTCGAGGGTT